>NZ_DDOP01000056.1:28524-52382 GCF_002341725.1 Bradyrhizobium sp. UBA2491
CGGCTCCGCTTCGGGCGGCGCCACGCCCGGCGATGCCTCGCTGGCTTCCGTTGCGGATTCCTTTGCAGCTTCCCTGGCGGCTTCCGCGGTCTCCTCCGCCTTTGGCGGTTCGCTCGAGACCTCGGTCGCCTGAAGATCGATGGTCGGCGGCGCGCGCTTGGGCCGGGAATCCGGCGAAGGTCCTGGGTCGTCGGGCCTTTCTTCAGCCATCGCGGGGGTCCTCAAAACTACTGGCCGCACATCCTAGAGCATGATCCGATCCGATTGAATCGGATCGTGGCCCTATCTTTTTGTTTGGTCGCGTTTGCTTAACGCGAACCGGGCTCCGTTTCGCTTGAAAGTCCATCGTCGGATACGGCCCGAATGCTTAGAGCATGATCCGGAACGGCGGGCATTGCCTAACATCCTGTTCGGACCAAAGAATTATGCCGGTCACGGCCGCAAGGCGCGGCCAAGCGCCTCCAGCAGGGCGGTTTCGTCCGGCCGCGCCGCGACCACGACCTTGGTGGCACCTGCGTCATGCAGCACCGCGGCGACGGCCGCCGAAATGCAGCATTGCGGCACGGCGAGCGCCGAAATCTCGATCCCGTCGGCCCGGACCGTCTCCAGGAACGCCTGCGCGCTGCGGCGGGAATAATGCAGCACCGCGCTGATCCGGTTCGCCATGAAGGCCTCGCTGGCCTGCCTTGGCAGGGCGGCCACCGGCGCCATCCGGTAAGTGGTGTGGGTGACGACGGTGAGCCCGTGCGTTCCGAGCTCGCCGGCGAGATCGCGCGAGAGGTCGGCGCCGGCGAGATACAGCAACGTCGCCGACGCCGTCAGTTTACCGGCCTTGACCTGCGCCAGCACGAGATCGCGCAAGCTCACCGCGTCGCCCTTGGCCACGATCACGCGGTCGAAGCCGGCGGCGCGCGCCGCATCGGCGGTATGCGCCCCGACCGCAAACAGCGGCAGCGGCAACAGCCGGCTGGCGGTGAGATCAAGCGACCGCAGCGCATTGGCGCTGGTCAGGATGACGCCGTCATAATCCGCATCGGCATCGTCATGGAACGGCAGCGGCTCGAAACGCAGCAGCGGTGCCGACAGGGCCTCGAAGCCCCGGTCCCGCAGCGTCGCGACCGTGGTGTCATTGTCCGGATGCGGTCGTGTGACAAGGATGGTCACGGGGTCAGGCCTCCCGCCTTGCGAATTGGAGCTTGCCGACCGATTGCACTTCAAGACCTCGCAATGCTACCCCGGAGGGAACATCTGGATGAACATGATCTTGCCGGAAACCGGTTCCGGCCCGTCTGGATCATGCTGGTAGCACAAGGGCCGAAATTGGGACACGAACCGCCGATGCTGGTGTTGGGAATCGAGACCACCTGCGATGAAACCGCAGCCGCCGTGGTCGAGCGCCAGGCTGACGGGCAGGGCAAGATCCTCTCCAACATCGTGCGCTCGCAGACCGAAGAACATGCCCGCTTCGGCGGCGTGGTGCCGGAGATCGCGGCGCGCGCCCATGTCGACCTGCTCGATGGCATCGTCGCTTCGGCGATGACGGAAGCCGGCGTCGGCTATGGACAATTGTCGGCGGTCGCGGCCGCCGCCGGACCCGGCCTGATCGGCGGCGTCATCGTCGGTCTCACCACCGCGAAGGCGGTCGCGATGGTGCATGACACGCCGCTGATCGCCGTGAACCATCTCGAGGCGCACGCGCTGACGCCGCGGCTGACCTGCGCGCTGGCGTTTCCCTATTGCCTGTTCCTGGCCTCGGGCGGCCACACCCAGATCGTCGCCGTGGTCGGCGTCGGCGAATATGTGCGGCTCGGCACCACGGTCGACGACGCGATGGGCGAGGCGTTCGACAAGGTGGCGAAGATGCTGTCGCTGCCCTATCCAGGCGGACCGCAGGTCGAGCGCGCGGCCGCCGGCGGCGACCCGACGCGGTTTGCCTTTCCGCGCCCGATGCTCGGCCGGCCCGATGCGAATTTCTCGCTGTCGGGGTTGAAGACCGCGGTGCGCAATGAGGCGAGCCGGCTGGAGCCATTGGAGCCGCAGGACATCAGCGACCTCTGCGCCAGCTTCCAGGCCGCGGTGCTGGACGCAACCGCGGATCGCCTCAGCGTCGGCCTCAGGCTGTTTCAGGAGCGGTTCGGCACGCCGCGCGCACTGGTCGCGGCCGGCGGCGTGGCCGCCAACCACGCCATCCGCAGCGCGTTGCAGGACGTCGCGGCGAAAGCCCAGACCACGCTGATCATCCCGCCGCCGGCGCTCTGCACCGACAATGGCGCGATGATCGCCTGGGCCGGCGCCGAACGGATGGCGCTCGGCCTCACCGACACGATGGAAGCACCGCCACGCGCACGCTGGTTGCTCGACGCCAATGCCAAGGCGCCAGCCGGCCACGCCAACAGCCGCGCCGGATATTGAACCGAGGGATACGATGCCCGCGCATGCATCAGTCAGCGTGATCGGGGCCGGCGCCTGGGGCACGGCCTTGGCCGACGTCGCGGCGCGCGCCGGGCGCAAGGTGACGCTGTATGCGCGCAATGCCGAGCATGCCGCGCAAATCCAGGCGACCCGGGTCAATCCGCGGCTCGCCGGCGTCCAGCTTCATCCCGACATTGCCGTGACGCCGGATATCGCCGCAGCCGCGCGCGCCGACATCATCCTCGCGGTCACCCCGGCGCAGCATCTGCGCGCGGCGGTCGGGCATCTTGCGCCGCATCTCAAGCCTGACACGCCGGTGATCGCCTGCGCCAAGGGCATCGAGCACGGCACGCACAAATTCATGACCGAGGTGATCGCCGAGGCCGCGCCACGCGCCGTGCCCGCGATCCTGTCGGGACCGAGCTTTGCCGACGACGTCGCGCGCGGCTTGCCGACCGCCGTGACGCTGGCCACCAAGGACGAGGCACTGGCGCGCGTGCTGGTGCAATCACTCGGCTCGGCAACGTTTCGGCCCTATCACACCACAGACGTGCGCGGCGTCGAGATCGGCGGCGCGGCCAAGAACGTGCTGGCGATCGCCGCCGGCATCGTGGTCGGCAAGAAGCTCGGCGCCTCCGCGCTCGCCGCACTGACCACGCGCGGCTTCAGCGAGCTCGCCCGGTTGGGCCGCGCCTGCGGCGCACGCACCGAGACCCTGGCCGGCCTGTCGGGATTGGGCGATCTGCTGCTCAGCTGCTCGACCGCGCAATCGCGCAATTTCGCGCTCGGCCTCGCGCTCGGGCGCGGCGAGGCGGCGCCGGTCGGCAAGCTCGCCGAGGGTGCGTTCACCGCGCCGGTGCTATGTGAACTCGCCGCCGCGCAGAAGGTCGACATGCCGGTGTCGAACGCGGTCGCGGCAATCCTCGCCAACCGGCTGACCATCGATGCCGCGATCGAAGGCTTGCTGACGCGGCCGTTCAAATCGGAAGGATGATCGTGAGCATGTGTTGCAGGCTGCCCTTCACGGCCTGAACCCGCCGTATTAGCGTGGCTTTGAGCCGTCGGATCCCGGTCTGACCATCGCGCAACGGATCCCAAGGAAAAGACCATGCGTCAACCGCATCGCGCCGTCGTTTCGATCAGCCTTGTTTCGATCAGCCTGGCCTTCGCCCTCGCCCTCTCCGCCAGCGCCGCTCGCGCTCAAACCGCAGCCTCATACGACGAACTCGCCAAGAGCGAGGCCGCCGCGAACGCCGACAACGGCAAGCGTGTCGCGCCGCCCAAATCGATCGGCAATCCCTCCGCCGACGTCTCGCCCGAGATGCAGGCGATGATCGGCGCGCCCTATCCGCCGCACTTCAACGCCGATCCGAAAACGCCGGCGGAGTGGAAGGAGCTGATCGATCGCCGTGCCAAGCTCCTGATCGACGGCATTCCAACGCTGAAGGCGAAGCTCGGCGTCAAGGTCGAGGAAACCAGGATTGCCGGCGTGCATTGCTACATCGTGACGCCGAACAAGATCGCGCTGGAGAACCGGCGGCGCCTGCTGATCCACGTCCATGGCGGCGGCTACGTGTTCGGCCCCGGCGAGGCGGCGCTCCCGGAAGCCATCATGATGGCCGGCTTCGGCGGCTTCAAGGTGATCTCGGTCGACTACCGGATGCCGCCGGACTTCCCCTATCCCGCCGCGCTGGACGACGCGATGGCGGTCTACAAGCAGGTCCTGAAATCGCATGAACGCCATCGGCTGGCGATCTTCGGCACCTCGACGGGCGGCGCCATGACGCTTGCGATGGTGTTGCGGGCCAAGGATGAGAAGCTGCCGCTGCCCGCCGCCATCGCACCGGGCACGCCATGGTCCGACATCGACAAGATCGGCGACAGCTACGCCAGCAACGAATGGGTCGACAATGTGCTGGTGACCTGGGACGGCTGGCTCGGCCGCGCCGCAAAGCTCTATGCCAACGGCACCAGCCTGAAGAATCCCTACATCTCCCCGATCTACGGCGACTTCAAGGGCTTTCCGCCGACCATCCTGACATCGGGCACCCGCGACCTGTTCCTCAGCAACACGGTGCGCACGCATCGCAAGCTGCGCCGCGCCGGTGTGATCGCCGATCTCAATGTCTATGAGGGGCAATCCCACGCGCAGTACCAGATGAACATCGATGCGCCCGAGACCAGGGAGGCGTTCACCGACATCGCCAACTTCTTCGATCATTACCTGAAGCAATGAACATGACGCTGGATACCTGCGCTTGTCGCGGGCATTCGCGTGCCTATAGATTGCCGCACAATCGACGTTCGAGAACGGGGTGAGTTGCGATGAATTACTGGCTGGTGAAATCCGAACCGTCGGTCTGGTCGTGGGACCAGCAGGTCGCCAAGGCCGCGAAGGGCGAGGCCTGGACCGGCGTGCGCAACTTCACGGCGCGGCAGAACCTCGTCAACATGAAGAAGGGCGACAAGGCGTTCTTCTATCATTCGAACGAGGGCAAGGAGATCGTCGGCATCGCCGAGATCATCAAGGAAGCCTATCCGGATCCGACCGACAAGACCGGCAAGTTCGTCTGCGTCGACATCAAGGCCGACAAGCCGCTGAAGACGGCGGTGACGATGGCCGCGATCAAGGCCGACAAGAAGCTCGCCGACATGGCGCTGGTGAAATACTCGCGGCTCTCGGTGCAGCCGGTGACGGCGGAGGAGTGGAAATACGTCTGCAAGATGGGTGGGCTGTAGCGTCCCAATCTCAATCGTCTTCCCGGCGATGGAGGATGCGGCGACTAAGCCTAAGCCCCCGCCGCCATCACCACCTGCGCCAGTAGCTGCTCGCGCTTGCTCTGGGTGCGGTAGCCGCCCATCGTTGCGGCGAAGCGTTCGAGGATGCCGTCTTCGAACGCGGTCACGATGGTGTCGTGGACATAGCTCTTGCGGCAGATCGCCGGCGTGTTGGAGAGCTGGTCGGCGGCGGCGCGGATCGCGTCCAGCACTTGGCGCTTGCGGCCGCGCTGGCTGGCAGCCGGGGTGATCCGCGACAGCGATTCCACGACGACGGCCGACGCCATCAGGGTGCGGAAGTCCTTCAGCGAAATCTTGATGCCGGCGAGCTCGCGCAGGAACGCGTTGACCGCCGTGGTCGAGGCGGCGCGCACGACGCCGGAGCGATCGTAATACTGGAACATACGCTTGCCCGGGACGCCGCGCAGGATGCCGATCGCGCGCACCAGCTTGGCCGCGTCGCATTCCTTGCGCACGGCCTTGCCGCCCTTGGCCTTGAAGGTCAGCACCAAGCTGTCGTCTTCCAGCGTGACGTTGGATTTCAGCAGCGTGGTGGCGCCGCGGGTGCCGTTGAGGCGCGCATAGGATTCATTGCCGGGCCGGATCGCGGTGCGCGCGATCAGCTCGATCACCGCCGACAGCGCGAACTCGCGGGTCGGCTCGTCGCCGGACAGGAACGCCGAGACCTTGCGCCGGATCTTCGGCAGCGCGGCGACCAGCTTGCCCAGGCGATGTGCCTTGCGCTGCTCGCGGACCTTTTCCCAGTCGGCGTGGTAGCGGTATTGCAACCGGCCGGCCGCATCGAGCCCCACCGCCTGGAGATGCGTGTTCGGATCGGTGGAGTAACGGACCTGGCGATAGGCCGGCGGCATCGCCATCGCGTGCAGCCGGCGGATGGTACGGGCATCGCGGACGCGCGAGCCATTGGCGCGAACGAATGAATAGGTCTTGCCGCGCTTGATGCGCCGGATGGTCAGCTCGTTCTGATCGCCGAGCCGAAGCCCCAGGTCGCGCGCCAGATCCTCGACCGAGGTCTTGATGGCGACAGGCGCTTCAAATTTGAGCTTCGCCCGCGGCGATAACTTTGGCTGCGGCCGCTTGGGCCATTGGCCCAACGCCTTCGCCAGGGCGACAGCGGGATCGGCGGACATGGGCCGCACAGCCGCGATGTTCTGCTGATCCATCATCTCAGTTAGACGCCTTGTTCCGCTGTTCTCCCGGTAATGCCGTTGCTTCGGGCTTGGTTCCGGTGAGGCCGTCCGGCCTCGGAATGGCGATTTAGGGCGTCGGGACGGACATTGCGAGTCGCGAATCAGTTATGAGAGGTTTCTAATTACCTTTCATGGGTGCCATTCGCCGACTAACCTTGATTTCCGGCTGTCTGGCCGCCGCGAATGTGACGGGCGCCGAACCGTCATGAGCCGAGCGACCGGTATCCAGATGCAGTCAAATCCACGCCACCGCGTCAGAGGTCGTGACCCTTCTTGCGCAGTTCCTCGATAATCTTCTGCCGCAGGTCTGCGGCGACTGACGCGCCAAACCGCTGGCCCGCGACGAGCGACTGCTTGGTCAAGGCCGGTGTCTTTTCGAGCATTTTCTGGCCGAGCGGGCTTTTGTAGAAGGTGATCAAGTTGCGCAGATCGTCAGCCGTGAAGTTGTTGGCATAGACGACTGCCATGGCGTCCGACAATTCACTGTACCGCGCCTGGAAGCTGTCGAGTATGACCGGCGTCAGGGAATCGAAATCGCGGTCGACCCCGCTGCGCCCCTGGACGATCGCAGGCTTGAGGCTCTGCAGGATCGCCGGCATCAGCGCCTTGAACTGGTCGACAAGATGCATGGTGGTCACCAATTCCTTGGCCGCGGCCAGCGCCTCGGCAGAGGGCGCGGGTGCCGCCGTCTGCGCCGTGGCGAGCGGCGCCGAAAGCGACATCACTACGACCAAGAGACCAGTGACCCGGAGCAGGCGATGGCGCATAGGTTTCTCTCGTCGACGCGTTGCGGTAAGCCGTCCTATCACAAGCGGACGCCGGTGGACCATCCGGCGGCTTCGGCGCGACGAAAGTGACAGTCCTTTTTCCTTGCCGGCCCGGAATGCGGCAACGCATAATCGCGGCAATGATCAAGACGGCTTGAACTTAAAAGGCTTGCCGCCGCGTTGTTTGCGAACGGCAATGAGTGGAGGAAAGCGATGTCCGAGAAGATCTATGACGTGTCGGCCGACTGGGCCAAGCGTGCTTACGTCAACGACGCAAAATATCGCGAGATGTACGCGCACTCGGTCAAGGACCCCAACGGTTTCTGGGGCGAGCACGGCAAGCGGATCGACTGGATCAAGCCCTACACCAAGGTCGAGAACGTCTCCTACGCGCCCGGCAACATCTCGATCAAATGGTTCGAGGACGGCGAGCTGAACGTCGCCTGGAACTGCATCGACCGCCATCTGGAGACGCGCGGCGACCAGACCGCGATCATCTGGGAGGGCGACGACCCTTCCGAATCCAAGCACATCACCTACCGCGAGCTGCATGACGAAGTCTGCAAGATGGCCAACATCCTGCGCACCCGAAACGTCGGCAAGGGCGATCGCGTCACGATCTATCTACCGATGATTCCGGAAGCGGCCTACGCGATGCTGGCCTGCGCGCGGATCGGCGCGATCCACTCGGTGGTGTTCGGCGGCTTCTCGCCGGACAGCCTCGCCCAGCGCATCAAGGACTGCGATTCCAAGGTGGTGATAACGGCCGACGAAGGCCTGCGCGGCGGCAAGAAGGTGCCGCTGAAGGCCAATGTCGATGCGGCGATCGCCAAGACCGGCGGCGTCGACTGGGTCGTCGTGGTGAAGCGCACCGGCGGCAAGATCGAGATGAACCCGACGCGCGACCTCTGGTATCACGAGGCCGCCGAAATGGTGACGTCGGAGTGCCCGTGCGAGCCGATGAATGCGGAGGATCCGCTGTTCATCCTCTACACCTCGGGCTCGACCGGCACCCCGAAGGGCGTGCTGCACACCTCGGGCGGCTATCTGGTGTTCGCGTCGATGACGCACCAATACGTGTTCGACTATCATGACGGCGACATCTACTGGTGCACCGCCGACGTCGGCTGGGTCACCGGCCACAGCTACATCCTCTATGGACCGCTCGCCAACGGCGCGACCACGCTGATGTTCGAGGGCGTGCCGAACTACCCGGACAATTCGCGGTTCTGGAACGTGGTCGACAAGCACAAGGTCAACATCTTCTACACCGCGCCGACCGCGATCCGCGCGCTGATGCAGGGCGGCGACGAGCCGGTGAAGAAGACCTCGCGCAAATCGCTGCGCCTGCTCGGCTCGGTCGGCGAGCCGATCAATCCGGAAGCCTGGGAGTGGTACTACCGCGTGGTCGGCGACGACCGCTGCCCGATCGTCGACACCTGGTGGCAGACCGAGACCGGCGGCATCCTGATCACCCCGCTGCCGGGCGCGACCAAGCTGAAGCCGGGATCGGCGACGCGGCCGTTCTTCGGCGTGGTGCCCGAGATCGTCGACGCCGACGGCAAGACGCTGGACGGCGAGACCTCGGGCAATCTGTGCCTGACCAAATCCTGGCCGGGGCAGATGCGCACGGTCTATGGTGATCATGCGCGGTTCGAGCAGACCTATTTCTCGACCTACAAGAACAAGTACTTCACCGGCGACGGCTGCCGGCGCGATGCCGACGGCTACTACTGGATCACCGGCCGCGTCGACGACGTCATCAACGTCTCCGGCCATCGCATGGGCACCGCCGAGGTCGAGAGCTCGCTGGTCGCGCATGAGGCGGTGTCGGAAGCCGCCGTCGTCGGCTACCCGCACGACATCAAGGGCCAGGGCATCTACGCCTATGTCACGCTGATGAAGGGTACCGAGCCGACCGAGGCGCTGCGCAAGGAACTGGTCGCCTGGGTCCGCAAGGACATCGGCCCGATCGCCTCGCCGGATCTCATTCAATTCGCGCCCGGCCTGCCGAAGACCCGCTCCGGCAAGATCATGCGCCGCATCCTGCGCAAGATCGCCGAGGACGAGCCCTCCAGCCTCGGCGACACCTCGACGCTCGCCGATCCGGCCGTGGTCGATGACCTCGTGCAGAACCGGCAGAACAAGAAGTAATCCGGCAGCAGTAATATCGAGACATGAAGCAAGGGCCGCGCGCGATCATCGCCGCGGCCTTTCGCTTGTCTTGCTGCAATCCGGCGTCGGCCGCCCCTGAAGCGCCATGGGATTAGGCGCTTCACGGGATTGTCAGAGACGCGGCGGCATTGCGGCGCGTTTGTGGCCGGGTGTTGTTTTCAAGTCATTTACTTTGATCCCAAGTTTTCCTTCTCTCCCCGCCATCAGGACGTGTCTCGCGGCCGGTGTGAAACCGCCCGGTTAAGACACGCGGTTAACATTGCGTGCGTGAGACCGGCGGGCCCGGTTTTTTTCAGGGCTCTGCATCTTCGTTTTTGGCTCCCTCACGGGAGCTGTTGGGAAGTGGAGAGGTTGATGTCGATGAAGATTGCGGTGGCGTTGGCTGCCACCCTCGGAGCGAGCGTGTTGATGTCGCAGACGGCCGAAGCGCGGCCGGAAATCGTGGGACTTCACGCCGACAACTACACGCCGGGCACCATCGTGGTGAAGACCAACGAACGGCGGCTCTATCTCATCCTCGATTCCGGCCACGCGATGCGTTACCCGGTCGGCGTCGGCAAGTCCGGCAAGCAGTGGGCCGGCACCACCCGCATCGACGGCAAGTATCGCAACCCGGCCTGGTCGCCCCCCGCCGAGGTCAAGCGCGACAAGCCCAGCATCCCGAACGTGATCGCCGGCGGCTCGCCGCATAACCCGATGGGCGTCGCGGCGATGACGCTGGCCGGCGGCGAATACGCCATCCACGGCACCAACGTGCCGGGCTCGGTCGGCGGTTTCGTCTCCTACGGCTGCATCCGCATGCTGAACACCGACATCACCGATCTCTATTCGCGCGTCTCGGTCGGCACGACGGTCGTCGTCACCCGCTGACATCGGCCGAAGGTTTGACGCAACAACAGCCGCGCCGACATGCGCGGCTTCACGCAAACCGGGATCCACTTCGCTCGAAAGCGCTCTAGCCGTGGCGCAACCGGTGCAGGCAGGCCAGGATCACGACCAGCGGCACCGTCAGCAACGCCCAGGACAGCGGCAACCAGATGCCCTGCTGGCCGAGCAGCGCCGCGAACAAGCCCGCGATCGTGAGGCCGCCCAGCATCGTGGGCCAGCGCCAGATCTTGAGATACGAGCGGCGTTGCGAGCTCATTCCGCAGCTTCCGGCCGCAACGGCGCCACGTGACTTGCCATCAGTTCTTGTTCGGCTTCCGCGATCGGCGACCCACGCCGGGACAGCCAGAGATACAATCCGCTGACCAGCACGACGATGGTCACGAGATCGAGCAGGATCCAGATCACCTTGAGCGGCATGCCGCCATAGTCGCCGAAATGCAGCGGCCGCGACAGTTCGAGCGCCCGCAGATACCAGGGCATCCCGACCTCGCCGCCGAATTCGCCTGTGCGCCCATTGACCAGCGCGGGGCTGAACAGCCGTGACGTCAGCGGCTCCTTGCCCTTGGTCCACACCACATAATGATAGGGCGTGCCGAACGGCGAACCCGGGAATGCCATGCTGGTGGCGACCTTCCCGGGAAGCGCGGCCTTGACGGTATCGAGCGCTGCCTGCGGCGAACTCAACTCCGAGACATCATCGATGGGGCGTTCCTGTATCTTGGCGAGCATGGCTTTGACGTCGGTCTGCAGCCAAAGCCCGAACAGCGGCGTCGACAGTTCGTTGATCACGCCGGTGATACCGACCACCAGCATCCAGGCCAACGTGACGACGCCGAGCAGATTGTGCAGGTCGAGCCATTTGAGACGCCGCGATCGCCCGGTGCGCACCGTACCGAAATCCAGCCGCCGCATGAACGGGCTGTAGACCACGCCCCCTGACACCAGCGCGGCGACGAACAGCAGCGCCATCAGCCCCATGAAGAGTTCGCCGGACAGGCCAGCGAACAGGTCCCTGTGAAGCCGCAGCATCAGCGTGAGAAAACTCATCCCGTCCTGATCGAAGGGCTTGGACTGCTTGAGCACGGCTCCGGTATGCGCATCGAACCTGATCCAGTGCATGGCCTTGATGTTTGCCCGGACCGCGTCCCAGGACTGAGCCATGAACACGACGATCTTCGGCTCATCGTCATCGGAGAACATCGAGGTGATGATCTCGCCGGGATACATCTGCCGGCTGATGGAGGCGAGCTTGTCGAGGCTGACGTTCGGCGTATCGTCGGCGACCTTGGCATAGGGCAAGGCGTTGTCGAGCAAGTCCGACAGTTCGTCACGCAGCACCAACGGCAGGCCGGTCACGCAGATCACCAGCAGGAACAGCGTGCACACCAGGCTCGACCATTTGTGCACCCAGAACCATCGCCGCAGCGCCGCTCGAGTCATGACGTCAGCATCCCCGATTTCACCAACGATAGCGCAGCGTCGCGATCACGTTGCGGCGCAGACCATAGTAGCATCCGATATCCTGGCAAAAGGTCACATATGTCTTATCGAAGATGTTGGTCGCGTTGACCTGTAGCGAGTAGCCCTTGAACGGCCGGCCGAGGCCCGCGAGATCGTAGTGGATCGCGGCGTCGAACAAAGTCACGCCGGGTACGTAGAACGTGTTCGCGGTGTTGCCGGCCGACGGACCGATGTAGCGGACGCCGCCGGACAAGCCGAAGCCGTCGAGCGGGCCGCCATGGAAAGTATAGTCCGCCCAGGCGGCGGCCGAATTCATCGCGAAGCCGACCGGATGCTTGCCGAGCTGCGCCACCGTGTTGGTCTTGGTCACGATGTTGTCGAGATAGGTGTAGGAGGCGATCAGGCTGAGGTCGCGATTGACCTCCGTCTTGGCCTCGAGCTCGATGCCACGCGAGCGAATTTCTCCGGTCTGGACCCGCGCAGTCGGCCCGTGGCTCGGATCGGGATCCGGCGTCAGCACGTTCTGCTGCACCAGATTGTAGGCCGCGATGGTGTAGAGCGATTTCGCATTGGGCTGATATTTGATTCCGACTTCCTCTTGCTGCCCGGTGGTCGGCGCGAACGGATTGCCCGCGAAATCCGTGCCGGCGGTCGGCTGGAACGATTCGGTGTACTGAATATAGGGGGCGATGCCGTTGTCGAACTTGTAGAGCAGGGCGCCGCGCTTGGTCGTCGCGGTGTCGGACTTTGGCGCGATCGCGGTGAGGTTGGTTGCATAGGTCAGGGTCTCGGTGCGAGATGTCGCGAGATCTTCGCGCACGCCGAGCAGCGCCACGAAGCGATCGAACTTGATCTGATCCTGCAAATAGCCCCCGAGCTGGTCGATGGTCTGTCGGACGTTGGTCGTGCTCGGCACCGGTCCGATCGGAACGCCGTAGACCGGATTGAGCGCGTTGATCGAGGGCACCACGGCAAGGCTGCCGTTGAGCCGCTTGTCGGTGGCGTTCATGTAGTCGATGCCGGCAAGCACGGTGTGCTGGAACGGGCCGGTGTTGAAATTTGCCTCGGCCTGGTTGTCGACGGTGAAGGAGCGAATGTTCTCCTGGGTCGTGTACGCGCCGCGTGTCATGTTGGTTGGATCGGTGCCCGGGTTCGGCGACACCACGGCAAAGTCGGTATCGAGGTCCGAATAGCGCAAATTTTGCCGGACCTTCAGGTTGTTGCCGAAACTATGCTCGAACAGATAGCCGACCGCGCCCAGGGTGCGGTCGGTCTTGTCGAAATTCGGCTCACCGGAATAGAAGCCCGTTGGGATGTACTGGCCCTTGTAGGGCGTGATGGTGCCGATGCCGAGCGGCAGCAGCTGATTGTAGAATCCGGCCTTCGGGTCGCGTTGATAGGTGCCGAGCACCGTCAGCGTGGTGTCGTTGTCAAGTCGCCATGTCAGCGACGGAGCGATCGAAACGCGCTCGTAGCCGGTATGATCGACCTGGCTGCCGACATCGAGGCCGGAGGCTGTGAAGCGATACAGGAACTCCTTGTTCTGGTCGATCGGGCCGGAAAGATCGACGCCGCCCTGGATGCGCCCATAGCTGCCGGTCGAAATGAACATCTCGTGCGTGGGGTCGAGCGTCGGCCGCTTGCTCACCATGTCGACGACGCCACCCGGCGAAGCCTGCCCGTAGAGGATCGACGCCGGACCGTGCAGCACCTCCACACGCTCCAGATTGAATGGTTCGACGATCGGATAGGCGAAGACGCCGAAATTGAGCAGCCGCAGCGAATCCAGATACTGGTCGGCGGCAAAGCCGCGAATGTAGACGGTATCGAATCGCGCGTCCGCGCCGGTCGGCTCGACCCGTACGCCCGGCGTATAGCGCACCGCTTGCGACACGCTCTGTGCGCCCTGCGCCTGGATTTGATCCTGCGTGACCACCGACACTGCGGCCGGTGTCTCGATCAGCGCCGCATCGGTCTTGGTACCTGTCCCGCTACGGGTCGCGACATAGCCGTCGACATGGCCCCAGCCCGTTTCACGTGGCCCGCTGGTACCGCCATTCGTCGACGGCATCGCGCGCGAAGCCGCGGCGGCGGCTGCCGTCCGCGCCGCAATCGCGCGCGAGCGGGTGGCCGATGCGGAGCGCGAACGGGCCGCCCGTTGCGTGCGCGTGGGCTTTTGCGCCGGCTGATCGACGACGACCGGGTCGAGCGGGATCACCCCACTCGCCGGAGCGGTGGCCGATTGCGCCGCCACACCCGCGATACCAACACCCAGCGCTGCCGTGCTCGCCGCACCCAGCAGCAACACGCGTCCGAAACCAATCCTGGAAATGCACACTGAAACTGCCCCAAACCACAAATGCCTGCACCCACAGGCAGTGATGTGGCCTAGCTCAGCGTTGCGCGGCTGGCTGCGGCAGGATGTTGGAAGGGATTGAAGAACACATCTTCACGCGCGAGAGGTTGCGACAACGGCGCGAAATACTCTTCCTTTTCGAATTCCAGATTAGGAAGCTTTGGCGAAGGTGGCGGCGATTGTTCAGCGCGCGAAGCTCCCGCACCAGCCGAAGCGGTGGCCGCCATTGTAGGCACGCGCATGACCGGCCGCGAGCATCGCAGCCGAGACATTGTCGGTCTTCCTCGTCGCCACGTCGGCGACGACGCGCCCCTGATACTTGTCCGGGCCGATATTGTAGATCGCGACATCGCCCTGGCCGAGCAGGTCGCGCAGCGCCACGGTCGCTGCCTGCGCCATTTGCAGCTCACGTTGACACGACGCCTTCAGCTCCGGCGCATCGATGCCGCGCAGCCGGACCCGTGTGGTGAGATCGGGGCCTGGCGCGAGATGCACCCGCGCCTCGAACGTGTCGCCGTCGATCGTCCTGATGACATCGACGGCATGGCGAGCATCGGGGGCGCCGGCCCGCTGCCGGATCATGTCGGCATCGCGCGACCGGCTCAACGACCAGTGCGACGGCAAAGGCACCCATTCAGGCGCCCATCGGCGGATCGGCAGCGTGCTGCCGACGGCGATGCCGAGAACGAACACCCATGGTAGCGCCGCCGAGACGCGGCGGCCCCAGGGTGAGCGGCGGAAGGGCGGACGTCCCGTCCCACGATAAGGATTTATTCTCTCATATGGGGACATATTCCCAGACTGGCCTGAGTCGAGACGTCAGGCAAGACGCACCAAACAGCTCTCAGAAATCCGAGGCGATGCCCTTGGTCTCCCAATCGCCGTAGCGTGTCGGTTCCGGCCCTTTCGGACCCTGGAATTCCTTCGGCCGCGCCGCCGCATTCTGCGCGGCGAGCTCCTCGGCCGCCTTGCGCCGCGCCTCGGCCTCGGCAAGCGCGCGCTGCGCGGCCGGTGTCAGCGGCTTGCGCGGCGCGGGTTCCCTTGCGGATTCCTTTGGCGATGGCGATTTCTCAGACATGGCTGGCTTTCTCGGCAAACTTTCTGCCTGCGCGTTGCGTATCTCGATATCGGCTCAGTGACGGCATCACGATCGCAAAATCCCGCGGGTCGATTCTTACATTTGGCATATTCACATGCCAGTGGTGGTTTCGAGTTGATGGCATGAGCCGATTGTAACTCAGCACCTTCGAGATATCTCCGCTTCATGCCTCCTTCAAGATTTGCAGTTCCTGCCGAAGTCCCCGGTCTCGCGGCGCGCCGGATCGCAGCCGACATCCTCGATGGCGTGCTGCACAAGCACCGTACCCTCGACGATCAACTCGACGGCGCCGGCGCGCATCCCGGCCTGAAATCGCTCGCCGATCGCGACCGCGCGCTGATGCGCCGGCTGGTGTCGACCATCCTGCGCAAGCTCGGCACGCTCGGCCACCTGCTGTCGCGCCTGCTCGACCGCGGCATCCCGACCGATGCGCCGCGGGCGCAGAGCGCGCTCCTGATCGGCGCCGCGCAGATCCTCTGGATGGACGTGCCCGATCACGCCGCGGTCGATCTGTCGGTGCGGCTGGTGCAGTCGGACCGGCGCGCGGCGAAATATGCCGGGCTCGTCAACGCGGTGCTGCGGCGCTGCGCACGCGAGGGCCAGGGACTGATCGAGGAGATCAGCACACAGACGCTGGATCTGCCGCCATGGCTGCTGGCGCGCTGGAATTCGTTCTACGGCGAAGCCACCGCGCGCGAGATGGCGCTCGCGCTCGGCCATGAGCCGTCGCTCGACCTCACGGTGAAGTCGGACGCCGTGCAATGGGCAAGCCGTCTGCACGGCGAGACATTGCCGACCGGAACCGTGCGCACGCTGCTCCAGGGTTCCGTCACGATGCTGCCGGGCTTCGCGGAAGGCCAATGGTGGGTGCAGGACGCCGCCGCAGCACTTCCGGTGCGCCTGTTCGGCGACATCAAGGACAAGAAGGTCGCGGACCTCTGCGCCGCGCCGGGCGGCAAGACCGCCCAGCTCGCGCTGGCGGGCGCGCAGGTCACCGCGGTCGACCGCTCGCCGGCCCGCGTCGCACGGCTGCGCGACAACCTCACCCGGCTGGCCCTACAGGCCGAGACGGTGGTCGCCGACGCCGCCGAATGGCCGGCGGAGGCGGCCAGCTTCGACGGTATTCTGGTCGATGCGCCCTGCACCTCGACCGGAACCATCCGCCGCCATCCCGACGTGGCCTGGCTGCGGCAGGAAGGCGACATCGCCGCGCTGTCGGCCCTCCAGAAGCGGCTGCTGCAAAAGGCCACCAGTCTTCTGAAGCCGGGCGGCACCCTGGTCTACTGCACCTGCTCGCTCGAGCCGGAGGAAGGCGAGCAGGCGATTGCCGCGCTGCTCGCGGGCGAATCAGGCCTGCGCCGTGCGCCGGTCGGGAACGACGAGGTCGCCGGCCTCGATGACATCATTACCGCCGACGGCGACCTGCGCACCCTGCCCAGCCATCTGCCCAATGCCGACCCGCGGCTGGGCGGCCTCGACGGATTTTACGCCGCCCGGCTGGTTAAGGCCTGAATTTAAACTTCGGTCTTCTACGCTCGAAGTGATTCGTGCGGTATCAAGAGGGTATGTCGCCCATCAAGAGGGTGCCTTGGCCGCGTTTCCGGATTAAAATAAGGATTCGTTGAAAATTCCCTCCCCGCAAGGTTAGGCGTGTCGGTCGCTCAAAGCAGACGCATCTCGACGCTGATTGCCGGCCGCTTCGCGCGCAGCATGATCGCACGCGCCAGCGGCAGCACCGTTGTGCTGTCGCGGCTGTGGCCCGGCCGCACCGACCGGCTGATCATCGCCCCGCACGACCTCAGGACCGCCGACGCCACCCGCGCCGCCGAGATCTATGCCGGGCGATTCGTGTTCGCCGGCAAGATCGTCACCTGCCATGGCCGCTCGATCTTCGATCTCGAGCCGCCGTCGGAGGATTGGGAAGCCGCCCTGCTCGGCTTCGGCTGGCTGCGCCATCTGCGCGCCGCCGACACCGCGCTGACCCGCGCCAACGCCCGCTCGCTGGTCGACGACTGGATTTCGAATCAGGCGCGCAAGCGGCCGCTGGAGCGCCGCGCCGACGTGCGGGCGCGCCGCGTGATCTCGCTGTTGTCGCAGGCGCCGCTGGTGCTCGGCGACACCGACGGCAAATTCTACCGCAAGTACCTGCGCGGGCTGGCGCGCGAGATCCGCTATCTGCGTTATTCCACGCTCGACAATGACGGCGTTCCGCGCCTCCAGGTGCTGATCGCGCTGTGCTACGCCTCGCTCTGCCTCGCCAACCAGGCGCGCAACATCAAGACCGCGACGCGCCGGCTGTCGGACGAATTGCAGCGCCAGATCCTGCCCGATGGCGGTCACATCTCGCGCAATCCCGGTGCGCTGGTCGAGCTGCTCAGCGATCTCCTGCCGCTGCGCCAGACCTTTGCTGCGCGCAATATCGCGCCGCCGCCGGCGCTGCTCAACGCCATCGACCGCATGATGCCGATGCTGCGCTTCTTCCGTCACGGCGATGGCAGCTTCGCGCTGTTCAACGGCATGTCGACCGCGCCGTCCGATCTGGTGGCGACGCTGCTCGCCTATGACGACACCCGCGGCGTGCCGATGGCGAGCATGCCGCATACCGGCTTCCAGCGCCTTGATGCCGGCAACACCGCCCTGATCATCGACACCGGCCCGCCGCCGCCGCCCAGCGTCAGCCAGGACGCGCATGCCGGCTGCCTGTCGTTCGAGCTCTCCTCCGGCGTCAGCCGCATCGTGGTCAATTGCGGCATGCCTTCGACCGGCCGCGACAATTGGCGGCCGTTCGCGCGTTCCACCGCCGCGCATTCGACGCTGACCTATCACGACACCTCGTCGTGCCAGTTCGTCGAACTGTCGGCGATGAAGCGGCTGCTGCGCGGCGCGCCGATCACCAGCGGCCCTGCCAATGTCGAGAGTTACCGCGAAGCCGTCCCCGATGGCGACGTGCTCACCGCCTCGCATGACGGCTACCTGTCGCGCTTCGGCGTGATCCACCGCCGCGTGCTGATGATCTCCCAGGATGGCACCCGGCTCGAAGGCGAGGACTCGCTCGCACCGGCGCCGGGCGGCCGCATCAGGGGCAGCGAGGCCGATTTCGCGCTACGCTTCCATTTGCATCCGTCGGTGAAGGCCAGCCGGCTGTCCGACGCCCGCGGCGTGATGCTGGTGCTGCCCAACCGCGACGTCTGGACCTTCGAGGCGATGGACGACAAGGTCGATCTCGAGGACAGCGTGTTCCTGGCCGGCAATGACGGCCCGCGCCGCACCTCCCAGATCGTGATCCGGCAGGACGCAAGGCAGGCCGCCACCATCCGCTGGAGCTTCGTGCGCTCCTCGACCTCGGCCTCGGCCACCAACGCGCGCCGCAACGCCCGCCGCGAGCCGGAACTGCCGCTGTAGGTACCGCATCGCCTCCATCTCAGACCCGTCATCCTGAGGTGCGACTCTTGCGAGCCTCGAAGGATGCACGGCCCGGCTGGTGGCCGTCGACCCTTCGAGACGCGCTTTGCGCTCCTCAGGGTGACGGGGCTAATTTGCGAGGATTCGGCCCCCAAGACCGGTTTCGTAGCGCACAAAACCGTGCTACCCGGCTGCCTTAACAGCCAGGGATTTTCCGATATGACCGAACAGCTTCGCCGCGTGACCCGCGCTCTGTTGTCCGTTTCCGACAAGACCGGACTGATCGATTTCGCCAAGGCGCTGGCCGACCAGGGTGTCGAGCTGGTCTCGACCGGCGGCACCGCCAAGGCGATCGCGGCGGCCGGGCTGAAGGTGAAGGACGTCTCCGAACTCACCGGTTTCCCCGAGATGATGGACGGCCGGGTCAAGACGCTGCACCCGAAGGTGCACGGCGGCCTGCTCGCGATCCGCGACAACAAGGAGCATGCCGCGGCGATGGCCTCGCACGGCATCGCGCCGATCGATCTTCTGGTCGTCAATCTCTATCCGTTCGAAGCCACCGTCGACAAAGGCGCAGGGTTCGAGGAGTGCATCGAGAACATCGACATCGGCGGTCCGGCGATGATCCGCGCCGCCGCCAAGAACCATGACGACGTCGCGGTGGTGGTCGAGGCGAACGACTATCAGGCCGTGCTCGACGAGCTCGCCGCGCACAACGGCGCGACCTCGCTCCAGTTGCGCCGGCGGCTCGCCGCCAAGGCCTATGCGCGCACCGCGGCCTATGACGCCGCGATCTCGAACTGGTTTGCCGTGCAGCTCGACACCAAGGCGCCGGACTTCCGCGCCTTCGGCGGCAGGCTGATCCAGTCGCTGCGCTATGGCGAGAACCCGCACCAGAGCGCGGCGTTCTATGCCACGCCGGAGAAGCGGCCGGGCGTCGCCACCGCGCGGCAATTGCAGGGCAAGGAATTGTCCTACAACAACATCAACGACACCGACGCGGCTTACGAATGCGTCGGCGAGTTCGATCCGCAGCGCACCGCGGCCTGCGTCATCGTCAAGCACGCCAATCCCTGCGGCGTCGCCGAAGGTCCCGATCTCGCCACCGCCTACGCCCGCGCGCTGGCCTGCGATTCCACCTCGGCCTATGGCGGCATCATCGCGGTCAACCGCACGCTCGATGCTGATGCGGCGCGCGCGATCATCGGCATCTTCACCGAGGTGATCATCGCGCCCGATGCGACCGAGGAGGCGATTGCGATCATCGCCGGCCGGCGCAATCTGCGCCTGCTGCTCGCAGGCGGCCTGCCGAACCCGCGCGCGCTCGGCCTCACCGCCAAGACCGTCGCCGGCGGCCTCCTGGTGCAGGGCCGCGACAATGCCGTGGTCGAGGACATGAACCTGAAGGTCGCGACCAAGCGTGCGCCGACCGACGCCGAGCTGCGCGATCTCAAATTCGCCTTCCGGGTTGCAAAACACGTCAAGTCGAACACCATCATCTACGCCAAGGATCTCGCCACCGTCGGCATCGGCGCCGGCCAGATGAGCCGGGTCGATTCCGCCCGCATCGCCGCGCGCAAGGCGCTGGATGCGGCGGCCGAGCTGAAGCTCGCCGAGCCGCTGACCAAGGGTTCGGTGGTCGCCTCCGACGCGTTCTTCCCGTTCGCCGACGGCATGCTGGCCTGCATCGAGGCCGGCGCCACCGCGGTGATCCAGCCCGGCGGCTCGATGCGCGACGACGAGGTGATCAAGGCCGCTGACGAGCACGGCATCGCCATGGTGTTCACCGGCACCAGGCATTTCCGGCACTAACGTCATTCCGGGGCATCGCGCAGCGATGAGCCCGGAATCCATCGTGCAGCGGATGAATGGATTCCGGGCTCGCGCTTCGCGCGCCCCGGAATGACGGCGCTAGTTGCTTCTGACTCTCGCCAGCAGCGTCAGCCCGACCACAAAGAACGCCACCAGCACGGCCATGCCGGCCTTCTGGCTCGCGGTCGCCGCGGTGATCGTGCCGATCAAAAGCGGGCCGATGAACGACGTCACCTTTCCGGTCAGCGCGAACAGGCCAAAATACTGCGCGATGCGATCCCTGGGCGCGAGGCGGATCAGCAGCGAGCGCGAGGCTGCCTGCAATGGCGCGCCGGTGGCACCGATCAGGCAGCCCAGCACGATATAGGCGCGCTCGGCGGCGCCCGCGAACAGCGGACCACCTGGCACCGGCGGCGCGACCGGGATGAACAGGATGGAATCCTTGTTGACGGTGAGGATCACGACGATCGCAAACAGCAGGATCAAGAGACTGCCGGTGATCACGCGCTTCGGCCCGAACGCATCGTCGAGCTTGCCGCCGATCCAGCCGCCGAACGTCCCGGCGACCGCCAGAATGATACCGAAGGTGCCGATCCGGATCGTATCCCAGCCGAACGTGCCGGCAGCATAGATGCCGCCGAACGCGAACAGCGAGACCAGCCCGTCGGTGTAGATCATGTTTGCGAGCAGGAACCGCGCCAGCGATTTTTGCTTCGGCAGGCTCCGCAGTGATTCCCTGAGCTCGCGCAGGCCTTCGCCGAGCGCGGCACGGATCGGGCGCTTCGCCGGATAATCCGGCGTGAACAGGAACATCGGCGCCACGAAGATGATGAACCACAATCCGGTCAGCGGCCCGGTGATGCGATCACCCTCATGCGTGACAGGATCGAGCCCGAACAGCGGCGTGAAGCCGAACAGCGTCTTGCCGGTTTCGGCATTGGCGGCGAGGAAGCCGAGCACCAGCACGAGGCTCAGGATGCCACCGACATAGCCGGTGGCCCAGCCGGTGCCCGAGAGGCGTCCGATCCGATCCGGCGGCACCAGGGTCGGCATCATCGCATTGTTGAACACGGTCGCGAACTCGACGCCGACGCTGGCGATCGCATAGGCGAGCAACAGCATCGGGATGAGATCGGGATTGCCGGGCTTGCCGATCCACATCGCGCTCGAGCCGATCACCAGCAGCGCGCCGAAGCCCGCGATCCATGGCTTGCGCCGGCCGCTGGCATCGGCGATGGCGCCCAGCACCGGCGACAACAGCGCGATCGCAAGCCCCGCGGCCGCGGTGGCAAAGCCCCACAGCGCCTGGCCGCTCGCGGCGTCTGGCGCGACGAAGCTCGCGAAATAGGGCGCGAACACGAAGGTCGTGATCAGCGTGAAATAGGGCTGCGCGGCCCAATCGAAGAAGATCCAGCTGACGACCGCTGCGCGACCCGGATAGGCCTTCGCTTCACCGGTATCCGTCTGCATTGTTGCCGTCATCGCGAAAGATATTCCTTGAGCTCGACCACAGGCAGGCTTTTGCCGCTGCGATCCGTTCCCATATAGCATGAGCCGGTTTTGCTGATACGGCGACCAACAGGGCAGGACACTTCGATGGCGCTGACAGCAACGATGTCGCGACGGCTGTTTGCCGCTCTCCTGGCGATCGGCATCGCAACACCCGCCCTCGGCCAAGTCCAGGTCCAGCGCCGCGCCTACGAGCCGTCAGCCACTGACGCTGCCCGCAGCGTTCGCGCCGAAAACGGCATGGTGGTGGCACAGGAGAAACTCGCTGCGCGGGTCGGTGCCGACATCCTGCGGCAGGGTGGCAATGCCGTCGACGCCGCGGTCGCCACCGGCTTTGCGATGGCGGTGACCTATCCGCGCGCCGGCAATATCGGCGGTGGCGGCTTCATGGTGATCCACCTCGCCGACCGCAACGAGGATATCGCGATCGACTACCGCGAGACCGCGCCGCAGGCCGCCACCCGCGACATGTTCCTCAGTGCCGAGGGCAAGCCCGATCCCGACAAGTCGCGCAACTCCGCGCTTGCGATCGGCGTGCCCGGCACGGTCGCGGGCCTGACGCTGGCGCTTGAGAAATACGGCTCCGGCAAGTTCACGCTGGCGCAGATCCTCAAGCCCGCGATCGATCTCGCCCGCGACGGCTTCATCGTCACCGACGACACATCCGATACGTTGTCCGACATGTATCGCCGCATGTCGCGCTGGCCGAATTCGGCCAAGACGTTCTCACATGCCGACGGCACGCCGCTGCACGAGGGCGACCGCCTGGTCCAGGGCGACCTCGCCAGCGTTTTGACCGCGATCGCCGAACAGGGACCGCGCGGCTTCTACGAAGGCGCGGTCGCCGAAAAGCTCGTCAGCGGCATCAAGCAGGCCGGCGGCATCTTTACGCTTGCGGATCTGAAATCCTACCAGCCGGTGATCCGCACGCCGATCCGCGGCACCTATCGCGGCTATGACATCGTCGCGATGCCGCAGCCGTCCTCCGGCGGCGTCGTGCTGCTGGAGATCCTCAACATCCTCGAAGGCTTTCAGATGTCGGACATGAAGCAGGGCTCGGCCGCCTCGCTGCATGTGATGATCGAGGCGATGAAGCGGGCCTATGCCGACCGCGCCCGCTATCTCGGCGATCCTGCCTTCGTCGATGCGCCGACGCAATTGCTGGTCGACAAGGCCTATGCCGCCAGGCAACGCGCGACCATCGATCTTGCCCGCGCCACGCCCTGGATCGATGTGCGCAACGCGAAGCAACCGCATGAGGGCGACAACACCACGCATTACTCCGTGGTCGATGCCGGCGGCAACGCCGTCAGCAACACCTACACGCTGAACTTCCCCTATGGCGTCGGCCTCGTCGCCGACGGCACCGGCGTGTTGCTCAACAACGAGCTCGACGACTTCACCGCGGCGCCCGGCGCCTCCAACGCCTTCGGCCTGGTCGGCTTCGAGGCCAATCTGCCGGGGCCGGGCAAGCGCCCGTTGTCGTCGATGTCGCCGACCATCGTGCTGAAGGACGGCAAGCCGGTGCTGGTGACGGGATCGCCGGGCGGCAGCCGCATCATCTCGGCGGTGACGCAGATCATCGTCGACGTCATCGACTACAAGATGGACATCGCCGCCGCGGTCGCCGCGCCGCGCATCCACCATCAATGGCTGCCCGACGAGGTCCGCATCGAGCGCGGCTTTCCCGACGCAGTGCTCGCCGATCTGCGCGCCAAGGGGCACAAGCTCGTCGAGCCGCTCGGCTACTCCTCCGCGAACTCGATCGTGGTCACGACCAATGGTCTGCTCGGCGCGCCCGATCCGCGCACGCGTGGCTCGGAGGCCGCGGGATACTAGAATGCGATGGGATCGGGTTGAACTGGAGCGGCGGTCGAGGCTCACCTCTCCCTTGGGAGAGGTCGGCGCGTAGCGCCGGGTGAGGGGTTCTGCTCTCTCGTTGGAGCCGCAGGCCCTCACCCGATTTGCTGCGCAAATCGACCTCTCCC
>NZ_DDOP01000056.1:52647-128016 GCF_002341725.1 Bradyrhizobium sp. UBA2491
TCTCCCCGTCGGGGAGAGGTGAACGTGCTCGTGGCCGACCGATACAATCCAGCTTCATCTCGTTCTAAGGACCGAGCAAACGCTGCTTTGCCCTGCCTGCGACATCGCGATAGATTGACGGTCCGCGCAACTCCGGCCGCGGATCGCAAACAGCCGGCGAACAATTTCTCCGGGGAACGCGGATGAGCACGGCGGAATCCAAATCGATCGAAGTCGCAGAAATCGAGGACACCAGTCTCCTCGCCTTCTACCGCGACATGAATTTGCAGGAACGGCGCACGTTCTGGGCCTGCGCCTCGGGCTGGACGCTCGACGGCATGGATTTCATGATCTATCCGCTGGTCATTGGCACCATCATCACGCTGTGGAAGGTCGACGCCGGCACTGCCGGGCTCGCCGGAACCGTGACGCTGCTGGCCTCCGCCGTCGGCGGCTGGCTCGGCGGCTATCTCTCCGACCGGATCGGGCGGGTGAAGACGTTGCAGCTCACCATCATCTGGTTCTCGTTCTTCTCGCTGGTCTGCGCCGTGGTGCAAAATTTCGACCAGTTGCTGATCGCCCGCGCGCTGCTCGGCCTCGGCTTCGGTGGCGAATGGGCCGCGGGTGCAGTGCTGATCGGCGAGGCGATCCGGCCGCAATATCGCGGCCGCGCGGTCGGCTCGGTGCAGTCGGGCTGGGCGATCGGCTGGGGCTTTGCGGTGCTGGCGCAGGCGGTGCTGTTCTCGGTGCTCCCGCCGGAAAACGCCTGGCGCTGGATGTTCGTGATCGGCGCGCTGCCGGCCTTGCTCGTATTCTATCTGCGCCGCTACGTCACCGAGCCCGAGATCTCCGCTGCCACGATGGCGAAGCAGAAGGCCTCCGGCAGCGGACCCGCCTCGCTGTGGGAAATCTTTCAAGGCCCGATCCTGAAGACCACGTTGCTCGCCTCGCTGGTCGGTACCGGCATGCAGGGCGGCTACTACGCCATCACCTTCTGGGTGCCGCGCTTCCTCACCACCGAGCGCAAGCTGTCGGTGGTCGGCTCGACCGGCTACCTCGCGACGCTGATCGTCGGCTCCTTCATCGGCTATCTGGTCGGCGCCTGGCTCGCCGACCGGATCGGCCGCCGCAACCTGTTCCTGATCTTCTCGCTCGGCGCCATCGCGGTGGTGTTGCTCTACACCCAGCTGCCGCTCTCCAACCAGGTGCTGTGGGTGCTGGGCTTCCCGCTCGGCTTCTTTGCCTCGGGCTATTTCTCGGGCATGGGCGCATTCCTGACCGAGCTGTATCCGACCCGGCTGCGCGGCTCAGGCCAGGGCTTCTGCTACAATTTCGGCCGCGGCGTCGGCGCGCTGTTTCCGTTCCTGGTCGGCGCGCTCTCGACCACGACCACACTGGCCAACGCGATCGCGATCTTTGCCGTCGCGGCCTATGGCGTGTTCTTCATCGCCGCCTACGCGCTGCCGGAGACCCGCGGCCGCGTGCTGCATGCGGATGGGTAGGGTTGTCAGCGGCGCGACGGCCGCGCGGCTCGCTTCGCCTCTCCCCCTGTGGGAGAGGCCGGATTGCATCACCAGATGCAATCCGGGTGAGGCGTCGCGGGCTATCCGCGCGGTGCACCGTGTGGAGAAATACCCCTCACCCCCAACCCTCTCCCACAAGGGGAGAGGGGGCCATCGTCTCGTGCGTCCCTCACGGAGGTTCTCATGACATCGCTCAAAGACAAGACGCTGTTCATCTCGGGTGCGAGCCGCGGCATCGGGCTTGCGATCGCGCTGCGCGCCGCGCGTGACGGCGCCAATGTCGCAATCGCGGCCAAGACCGCCGAGCCGCATCCGAAGCTGAAGGGCACGATCTACACCGCCGCCGACGAGGTCCGCGCCGCCGGCGGCAAGGCACTGCCTGTCATCTGCGACATCAGGGACGAGGCGCAGGTGATGGCGGCGATCGAGCAGACCGTCGCCGAGTTCGGCGGCATCGACGTCTGCGTCAACAATGCCAGCGCCATCAGCCTGACCAATTCGCAGGCGACCGACATGAAGCGCTACGACCTGATGATGGGGATCAACACCCGCGGCACCTTCATGGTGTCGAAATACTGCATCCCGCATCTGAAGAAGGCGCAGAATCCGCATATCCTGATGCTGTCGCCACCGCTCGACATGAAGACGAAATGGTTCGAGCATTCGACCGCCTACACGATGGCGAAGTTCGGCATGAGCATGTGCGTGCTGGGGCTCGCGGGCGAACTGAAATCCGCCGGCGTCGCCGTCAACGCGCTGTGGCCGCGCACCACGATCGCGACCGCCGCGGTCGGCAACCTGCTCGGCGGCGACGCCATGATGCGCGCCAGCCGCACGCCCGAGATCATGGGCGATGCGGCCCATGCGATCATCACCCGGCCGTCACGCGAATTCACCGGGCATTTCTGCATCGACGACAAGGTGCTCTATGCCAATGGCGTGCGCGATTTCGAGCACTACCGCGTCGATCCCTCGGTGCCGCTGATGTCGGATTTCTTCGTGCCGGACGACGACGCGCCGCCGCCCGGCGTCACCGTGCAGCCGCTGCCTGCGCGCTAGGCTACAGCGCAGACGCCTTCAGCTGCTCGCGCCAATGCGCCACGCGCTCCTTGAGCAGCGTGTCGCGCACGTAGGCGAGCTCCTCGTCCTCGATCCGCTCCAGCGTTTCAAGCGACAGGCTTTCCGCGCCATGCGCCGTCCAGGCGCGCTGCAATCCGGCATTGCGGTGGCTGCCCATCCGCAGCGTGAACCAGATCCGGTTCTGGATCTTGTCGAGATCGGGCGCCTGCCCGACCCAGACCTCCCCCGTCGCGCGGCAGCGGATCGCGAACACGCCGGCAACGCTCGCGCGCTTCTTGTAGTCGGCAATGGCTTGCTTGCGGTCCTCGGTCTTCATCGCGGCTCCTGTCGACTCACTGAACTAATTATATCCGGGTATTATTGACAATGCAATTATGCCCGGGTAAAAAAGACCATCCGTACCTCGTGAGACGACCGCCATGGACACCGCCTGCTATCTCGAGCCGACCTGGAATGCCGGACGCGACTTCGCCCAGCGCGAGATCGCAGGCGAATTGGTGATGCTCAATCTGTTGCGCTTCCGCGAGATCGCCGATTATTCGCAAAGCCCCGAGCTGGCCCCGCCGCAGCCGATATCAGGCGCGGAGGCATACGACCGCTATGTCGCGCACACCCTCCCGCACTTGCGGAAGAGCGGCGGCGACATCCTGTTCATGGGGAATGGCGGCCCGCTCTTGATCGGGCCCGAAGGCGAGCGCTGGGATCGCGCGATGCTGATCCGGCAAAAGAGCCGCGGCGCGTTCCTCGCCTTCGCGGTGGCGGAGGCCTACCTCGCCGGGATCGGACATCGCACCGCGGCGCTGGCGGATTCGCGGCTGCTGCCGCTGGTCGAGCTGCCGCGATGACCGCGTTATCGACCGACCTCGTACGGTCCGCCCTTCTCCAGCGCCCGCGCATAGGCCGGGCGCGCGTGGATGCGCTCGAGGAACGCGACGCAGCGCGGATGGCCCGCCTCGAGCCCACCGCGCGCAGCGGCAGCCTCGAGCGGGAAGCTCATCTGGATGTCGGCGCCGGAGAATTCGCCGCCTGCGAACCACTCGCTCTTGCCGAGTTCGCTTTCCCAATAGGCCATATGCTGCTTGAGCTGCGGATTGACCAGCGTGGACAGCGCCTGGTTCGAGACCTTGCGCACCAGCGGCCGCAACAGCGCCGGCGCCCGCTTCGGCATCAACGTGAACAAGAGCTTGAGCAGCAGCGGCGTCATCGCCGAGCCCTCGGCATAGTGCAGCCAATAGGTGTAGCGCAGCCGCTCCGGCGTATCGGCTTGCGGAATCAGGCGGCCATTGCCGTAGGTCGCGATGACGTATTCGAGGATCGCGCCGGATTCCGCGATGGTGTTGCCATTGTCGGTGACGACCGGCGACTTGCCGAGCGGATGGATCGCGCGCAGCTCCTTCGGCGCCCGCATGTCGGGCTGCCGCTGATAGCGCACGATCTCATAGGGCACGCCCAATTCCTCGAGCAGCCACAGCACGCGCTGCGAGCGGGAATTGTTGAGATGGTGAACCGTCAGCATGGGCGTCCTCTGCAATGTCAGCGCGGTCGAGCGGCGTTTGGTGCCAGCCCGACGCAGGAAAGTCGAGATGCACGCGCCTGGATCATTGGAAATTACCCGGGCAATATGTCGCGCAGCCAGGGAGGCCCGCAATGACCCCAGCCTATATCGCCTTCGAAAAGGAGCGCCGCATCGCGGCCGGCGAGCTCAGCGACGTTGCCCGCGCCGTCAAGCAATTGCTCGACCAGCGCAAGGACGCCGCGATCCTGGTGTTCAACGGCCGCACCTCGGCGCTGGTCGATATCGACTTCCGCGGCTCGGTCGACGACGTGCTGGCCCGTCTGCCGAAGCTCGCGCCGCGCAGTGACGAGGAACCCGCCGCGTCCGTTGCGCCGCGCGGGCCCGGCCGTCCGAAGCTCGGCGTCGTGGCGCGCGAGATCACGCTGTTGCCGCGGCACTGGGACTGGCTCGCGCAACAGAGGGGCGGCGCGTCGGTTGCGATCCGCAAACTGGTCGACGAGGCGCGGCGCGCCAGCGGCGACAAGGATCGCACGCGCAGCGCGCAGGAAGCGGCCTATCGCTTCATGACGACAATGGGCGGCAACCGGCCGCATTACGAGGACGCGATCCGCGCGCTGTTCGCACACGACCGGCGCCACTTCGCGACCCTGATCGCGGACTGGCCAGCCGATATCCGTGACCACGTGATCGCGCTCGCCCATAGCGATCAAGCGGACTAGCGCGTTTTGAACAGACTGGACGAGTAACCTCGAACGAGATGTCGTCCCTGCGAAGGCAGCGACGACGGCGGTGTGTGCCGCCTGGCCTGAGATGCACGACCGTCTGAGCGGTCCAGTTTTTGGAAATTGAACGTGTCCACACCTTCCTCCCTGCGCAAAGCCTTCCTGTCCTTCCTGGCGCCGATGCTGCTGAGCAACGTGCTCCAGTCGTTGTTCGGCACCGTCAACGGCGTCTATCTCGGCCAGATGATCGGCGTCGACGCGCTGGCGGCCGTCTCGGTGTTCTTTCCGGTGATGTTCTTCTTCATCGCATTCGTGATCGGTCTCAGTGCCGGCGCATCCGTCATGATCGGCCAGGCCTGGGGCGCCAACGAACCCGATCGGGTCAAGGCGGTCGCCGGCACCACCATGACCGTCACGCTGCTGCTGGCCGTTGCGATCGCGATATCAGGCGGCCTGTTCACGCGGCCGCTCCTGGTCGCGCTTGCGACGCCGCCTGACGTGCTCGACGCGGCGGTGTCCTATGCACGGATCATGATGATCAGCATGCCCATCACCTTCGCGTTCCTGCTGCTGACGGCGATGATGCGCGGCGTCGGCGACACCGTGACGCCGCTGGTTGCGCTGACGGTCTCGACCATCACCGGCCTCGTGGTGACGCCGGCGCTTATCCGTGGCTGGCTCGGCCTGCCGATGCTGGGCGTCGCCAGCGCGGCCGTCGCCTCCACCGTCTCGGGCGTCGTGACGCTGCTGTGGCTGCATGTCCACATGCTGCGGCACAAGCATGCACTCGCCTTCGACGCCGCCTTCCTGCGCGCAATGCGGCCGAACGGCGCCCTGCTCCGCATCGTGCTGCGGCTCGGCATTCCGACCGCGATCGGCATGGTGGTGGTCTCGCTCGCCGAGCTGGTGCTGCTCGGCCTCGTCAACGGCTTCGGCTCGGATGCCACCGCCGCCTATGGCGCGGTCAACCAGGTGATCGGCTATGTCCAGTTCCCGGCGATCTCGATCGCGATCACGACCTCGATCTTCGGCGCGCAGGCGATCGGCCGCGGCGAGCCGGGCCAGGTCGGTGCCATCGTCAGGACCGGGCTCGAGATGAACCTGTGGCTCACCGGCGGACTGGTGGTGCTCGGCTATCTGTTCGCGCGACCCTTGATGGGCTTCTTCATCGTCGATCCCGCCGTGCTCGCGCTGGCACAGCAGCTGCTGTACATCGTGCTGTGGAGCATGGTGCTGTTCGGCATGGCGACGGTATTTTCCGGCGCGATGCGCGCCGGCGGCACGGTGTGGATGCCGCTGTTGATCTCGACCCTGGTGATCGCGGTGGTCGAGGTGCCGGTCGCGATCCTGCTCAGCCGCGCCATCGGGATCAGCGGCATCTGGATCGCCTATCCGGTGACCTTTGCAACCATGTTCCTGTTGCAGATGGCCTATTACACGCTGGTATGGCGCAAGCAGACCGTCACGCGGCTGATTTGACATCGCGCGCGGCGGCTCACATGATGATTATCATATTCTACGGATGGCACCTGCCGCAGCAGGTCCATGCTACACCAGGCCCATACCAGACAAGACCGAGGGAGAGACCGCCGTGAGCCAAAATCCACAATTCCTGTTCGATTTCGGCAGCCCCAACGCGTTCCTCAGCCATGAGGCGATCCCGGCGATCGAACAGCGCACCGGCGTCAAGTTCGAGTATGTCCCGATCCTGCTCGGCGGCATCTTCAAGGCCACCAACAACAAGTCGCCGGCCGAGACGCTGGCCGGCGTCAAGAACAAGCCCGATTTCATGAAGATCGAGACCGAGCGCTTCCTCAAGCGCTTCCGCGTCAAGCCCTACACCTGGAACCCGTTCTTCCCGGTCAATACGCTGAACCTGATGCGCGCGGCGGTCGCCGCCCAGCTCGAGGGCGTGTACGAGAGATATATCGAGGCCGCTTTCCATCACATGTGGGTCGAACCGAAGAAGATGGACGATCCCGAAATCGCCGGCAAAGCCATCGCCTCCTCCGGGCTCGATGCGGCCAAGCTGTTCGCGCGTGCGCAGGATGCCGACGTCAAGGCGAAGCTGATCGAAAACACCCAGCACGCCGTGGAGCGTGGCGCATTCGGCTCACCGACCTTCTTCGTCGGCAAGGAGATCTTCTTCGGCAAGGAGCAGCTGCGCGAAGTCGAGGAATTGGTGTCGGGAAAGTGAGATGAGCTGACGGCGAATAGCGAGTAGCGAATAGCCGGTTCAGATCCCTATTTATCCGCCATTCCCCATTCGCCCCTGGCTTCCGGGCAACAACAAAGAAGGACAAATTCCCATGCGCGTTCTCGTGGTCGGCGCCGGTGCGATCGGCGGTTACTTCGGCGGCCGGATGCTTCAGGCCGGCCGCGACGTCACTTTCCTGGTACGCCCCCGCCGCGCCGCCGAGCTCGCCTCCGCCGGGCTCGTGATCAAGAGCCCGAACGGCGATGTCACGCTGAGCAATCCGCCGACCGTGCAGGCCGACCGGCTTTCGGACAAGTTCGACGTCGTGCTGCTGAGCTGCAAGGCGTTCGATCTCGAGGACGCGATCAAGTCGTTTGCGCCAGCGGTCGGCGACCAGACCGCGATCATCCCGTTGCTCAACGGCATGCTGCATCTCGATGCGCTCGACAAGACATTCGGCGCCCAGCACGTGCTCGGCGGGCTCTGCGCGATCGCGGCGACCTTGAACGAGAAGCGCGAGGTGGTGCAGCTGCAACCGATGCAGGGGCTGAATTTCGGCGAACGTGCCGGCGGGACGTCGGACCGGGTGCGCGCGATCGCGGAGACCTTCTCCGCAATCAATGGCGCGGCCGCCAGCGAGCACATCATGCAGGACATGTGGGAGAAGTGGGTGTTCCTGGCATCGCTCGCCGCCTCCACCAGTCTGATGCGGACCTCGGTCGGCAACATCCTGGCCGCGCCCGGCGGCAAGGACTTCCTGCTCGGCATCCTCGACGAATGCAGCGCGATCGCCGCCGCTGCCGGTCATCAACCCGGCGGCCCGTTCTTCCAGCGCACCCGCGGGCTGCTGACCACCGAGGGCTCGCCGATGACCGCATCGATGTTCCGCGACATCAAGGCCGGGCTGCCGGTCGAAGCCGACCACGTGATCGGCGACCTGATCGTGCGCGCGGATGCGGCCAAGATCCCGGTGCCCAAGCTGCGCACCGCCTACACGCATCTCAAGGCGTATGAGAAGCAGCGGCAGGCGTAATATCACCAGTGTCGTCCCGGCGAAGGCCGGGACCCATACGCCGTGGCCTCCCGATTTGAGGCGGAGCGGATTGATATCCGTTCAAGACAATCGAAGCCCGTGGTTATGGGTCCCTGCTTTCGCAGGGACGACACCATTTTTGCCGCTACAAATGCGCCAGGTAATGCGCCAGCGCGGTGATCTCCTCGTCGCTCAGCGGATAGGCCACATCGGCCATCGCGGCCTGCGCGCCGCCGGAGCGGACGCCCGACTTGTAGTCGTGCAGCGCCTTGACGAGATATTCCTCGCGCTGGCCGGCGATGCGGGCCACTTTGGTGCCGGCGAAGGTGTCGCCATGGCATGACGCGCAGCGGCGGCCGGCGGCGGCCTGCTTGCCCTTTTCGGACAAGTCAGGATTGTCGTCCTTGCCGCCCTTGAACGGCGGCAGCGACGCGAAATAGGCGCCGAGATTGCGGATATCCTCGTTGTTGAGCTGCTCGACGATCGGCTGCATCTGCTCGTTCTTGCGCGCGCCGGCGCGAAAGAACACCAATTGCCATTGAATGAACTGATCGAGCTGGCCCGCCAGCGAGGGAATGTTCTCGGTCTGCGAGATGCCGTTGTCGCCATGACAGCCGGCGCAGATTTCGGCCTTCTCCTTGCCGGCGGCGACGTCGGCCGCCTGGGCCGACGATGCCAGCAGGATGGCCGCTGACAGAATTCCGAGCGACGCATGACGCATTGTCAGTTTCTCCGGCTGTCATTGCCTGGCTCAGCCCGGCAACCCATCGTGCTTGCTAAAGGGTTCTTGTTGGGATGGATGCCCGGATCCCGTCTTCGCCAAGGCTTCGACGAGGCCTCGGTCTGAGGCACGCCGTAGCCTCGGCGAAGGCGGCAAGTCCGGGCATGAGGAGGTGGTTCCGCGGTTGATCGCAACAGAGGCTGCGGATGCCTCACGGCCACCGCAGCCCCTCAATGCGTTCAGCCGTTACTTCTTGCTGTAGCTGATGCGATAGATCGCACCGGCCCAGTCGTCGGCGACGAGGATGGAGCCATCCTTGTCGAGCAGGATATCGGCGGGACGGCCGAGATAACCCTGGTCACCCTCGATCCAGCCGGATGCGAAGATTTCCTGCTTGGCATTCTTGCCGTCCGGGCTCGCGGTGATCTTCACGATGCGGCCGCCCTGGTACTTGTGCCGGTTCCAGGAGCCATGCTCGGCGATCAGGATCGCGTTCTTGTAATCGGCCGGGAATTGGCTGCCGGTATAGAACTTCATGCCGAGCGGAGCCACGTGCGCGCCGAGATTGTAGACTGGCGGGGTGAACTCCGAGCACTTGTGACCCATCGCGAACTTGGTGTCCGGCAAATTGCCCTGGTGGCAATAGGGATAGCCGAAATGCTCGCCGATCTTCGAGATCATGTTGAGCTTGTCGCTCGGCAGATCGTCGCTGATCCAGTCACGGGCGTTTTCGGTGAACCAGTACTTGCCGGTGCGCGGATCGACGTCGCCGCCGACCGAGTTGCGCACGCCGAGCGCCCAGATCTCTGCGTTGCCGGTCTTGGGATCGACGCGGCGGATCTGCGACACCGAGGTCGGCGGGATGCCGATGTTGAAGGGCGGTCCGAACGGAATGTAGAACCAGCCGTCCTTGTCGACGGCGATGTACTTCCAGCCATGCGCCGCATAGGACGGCATGTCGTCATACACCACCTTGCCCTGGCCGAGATTGTCGAGATTGGCCTCGGCGTTGTCGTACTTGATCAGCTTGTCGACCGCGATGACGTAGAGCGCGCCGTCGCGGAAGGCGAGGCCGGTCGGCATGTTGAGGCCCTTGAGGATGGTCTTGACCTCTTTCTTGCCGTTGTTGTCCTTGATCGCGTAGACGTTGCCGAGGCCGAACGAGCCGACGAACAGCGTGCCCTTGTCGCCCCAGGCCATCTGCCGCGCCGCGAGCACGTTCGAGGCATAGACCTCGATCTTGAAGCCCGGCGGCAGCTTGATCTTCTTCATCATGGTGGCGAGTTCGGCGTCGGAGGCGCCGGTCGGCGGACCGGACGGCGGGGCAAGGCCCTTCTGCGCTTCGGTCTCGTCGCCGAGGAACCAGTCATCCGGCGGATGGGTCCAGAATTCCTTGTTGCCGGATTCGTATTTCTTCAGCGCGCGGCTCTTGTCGGTCTGTTGCTGCGCATTGGCGAAGGTGCTCCCCGCCAGCAGCGCGATCGCCGCGAACGCAAGTATTGATCGATTGAAAGCTGATTTCATCGAGTCACTCCCCTATGCAAGCCGTTGCAGCTTGCCTGTTATTGATTTTGAACGCCCTGAGAGATGGTGGTTGGCGCGGTCTGTGAGGTAGGTCAGACGGCAAAATGGTAGCACATCCATCGACGCTGAAAAGCGCATGCAGCAGTGTGCGCTGCGTCAAAACAAGTTGAGACGAAATTTGAAACGAAATTTTCCCGCACACGCTGCCTGATAACAAGGCATTCTGCACTGCGGCGTAATATTCGAATGAAGCTAACGCTCGGAATCGCCGCTAACGCGCCGAGAGGCGCGCGAGACCGAGCGCTTGCGCCTTGGCCTTCGACAGCGGCCTGAATAAAACGCTGCGGCGCTGCCCGCCGGAGATCGCCGCGATCTTGAAGCCGTCATCGGCGGCGACGATGTCGCCGGTCCGCAACGTCATGTCGTCCTCGATCGCGATCGGCGACAGGCCGGTCGACGCACTGGCGTTGCACGTGCATTGCGGCACGATCTCGCGCTGGAAGCGGAAGGCATTCGCCAGCGCCTTGTAGGTCTCGCCCGCTTCGGTTCGGGCGCTGTCGATGTCGGAGCCGGAATACAGCTTCACCTCGGCGGCGGGGCAGGCGGCCTCGCACGCCCTGACATCCACCGCCTCGCTCACCTGCGGCAGCGGGAAGAAGCGGCCATCGCAGGTCCTGACGCAGAAGTTGCGCCAGCCGCCGCCCGATCGCGTCGTGATGTAGACCCGCCGCCGCGGTTGCTCGGCGGGCTCAAACTCAGGCGCCGGCGCAAAGCCGGGCATGGCAAAGAAATTGGGCGCCGGGGTGTAGGCCGAGTCGCTCGGCAATTGCTGCGCTGAAGCCGGCGGACATGCCCAGCCGCCAACGATCACGACCAGCACAGCAACGCCCGCGCGAGCCAGACGGCGGTTCAATCCGGAAGCTGGGGTCCAACCGATCATTCAATTTCTTGCAGTTGCTTGCCGGGCCGGGAGTGGATCGGCCGACACAACCACAGATTCCTATCAGTTTTGAGAATGCACCATCTGACGCTCAAGGCCGGAAGCGGCCCTCGTGCGGCCCGCGGCATCTTGCCTCCGGGTTCGCGACCCGCGCCCGGACAACAAAAAAGCCCGCTTCGACGGGCGGGCCTTCATCAGATTGTCAGCTGTGTCAGCGAGATATTCGGTCAGCGAGATGTTTGGAGCGGGCGAAGGGGCTCGAACCCTCGACCCCGACCTTGGCAAGGTCGTGCTCTACCACTGAGCTACACCCGCGTCCGAAATGGCGGCGATCGCTCGCCGGCAACGGCAGACCTATGCCAAAAGCCGCTCGCGAATGCAACACAAGAGCGCGGTCCGGGACTCACGAAATCGGGTGGTTTCCTTAAAAATTGACCCCGAATCGACCGAATTTGACGATCCTGCTGGATTTCTTTTTGCGCTTCTGCCGGAACGGGCCGCAAGGCGATCGCGTTCCGGGGCGATTCGAGTCGAGGTCCACCCGGTGGGATGGCGTTGAAATCCGGAGTCCCCGATCGAACCCGGCCGGGCGGCCGGCGATTGAAATTTGCCGACTGACCGCCATTTACTGGGCGTGATCTTGCGGAAAACCGGTTCCCACTTTTCCGGGATCATGCTCTAGCCTGACAGAACGGCTGAACCGGCCGTGCGGAGCGTGCTAGAACGCCCCCATAATTTTTGACCTCAGACGACCAGGCGAGGACAACGTGACGATAATGGAGCAGGGCGGCCCCACGCCCCAGGCAGCGCCCGATCTGATCAAGGAGACGACGACCCAGACCTTCGTCAAGGACGTCATCGAGGAATCGCGCCGTCAGCCGGTGCTGATCGACTTCTGGGCGCCCTGGTGCGGTCCGTGCCGTCAGCTCACGCCGATGCTTGAAAAGGCGGTCCGCAACGCCAAGGGCCGGGTCAAGCTGGTCAAGATGAACATCGACGACCACCCGCAGATCCCGGGCCAGATGGGCATCCAGTCGATCCCGGCCGTGATCGCCTTCGTCAACGGCCAGCCCGCCGATGGCTTCATGGGCGCGGTGCCGGAGAGCCAGCTCAACGCCTTCATCGACAAGATCACCAAGGGCGTCCCGGCCGCCGGCGAGCCCAATCTGACCGAGATCCTGGCCGAGGCCGATGCCGTGCTCGCCGAGGGCGACGCCGAGGCGGCCGCGCAGATCTATGCCGAGGTGCTGGCGCACGACGCCACCAACATCGCAGCCCTTGCCGGCCTCGCCAAATGCTACATGACGTCGGGTGCGGTGGAGCAGGCCAAGCAGACGCTCGCGATGGTCCCGGAATCCAAGCGCAACGACGCCGCGGTGAAGGCGGTGCAGACGGCGATCGAGCTCGCCGAGCAGGCGCAGTCGGTCGGTCCGATCGCGGAGCTGGAACAGAAAGTCGCCGCAAACCCGCTCGATCATCAGGCCAGGTTCGATCTCGCAACCGCGCTCAATGCGATGGGCAAGCGCACTGAAGCGACCGAGCAGCTGCTCGCCATCGTCAAGCGCGACCGCAAGTGGAACGACGACGGCGCGCGCAAGCAGCTGGTGCAGTTCTTCGAGGCGTGGGGCGGCACCGATGAAGCAACCGTCGAGGGGCGCAGGCGGTTGTCGACCATCCTGTTCTCGTAAGATTCGCCCGTCACAGCAGCGGGACCGCAAATGCCGATCAATGCCGAATATCGCGGGCCCGGCGAGCTGCCGGAGGTGATCCCGGTGTTCCCGCTGCCCGGCGCGCTGCTGTTGCCGCGCGGCCAGATGCCGCTGAACATCTTCGAGCCGCGCTATCTCGCGATGATCGACGACGCGCTGCGCGACGGTCATCGCCTGATCGGGATGATCCAGCCCGACGTGGCGCATTCGCACAAGGAGGCGAGGCCGGCGCTGTTCCGCATCGGCTGCGTCGGCCGCATCACCCAGCTCGCCGAATCCGGCGACGGCCGCTACATCCTCGAACTGACCGGCGTCGCGCGCTTCAAGGTGGTCGAGGAGCTGACCGTGCAGACCCCGTACCGGCAGTGCAAGGTCGATTTCTTCTCATTCATCGGCGACTTCACCGCGCGCAAGGGCGAAGACGCCGTCGACCGCAAGGCGCTGCTCGAGGTGCTCGCCGATTTCCTCGAAGCCAACAATCTGAAGGTCGACTGGGACGGCATCGAATCCGCGCCCAACGAGGCGCTGGTCAATGCGCTGGCGATGATGTCGCCCTATGGTCCGGCCGAGAAGCAGGCGATGCTCGAGGCGCCCGACCTGAAGACCCGGGCCGAGATCCTGATCGCGGTCACCGAAATGGACCTCGCCAAGAAGCGCACGTCGGGCGACCCGCCGGTGCAGTAGCCACCGGTTTCGCGATCAGCGATTGCGCAGCCGCTTGCGTCCCGTGAACATCGCGCGCACCAGGTTCTGACGCTGTAGCAAGCCGACCACGATGACGCCGAGCACGTGCAGCCCCACCAGGATGATGACCGCATCCGAGGCGTAGGCATGGGTATCCTCGACCCACCACACGCCGAAGAAGGTCACGGTGACCGCCATCGCCCCCGTGATCGCCGAGACCGCAAGCAACAGCAGCAGCGTCACCAGCATCGCGGTGCCCGCGGGGTTGAGCCCGATATAGCGGCCGGTGATGCCGCGGCGCAGATTCCAGATGTAACGCGGTGCGGCGCGCAGCCGGACACCGAGCCTGCCGAAACGCGCATAGCGCGTGCCGGCAAAGCCCCAGATCAACCGGAACGCCAAGAGCCCGATCACCGCATAACCCGCGATCCGGTGCAGCCGGTCATAGGCATTGGGCGTCAGCCATGCGATCAGGACAAGGATGGCGAGCGCCCAGTGCCAGAGCCGCAGCGGCAGGTCCCAGACCTGCACGCTGGCCGCGCCGCGGGCACCCGGCGCCGCCTTCGTCATCGCGCCTGCTTCACTCGGTGGCTCACTTGGCCGTTCACTTGGCGATCGTGTGCTTCAGGCTGAGATCCTCCGGGCTGTAGAACAGCTCGTAGAGCTTGCCTTCCTTGACGCCATACACCTCGTAGCAGGAGCCCTCGATCTTCGAGCGGCGCACCTCGTAGCCGGCGGCCTTGGCCTTGGCTTCGGCATCGCTCGCCGGCTTCCACGACGCCTTGTCGAGCTTGGTGCAATCCTTGTAGCCGTCGGCCAGCGCCGCCGACCCCGCCAGTCCGAGCACACAGGCTGCAAGCGCAGCGCTCAAGATAATTCTCACGCGGATCTCCCCTCCATTGACGATGATGCCCGATGGCGCCATCGCGCCCGGACACATGCGTGAGCAAAACTGCGGTGATCGCCAAGTCAAGCAAGCGCGGTTTGCACGGCGCTTTAGAGCCATTCTAGCGGTCGCGAAAACCGCTTTGATCTCCACGCGCAATCCGGTTTTGCCGCTCGGCTGCGGCCTTACGCCTCATCCGCACCCGATCAGGACGCGGCACCCGCCATTGCGAGGCGAACCACCGGACGTTCGGCGGCCGCCACGGCCCGTCCACCGATCATTTGCGCGACTTTCTCGCTCTGGACCGGCGGGCTGAAGTGGAAGCCCTGCACTTCGACGCAGGAATCCGCGCGGAGAATGTCGAGCTGCTCCCTGGTTTCGACGCCTTCGGCCGTCGTCGTCTTGCCGAGGCTGACCGCGAACCGAACGATCGCACGCGCGATCCTGCGCGACTCGTCGGTTGCCCCCGCGAGTTCGGAGACGAAGCTGCGGTCGATCTTGACCTTGTCGAACGGAAACTTCTGAAGGAAGCTCAGCGACGAGTAGCCGGTGCCGAAATCGTCGAGCGCGATCCGTACCCCGAGATCGTGCAATTGGCTGAGCGCTGCAAACACCGCTTCGCTGTCCTGGATGATCGCCGTCTCGGTGACCTCGAGCTCGAGCCTGTCAGGCGAAACTCCGGCGTTTGCCAACGCCTGCACGATCACCGGCACCAGCTCCGGGCTCCTGAACTGCACCGGTGACAGGTTGATCGCGATCTTGAGATCGTCGGGCCATTTGGCGGCTTCGGCGCAGGCGGTACGCATCACCCATTCCCCGAGCGGCACGATCAGGCCGGTCTCTTCCGCCAGCGGGATGAACTGCGCCGGCGACACCATGCCGCGTTGCGGGTGATGCCACCGCAACAGCGCCTCGAAGCCGCAGGTCTCGCCGCTCGCGACATGGATGAACGGCTGATAGTGCAACTCGAACTCGCCGTTGGCGAGCGCGCTGCGCATGTCGCGCTCGAGGCCGCGGCGGGATTGCAGCAACCGGTCGAGCTCCGGCTCGAAGAAACGGAACGAGCCGCGCCCGCCGCTCTTGGCCGAGTAGAGCGCAAGGTCGGCGCTGCGCAGGATCTCGTCCGAATCGGTGCCGTCGCGCGGCGCGATCGCGATGCCGATGCTGGTGCTGGTGCTCACCCGGTGGTGGCCGAGATCGATCGGCTCGCTGAGCGCCTTTCTGATCTTCTCGGCAAGCACGCCGGCTTCCGCAACCGGATCGGTGACGTAGTCGATGACGGCGAACTCGTCGCCGCCGAGCCGCGCGACCAGCGTGGTGTCGCCGACGCATCTGCGCAACCGTGCGGCCACCGACTTGAGCAGCGCATCGCCCGCCGGATGCCCGAGCGTGTCGTTGACCTCCTTGAAGCGATCGAGATCGAGCATCAGCACTGCAAGGCTTGGTCCGCCGCATCTCGCGCCGGAGAGCGCCTGCTCCATCCACTCCTTGAGCAGCACGCGGTTCGGCAGGTCGGTCAGCGCGTCGTGTTGCGCCATGTAGGTGATCTTGGCCTCGGAGCGCCGCTGCTCGGTGACGTCGCGGTGCGTCGCCACCCAGCCGCCGCCGGGCATCGGCTGCCGCGTCACGCAGATCAGGCGGCCGTCGGCAAGCTCGTCGACCCGGCTGCTGATCTGGTCGGCCGGCAACGCATTCAATGTCGCCAGCACCTGGGTCGCGGCACTGTCGCTGGTCTCGCCCTTGAGGACGCCGTTGGCGATCCGATGCGTGATGATCTCGCGATGCGCAGTGCCGGGCAGCAGCAATTCGGGCGGCAGCCGGTACATCTTGGCGTAGCGTTCGTTGCACACGACGAGGCGCTTCTCCGCGTCGAACATGCAGAGCCCCTCCCCCATGTGGTTGATCGCAGTGTCGAGCCGGAGCCTCTGCTCCTCCAGCTCCTTCTGCGACGCCTCGACCTGTTGTCGCGCCAGCGACAGCTGGCTGATGATCTCCTCGAAGCGGTGGGTGCGCAGCGCCAGCCGGCGGTCCGCGAGCACGCCGACCAGGCTCATCCCGAGCACCGAGAGCGCGACGCCCGCGATCACGATGGCAAGGAACGCCGGCGAGAGCGACATCGCTTCCGGACTCAACGACGGATCCGGGACGATCTCGACCGCGCCCATCGCGGTGAAATGATGCGACACGATCGCAAGCGTCAGCAGCACCGCCGCGACGAGCGACATCCAGCGATCCTGGTGTCGGACCGCGACCGACAGCGCAGCGTAGCCGAACAGCATGCCGAACGCGATGGAGGCCACCACGAGATCGGTCGACCAGACCACGCGGCCCGGCACTTCGAGTGCCCACATTCCGAGATAGTGCATGCTGGCGATGCCGACGCCGATCACGGCGCCGCCGACCGGTGCACGCCAGCCGCCGCTCGAATCGCTGGCGGCGAGGCCGAGGCCGCATGAGGTCAGCATCATCGCCACGGCGAGCGACAGCGCGGTCAGCGAGATGCCGTAGCCGGTCGGGACGCCGGGCTCGTAGGCGAGCATGGCAATGAAATGCGTGGCCCAGATGCCGTAGCCGATCGCAGCCCCCGCGATCGCGATCCAGATCAGCCGCGTCCGCGCCTGCGATGCGATCGCGCGATGGAAGATGTTGACGGCGACAATGCTGGCGACGAAGCAGACCAGTCCGGCGAGCAAAACGAGCCGCCAGTCATGCTCACCTGAAAGACACGTAAGAACGCGAAACATGCATCGGTCCATGGTTGTCCGTGCCGACAAGCTAGGCCGATTGAATTGTCGTCTCGATAATTTTCTGCAACTTTTGGTCGCATGGTTATCCGCGCGTAAGCCGATTCCACACGGAAATTGATGGCTCCATAAATTCTGTAGCCGCATCACTTCGCGTTGCTTCAAGCCTCGAGCGGTACGAGCACGGTCTCTCCGGTTGCGACCAGCGATAGCTCGCCCTGCTCGTTCTCCACAAACAATTCGGCGCGCGCAAAAATCTGCCGGCGCCCGGCACGCAACGTGGTGCCTTTGGCAACGAAGCAGCGGCCCACGGCCGGCCTCAGACAGTTCATCGAGAAATGCGATGCGGTGACCGAGCCTACGATCGACGCCGCGGCGAAGCCGCATGCGGTATCGAGCAGAGCCGCGATCATGCCGGCATGCAGGTGCCCCGCATACTGGGTGAGATCGTCGCGCCACGGCATGCGCAGCTCGACTTCACCGGCACCGGCGCAGACGACTTCGAGGCCGACAAGCCGATTGAACGCCGCCGACGCATTGGTCGCAATCAAACGCTCCAGATCGAATCCCGCTCCGTTGGAGACGCCCTGGCCGACACGATCATTCGTCATGGTTGCCCTCCGCTAATAGCCGGCGACCGCGAGCGCCACGACGGCGCTCATCGCCATCCAGCCGAAGTGCCGGAAGCGGGTCGCGACTGCATTAGCCAGCGCGGCGAAGCCGAACACGATGCCGAGCGTCACCACGATCCAGTGCCGCGCGGCGTCGGACGCCATTGCGGGCGCAGCGACCAGCAGCACACCGCCGCCGATCCAGGCCACCGTACCCGCCTGATAGACCAGATGGAGCAGGAAACGCAGTCGCGGCGGCTCGATCGTGGCGCGCGCGAATATTTTGGTCTCGCCGAGCACGCCATGGATCAGGCTGACCAGGATGGCGATCACTCCGGCGCCTTGCAGCAACAGATCACGCATCGCAACACCTCCGTACAGTACTGTATGGACAGTGCAGATAGAACATCCGTCGCTGGCGCCTGTCAATACACTTGTGTATGGTCGACGGGCGCGAACGGAAAACCATGACGGAACAGCTCTCAGCCAAGGACTGGCTCGACCAGGGCCTGAAGACGCTGGCGAAGCGCGGCTTCACGGCGCTCAAGGCCGAGCCGCTGGCCAAGGCGATGGGCGTCTCGCGCGGCAGCTTCTATTGGCATTTCGCCGACATCGCCGCCTACCGCAGCGCGATTCTCAGCCATTGGCGCGAGGTCGCGGCCGAGCAGGTGATCGCCGAGCTCGAGACGGTTCCGAAGGGCGCCGACGCGCTGGCGCTGTTGCTGCGCCGGACCTTCTCGGCGCGGCTCGCGCTGGAACGCGCAGTGCGCAGCTGGGCGACCGTCGATGCGACGACGCGGGCCGCCGTGCTCGAGGTCGACCGGCGCCGGATCGGCTACATCGAGACCCTGCTGCTGCAAACCGGATTCCCCGACGACGTGGCGCGCGGCCGCGCCCAGATCTTCTATTGGGCGTTCATCGGCTACGCGCTGTCCGAGCAGACCTTGCCGAAGGCGCAGCAACAGGCGGCGATCGACGAGCTGCTTCGCATGACCAAGCGCTGACAGCCTGCATTTGACTATGCTACACGGTGGGAAGCCGGAGACCGCAATGAATTCCACGACCGACCATCTCGAAAGCACCGCCGACCCAAAACTGCTCGAAATCCTGGTGTGCCCAATCACCAAGGGGCCGCTCGAATTCGACGCCGCGCGGCAGGAGCTGATCTCGCGGTCCGCGAAGCTCGCCTATCCGATCCGCGACGGCATCCCGATCATGCTGCCGGAAGAGGCGCGCAAGATCGACTAGGGCGTGTTCTGAAAAACTGCGAAACAGTTTTCCCCACGACAAACGCGAAACGTTCGACCATGCTTCGGTAAAGGGATCACATGCGCGCCGTCGTCACATGGCTGCTGCTGCTCGTTTCGCTGACGAGCGCGTCGGCCGACGAGAGCAAGTTGCGCATCGGCCCGATCGACGCGGTGCTGGCGGTCCCACCCGACGTCGCCAAGCCGCCGGTGGCGCTGCTGATCGCCGGCTCCGGCTCGACCGACCATGACGGCAACGGACCGCAGCTCAAGCCGGCGACGCTGAAGAAACTCTCCGAACAACTGGTTGCGCGCGGCATCGCGACGCTGCGCTACGACAAGCGCGGCGCCGGCGAATGGAAGAAGGAGTTCGGCCGTCCAGAGGACTTCCGCTTCAAGGACTTCGTCGGCGACGCGGCATCGTTGATCGACTATTTGCGCGGCAGCGGCAGGTTCTCGCGTGTCGCAGTGGTCGGACACAGCGAGGGCGGTCTGGTCGCGATCCTCGCGGCGCAGCGCGTGCCGGTCGACCGGCTGGTGCTGCTGGCGACCGCGGCGCGCAAGCAGGGCGACGTGCTGAAGGCGCAGCTCGAGAAGCAGATGCCGGCGGACAAGTTCGCGCCGATCGGCAAGGCCATCGATGACATCATGGCCGGGCAGATCGTCGACCCGCCGCCGGCAGGGCTTGCGATCGCGCCGGCGATGCAGCCCGCAATGGCGTCCGGCTTCAACGAGGATCCGGTCGATCCGATGCGGAAGATCACCGGGCCGACGCTGATCATCGCCGGCGGCCGCGACCACCAGCTGCCGCGGCTCGATTTCCTCGCGCTCACCACCGCCGACGTCGCAGCCAAATCGCTGTGGCTGCCGAACATGAATCATTTGCTGGTCGACGTCACCGACCAGGCCGAGGACATGGCGAGCTACAATCAGCCAGAGCGGCCGCTCGACCCCGATATGATCGACGCAGTGGCAGAGTTCGTCACCGCGCAGCGCCCCTGATGCGTCGCGCAGCGAGGACTACAGCGCCTCGCCCTTCAACAGACGCGGCACTTCGCCCGACAGTCCCGCCGCCTGGCGGATGAACATGCCCTTCAGCGGCGGCGCGCGATCGACCAGGCCGAGACCGATGTCGCGCACGGTGCGCAGCAATGTCGATTCGTTGGAGAACAGAAAGTTCAGCGCGTTGGTGGCAACGCCCATCGCCATCGTGTCGAAGCGGCGCCAGCGCTGGTAGCGCTCGAGTACGTCGGCCTGTCCGAGATCCATGCCGAGCCGCGCCGCGTCGACCACGACCTCTGCCAATGCTGCGACATCCTTCAGGCCCATATTGAGTCCCTGCCCCGCGATCGGATGGATCACGTGGGCGGCATCGCCGATCAATGCCAGCCGTTCGGCGATGAAGGAGCGCGCGACGAAATAGCCGAGCGGAAACGCGCGCGGCTTGTCGAGCGGCTTGATCTCGCCGAGATGCAGGCCGAAGCGTTGCTCGAGCTCGGCGTGGAATTCCTCGGCGCTCAAAGCCGTGATGCGCGCGGCGTCCTTGCGCGTCTCGGTCCACACCAGCGACGAACGGTTGCCGGTCAGCGGCAGGATCGCGAACGGGCCCGCGGGCAGGAAATGCTCCTCGGCGCGGCCATGATGCTCGCGCTCATGCCCGACCGTGACCACGATGCCGGATTGATCATAGTCCCAGCCATGGGTCGCGATCCCGGCCCGTTCGCGCAGCTTCGAGCGCGCGCCGTCGGCGGCGACCAGCAGGCTCGCATCGATCTCGGCGTCGTCGGCCAAGGTGACGCTGACGCCGTCGGGCCGCGAGGCGAAGCTCGACACCGCGGTCGCGCGCAGCTCGACGCCTTCGGCTTCGGCCCGCGCCGCCAGCGCATCGATCAAATAGCGGTTCTCGACCATATGGGCGAAAGGCTCGCCGGGCTCGACATTGCCGGCGAAGGTCAGAAACACCGGGCGGGTCGCGTCCTCCAGCTTGGAGTCGGTCACCACCATGTCGGTGATCGGCTGCGCGGTCGGCGCCACCTGGCCCCACACGCCGAGGGTCTCGAACAGCCGCCGGCAGGCCGCCACGATCGCGGTCGCCCGGGGATCGCGGCTCGGGCGCTGGCTCAGTGCCGGATCGGCCACGATCACCGGAACGTCCGGCCCCAGCCCCTGGCGCAACGCCACGGCCAGCGCCAGACCGGCGAATGCACCCCCGCAGATGACAATACTTCGCTGTGCCGGCATGCCTTTTCCCTACGCGCCTCACGCCATCAGACTGTGCTTGCTACCTGATATTAGCTGGGCGAAACAGGGGGCAGAAACAAGGCCATAATTCAACGGTCGTCATTCCGGGGCACGCGCAGCGTGAGCCTGGAATCCATCAAGCCGCATGTTGCGTGGATGAATGGATTCCGGGCTCTCGCTTCGCGAGCGCCGGAATGACGAAAGAGAGCACCCCATGTCCAAGAGCCTGATCGACCTGCTGTCCATCCTCGATCTCGAGCAGCTCGAGGTGAATTTGTTCCGCGGCAACAGCCCGAAGACGAGCTGGCAGCGCGTGTTCGGCGGCCAGGTGATCGGCCAGGCCATGGTCGCGGCCTGCCGCACCGTCGAGGGCCGGCTGCCGCACTCGATCCATTGCTATTTCATCCTGCCCGGCGACCCGCAGATCCCGATCATCTACCAGGTCGAGCGGCTGCGCGACGGCAAGAGCTACACCACCCGCCGCGTCACCGCGATCCAGCACGGCAACGCGATCTTCTCCATCATGGTCTCGTTCCATTCCGACGAAGAGAGCAACTTCAATCACCAGGAGAAGATGCCCGACGTGCCGCCGCCGGAGAAGCTGACCGCGGAGGAAGTCTCGAAGCAGCCGATGTTCAAGGAGATGCCGGAGTTCATCCGCCGCTATTACGAGAGCGACCGGCCGATCGAGCTGCGCCCGGTCGAGCTCGGCCGCTATTTCGGCCAGAAGATCGACGACGGCCGCATCCATGTCTGGATCCGCACCGCGGCGAAGCTGCCCGACGATCCGGCGCTGCATCTGTGCGCGCTGGCCTATGCGTCGGACTTCTCGCTGCTCGATGCCGTGATGGCGCGCTACGGCCGCACGCTGTTCGATCGCCGCATGATGCCGGCGAGCCTCGATCACGCGATGTGGTTTCACCGCCCGTTCCGCGCCGACGAATGGCTGCTTTATTCGCAGGATTCGCCGAGCGCGCAGTCGGGCCGCGGCCTGACCCGCGGCCTGATCTTCAAGCCCGACGGCACGCTGGTGGCGTCCGTCGCGCAAGAAGGTTCGGTGCGCGAACGCAATAGCTCTTAGCTACCTGCGTAGGCGCCGCGCTCGGTCAGCGCGAACTGCGAGATGAACCAGTTGGCGTACCAGCGCAGCATCCACGGGATCGGGATCAGGAAGGCGCAGGCGATCGAGGTCACGATGGTCCGCCACAGCACCTCGAGTCCGGATGCATTGAAGGAGACCTCGCGGCGGGTGCCTTCGATGTTGCTGCAAATCCAGCGCATCCAGGCGGTCAGCACCCAGGCCCAGCCGACGATGGTGATGGTCGCGATCACCATCAGGACGTACCAGCCGACATAGACCAGCGGGCTGCCCTTGAACGAGATCGGCAGCTGCTCGCCGTTGGAGCTGAGGCGGCCGATGATCCAGCGCACGATCATCCAGCTCAGGAAGCCCTGCAACAGCAGCGAGAGCAGCGTGACGATGTTGCTGTCGGCAACTCCGGCATAGGTCAGAAGACCGAGCACGATGAAGGCGTACCAGATGTCGAGCGGCTGGCCGGTGAAGCCGAGGTTCGGGCGGCCCGGCACGCGGATGTACGGGATGGCCCAACGATACAGGCCGGTCGCGGTCCACGGCGCCGGGATCACGAGGATCTGGCCGATGAACATCAAAAGGCTGCGTCCGAACAGGCCCCAGATCGGGAAATCGGCCGACAGCGCGCCTCCGCTATAGCTTCCGGAGGCCACCACCGGCGGCGGTCCGCCGGCCTGCGGGAACGCCGGCGGCGCGCCCGCGCTCGGAACCAGGCCTGGAATCTCCCCGGCCTTCTGCCAGCCGGCCATGCCCTCGGTCCACACCAGGGTGTCCGCCCGCACCATGCCACGGGTGATCAGGTCGCGGAGCTGAGCCTCCGGCAAGGGGCCCTTCTGCTGGCCGTCGGATGCATAAAACCAGTTTCGGTTCGACATTTTCTTGTTTCCTCGGGGCGCGGGTGCCCGCGCTGTGACGAGAATGAGCCAGCAGGACCGCTGGCCGGGGCGGGAAAGCCATATTCTGGCCGACGGTTGTCGTCCCGTACAGTGACGGAGTTCATGCGCTGCGCACGTTTTCCCCTTCAACCTGCAACTTTTTTATGCCATTTGCCCAGAAAGCTGCCAGATTTGGCGGACCCGAAAACGCTGGCTCCAGATCGCAAATTGCCGCTTCTGGAGGCGGTGGGTGCCGTTCCGGGGACGGGCGCACCCGGAAAACCTCAAGGGAATGAAGGCCTGAACCATGAAACTCGTCGTCGCGATCATCAAACCGTTCAAGCTCGATGAGGTACGCCAGGCGCTGACCGCGATCGGCGTCCATGGCATGACGGTGACCGAGGTGAAGGGCTATGGCCGCCAGAAGGGCCACACCGAGATCTATCGCGGCGCCGAATATGTCGTGAACTTCCTGCCCAAGCTCAGGATCGAGATCGCGGTCGATTCCAACCTCGCCGAGCAGGCGGTCAGCGTCATCACCCAGCATGCCCGCACCGGCCAGATCGGCGACGGCAAGATCTTCGTGACGCCGATCGACCACGCCCTGCGCATCCGCACCGGCGAGACCGATAACGACGCGCTCTGAACTTGATCAAAACGCCGCCGGCAACGACGCCGGTGCGCGGCAAAAAATCCGCACCAAAAACTGCGACACGCCGGGGAATGATGATGGGGGCACGGGCTCTTCGTGCAGCGAGTTCAGCTGCGCCGATCACTGCTGCAATGTTGTTCGCGCAGGCTGCGCCGGCCTTCGCGCAAGACGCCGCAGCCAATTCGGCTGCCAATCCCGGCATCAACGCCGCCGACACCGCCTGGATGATCGTCGCCACCGCGCTGGTGCTGATGATGACGATCCCGGGGCTCGCGCTGTTCTACTCCGGCATGGTGCGCAAGAAGAACGTGCTGGCGACGATGGCGCAGAGCCTCACCGCGGTTGCGCTGATCTCGATCCTCTGGGTCACCTTCGGCTATTCGCTGACCTTCGTCGGCAACGGTCCCTGGCTCGGCTCGCTCGACAGCTGGTTCCTGGCCGGCATCACCATGGACAGCGTCAATCCGGCGGCCAAGACCATCCCGGAAGCGCTGTTCATGCTGTACCAGATGACGTTCGCGATCATCACGGTGGCGCTGGTCGCAGGCTCGGTCGCCGACCGCATGCGGTTCTCGGCCTATGTGCTGTTCTCGATCGGCTGGTTCATCTTCGCCTATGTGCCGCTGGCGCATTGGGTGTGGGGCGGCGGCTTCCTCGCCTCGGCGGGCGTGCTGGATTTCGCCGGCGGCCTCGTCGTGCATCTGTCCGCCGGCATCAGCGGGCTGGTCGCGGCCAAGGTGATGGGCAACCGGCACGGCTATGGCCATGACAATCTGTCGCCGTTCGATCTGTCGCTCGCGGTGGTCGGCACCGGGCTGCTGTGGGTCGGCTGGTTCGGCTTCAACGGCGGCTCGGCGCTCGCGGCCAATTCGCGCGCCGTGTTTGCCATCACCGCCACGCATCTTGCAGCCTGCGCCGGCGCGCTGACCTGGGGCGCGATCGAATGGGCAACCCGCCGCAAGCCGTCGGTGCTCGGCATGATCTCGGGCGCGGTCGCAGGGCTCGGCACCATCACCCCGGCCTCCGGCTTCGTCGCGCCGTGGCACGGCGTCATCATCGGCATCCTCGCCGGCCTGATCTGCTACTGGGCCTGTACCTGGCTCAAGCATCGCTTCCGCTATGACGACTCGCTCGACGTGTTCGGCGTGCACGGCATCGGCGGCCTGACCGGCACCCTGCTCGCGGGCATGTTCGCAGTCTCGGCGATCGGCGGCACCTCCGGCCTGCTCGAAGGCAATCCGAAGCAACTGCTGATCCAGCTCTACGGCGTCATCGTTACGGCGCTCTGGTGCGGCGTCGTCACCTTCGTGCTGCTCAAGCTGGTCTCGGCCTTCGTGCCGCTGCGGGTCTCGACCCAGCAGGAGCTCGAGGGTCTCGACATCTCGCAGCACGGCGAGGCGTTGCAGTAGCGATCGCCGCGACGGCGAATCCGCAAAACAACCCCATGCAAAGCACCCAAGCGGCGCGGCGTGGAAACAGTTCGGGCTTGCGCAACACATAAGTGTATGCTTATGTGTTGGCATGATCGAAGCCGACATCTTCAAGGCACTGGCCGACCCAACGCGCCGCAAGGTGTTCGAAAAGCTCGCGGGCGGCAGCCTCAACGCCAGCGCGCTGCGCGATGGCCTTGAGATCAGCCAGCCGGCAATGTCGCAGCATCTCGCGGTGCTGCGCGCGGCCGGCCTGGTGCGCGAGCAGCGGCAAGGCCGCTTCGTCAATTACGAGGTCGACCCGGACGGCATCGCCAGCATCGGGACCTGGCTCGCCCGCTACCGCGCCTATTGGCCGAAGCGCATCGAAGCGCTCTCCGACCTGCTGAAGGACATGGATCAATGAGCGACACGGTCGAGCCTGATGCGGACACAACCCTGGTGATCGAATACGAGCTCGACGCGCCGCCTGAAAAAGTATGGCGCGCGGTCACCATTCCGGCGCTGCGCGAACGCTGGCTGCCGGATGCCGATCTCGCCGGCGCCGAGCCGGAAGCAACGATCACAGGCGAAGAGGTGCGTTACCGGCTCCGCGAGCCCGAACCGCCATTTCGCGAAAGCCATGTCACCTTCCGGATCGAGCCGAACGAGGCCGGCGGCACCAGGTTTCGCATCATCCAGCAAGCCTGCGACATCAGGGAAAAACAGCCGCAGCCGGCCAACGGCAACCACCGCACCGTGATGCGCGCGGCCTGATCGCGAACTTTATCCGAGACGTCATCACCTGCCAGAATGGAGGTCGCCGATGCGCGACATGATGCAGCTCGTCCCCATGGTCGTCGAACAATCCACCCGCGGCGAACGCTCGTTCGACATCTATTCGAGGCTGTTGCGCGAGCGGATCATCTTCCTGAACGGCGAGGTCAATGACGCGATGTCCGGACTGGTCTGCGCGCAATTGCTGTTCCTGGAGGCGGACAACCCGAACAAGCCGATCAACCTCTACATCAACTCCTATGGCGGCGTGATCACCAGCGGACTTGCGATGTACGACACCATGCAGTTCATCAAGGCGCCGGTTCACACGCTGTGCATGGGCACCGCGCGGTCCATGGGCTCGTTCCTGCTGATGGCCGGCGAGCCCGGGCACCGCGCCGCGCTTCCCAATGCCAGCCTCCACGTCCACCAGCCGCTCGGCGGCTTTCAGGGCCAGGCCACCGACATCCTGATCCACGCCACCGAGATCCAGGAGACCAAGCGGCGCATCATCCGGCTCTATGCCCAGCACTGCGGGCGTTCCGAAGCCGACGTCGAGCGGACGCTGGACCGCGATCACTTCATGTCCGCCCAGCAGGCGCTGGAATGGGGGCTGATCGACAAGGTGTTTGCGGCACGCGACGCCGCCTAATGGCCCAGCATCACCCCATCTAAATACCTAACACTGCTCCCCTGCTGAGCAGAATTGTGTCCGGACCCTGGCTTGCTCACGAATTGAGCCAGTCTGATTAGATTTTAGGCGCGGCGGAATAGCGCAGGGCTGCCCGCCTCCCGCAATGCGGGAAAATATTCGGATTCATAATCCATTAGCGAACTCCGGCCGGTTGGCACGGCATTTGATTCTAAGGGTCCCGGCTGTGCCCGCGTAGTGGAAGTCCTCCGCGTGGTGAACCTCAGTCGAAACTCCCGGCGTTCGTTCGCGCCGGGCCCAAGCGGGGATAGGACTCATGAAAATTGTTATGGCGATCATTAAGCCATTCAAGCTGGAAGAGGTCCGTGACGCCCTGACCGCCATTGGCGTTCACGGTCTCACGGTGACGGAAGTCAAGGGATACGGCCGTCAGAAGGGCCACACGGAAATCTATCGCGGCGCCGAATATGCGGTGAGCTTCCTGCCCAAGATCAAGATCGAAGTCGCAGTCAACTCCGATCAGGTCGACAAGACCATCGACGCCATCACCTCCGCCGCCAAGACCGGACAGATCGGCGACGGCAAGATCTTCGTCATCAGCCTCGAGCACGCCGTGCGCATCCGCACCGGCGAAGCCGACGCTGCGGCCCTCTGATTTCGCGCTCAAACCTTAAGACCTCAGGAGTGAAATAACATGACGTTCAAGCGTCCCTATGGCGCGGGACTGGCGGCCCTTGCAGTCGGCCTGTTCGCCGCGACCGCCGCCTACGCCGAGCCAACCGTCAACAAGGGCGACAACGCCTGGATGCTGACCTCGACGGTGCTGGTGCTGTTGATGACCATCCCCGGCCTCGCGCTGTTCTATGGCGGCCTGGTCCGTTCCAAGAACATGCTCTCGGTGCTGGCGCAGGTGTTCTACACGGTCTGCCTCGTCACCGTTCTCTGGGCACTCTACGGCTACAGCCTCGCCTTCACCGGCGGCTCCGACTTCATCGGCGGCTTCTCCAAGGCCTTCCTGATGGGCGTCACCCCGGACTCGAAGGCGGCGACCTTCTCGGTCGACGCCAACATCTCGGAGCTCATCTATATGTGCTTCCAGATGACCTTCGCGGCGATCACGCCGGCCCTCATCGTCGGCGCCTTCGCCGAGCGGATGAAGTTCGCGGCGATCGCGCTGTTCATCCCGCTCTGGGTGACGCTGATCTACTTCCCGATCGCACACATGGTCTGGTACTGGCCGGGCCCGGACGCGATCCAGGATGCCGCCAAGGCGCTCGCCGCCGCGGCTGACGGCGCGGCCAAGACCGCGGCGCAGGCCAAGCTCGACGAGATCAACGCCGACGCGGGCTGGATCTTCAAGAAGGGCGCCATCGACTTCGCCGGCGGCACCGTCGTGCACATCAACGCCGGCATCGCCGGCCTGGTCGGCGCGCTCTTGATCGGCAAGCGCACCGGCTACGGCAAGGAGCTGATGGCTCCGCACTCGCTGACCATGACCATGATCGGCGCCTCGCTGCTCTGGGTCGGCTGGTTCGGCTTCAACGCCGGGTCCAACCTCGAAGCCAATGGCGGCGCTGCGCTCGCCATGACCAACTCCTTCGTGGCAACCGCCGCGGCGGCGCTGTCGTGGATGTTCGCGGAGTGGATCATCAAGGGCCATCCCTCGCTGCTCGGCGCGCTCTCGGGCGCGGTCGCGGGCCTCGTCGCGGTGACGCCGGCGGCCGGCTTCGCCGGTCCGATGGGCGCCATCGTGCTCGGCCTCGTGGTCGGCGTGGTCTGCCTGTTCTTCTGCACCGTGGTGAAGAACGCGCTCGGCTATGACGACTCGCTCGACGTGTTCGGCGTCCACTGCGTCGGCGGCATCGTCGGCGCGCTCGGCACCGGCATCCTGGTCAACCCGGCGCTCGGTGGTGCTGGTATCATCGACTACACCGCGATCCCGCCGAAGGTCGCCGATTACGACTTCGCTGCGCAGATGATCTCGCAGTGCTGGGGCGTCGGCACCACGCTGGTGTGGTCCGGCATCGGCTCGGCGATCCTCTACAAGGTCGTCGACGTGATCGTCGGCCTGCGCGCCAATGTCGAGACCGAGCGTGAAGGCCTCGACATCACCGAGCACACCGAGCGCGCCTACAACATGTAAGGGTTCTCCCGGGGCGCGACCTCCCCAAGCGGTCGTTCCCAGAACTACGGTCCGGGCACATACCCGGCAATGTCCGGGCCGTTGAGGGGCTCCAGCGCAAGTTGGAGCCCCTTTCTTTTTTTGCGGCTTGAGAAAATAATGTCGGAATTGCCTGCCATTGTGGAATGGCGGGCGACAAACAACGAAACCGACAACAAAAACGGGAGGACGTCATGAAGGTGCAAGGCAAGTGCTATTGCGGCAACGTGCGCTATGAGGCCGAGGGCGAACCGATGATGGCGGCGCAATGCCTGTGCCGCGAATGCCAGTACATCACCGGCGGCGGACCGAACATGTTCATGGCGATGCCGACCACCGGCTTCAAATATACCGCGAGCGCGCCCAAGCAATTCACGCGCAAGGATCTCGAGCGCGCCGTGACCCGCGAATTCTGCCCGGAATGCGGCACCCATCTGGTGACCAAGGTGCCCGGCCTGCCCGCCACGATCCTGAAGGTCGGCACCTTCGACGACCCCAGCGTGTTCACCCCGCAGATGACGATCTACACCTGCGACAAGCAGCTCTTCCACCACGTGCCCGAAGGCAAGCCGTCATTCGACAAGCTGCCGGCGCGGTAAGGCGCCGCGCATTGATTGGGTAGTCCGGACGGAGTGCAGCGCAATCCGGGCTACCGGTCTTTGGGAATCACGCCGCATCCCGCGCGTGTTCGACGCGGTCGCGGCCGTGGCGCTTGGCCATGTAGAGCGCCTGGTCGGCGGTGCGCATCAGGCCGCCGAGATCGAAACCGCTTTGCCTGACGGTGAAGCCGATGCTGATCGTCACCGGCAATTGGGTGACGCCGTCGAGGATGGTTCTTTCGGCGCAATCGCGGCGGATTTGTTCGGCGCCATGCGCGGCCTGCTCGTGGCTCAGGCCGGTCAGCACCGCCGCGAATTCCTCACCGCCGTAGCGGGCGACCAGCGCGCCGTGCCGGACCGCGAACTGGCGCAGCACGTCGGCGATCTCGACCAGCACCTTGTCGCCGATCTCGTGTCCGTAGCGGTCGTTGATCGACTTGAAATGATCGATGTCGCACATCAGCACCGCCGCCGACGCACCGTCTGTCTGCGCCTGGTCGAGAGCGGCGGCCGCCTCGGCATCGAAGCCGCGCCGGTTCAACAGGCCGGTCAGTTGGTCGGTCTGCGACATCAAGGCGAGCTCGCGCCGGGTCTGCGCGAGCTCCAGCATCAACAGGCCGGCGCGCCAGGACATCGCACCGCTGAGCGCGATCGAGATGAAGACCCCGGCGGTGAGCCCGAACAGCTGCATCTGGCCGACCGTGATCGGCGCCGCGAGACTGCGGCCGAACACCAGCATGCCCATCGTGAACGACATCACCGCGGTCGAGAGCGCGGCGATCGCCATCACCTTGCCGGTACGGCGCAGGACATCGGCGCGGGTCTCGATCTTGATGGTCATCTCAGTCTGCGCACGCCCCGGTGATCCCTGGAATCCTTGATCCGGGCGGTGTTGCCAATTGCTGAAGGAACCGAGGCAGCGCGTGCTGGCGTTAATGGCCGGTAAAGCCGATCGCTCAAATGCGCGACGGCGCGCGGCGATCGCGGTCAGTCGATCAGGACTTCCTCGTCCGGAATTTCGGCCGGCGCGCCGTCGCGCAAATAGCGCTCGAGAATCCCGGCGAGCGACAGCGGCGTCAGCCGCTCCTCCGCGCCGGACAGCTCGGCGATCGGCCACCAGCGGAAGCAGTCGAGCACCTTCGCCTCGGCCTGGTCGGCCATCACAGGCTCGAATCGGTCAGCGTGAACGATCCGGTACTCTTCCTTCTGGGAGAACCGCCGGCCGCCCCAATTGAAGGTGTGATGGCGCCGCCAGACGACAGGACCGTGCGCGAACGCGGTCAGCCCGACTTCCTCGGCCAATTCCCGCCGCAGCGTCGCTTCAGGCGTCTCGTCACCCTCGATGCCACCGCCCGGAGCAACCCAGAAGGTGGCGCCGCCATGTGGCGGACGAATCCGCAACAACAGCACTTCGCGTTCGCCGGTGATGATGAGCGCCCTGACGGCGCGGCGGTGGATCAGGTCCAAGCGCAATCTCGGTGCAATTTCGATGCGGTTTTGCTCGGCCAACGCTGATATCACGCGCCGGCCGATCGTGCCCGTCGCCGATGGTTAATCGCGTCTTAACCTCGCCCTATCTATGGTGACTTGATCGGTTTACGGTCGGCGCCCCTCAACCCCGACCGCAGTGAAAGTGCTGGCATTTCAACCATGGCAATGACCGCCTCATCCGGCTTGGCGCAGGGCGCCGGCGATGTCGCATCCGCCGGCCAGGCCGAGCGTTCCCCATTCGTGCGGACCACCGAGCTGCTGGCGCCGTACCAGCCGGCTAAGCCATTGATTACGCTATCGGTCGGCGAGCCGCAGCACCCGGTGCCTGACTTCGTCGGGCCGGTGCTGTCGAAATTCACCGCCGATTTCGGCCGCTATCCGATGGCCAAGGGCATCGAGCCGTTCCGCCGCGCGGCCGCGACCTGGCTGTCGAGCCGGTTCCAATTGCCGCGTCCGCTCGATCCGGAGAGCGAGGTGATGGTGCTGAACGGCAGCCGCGAGGGGCTGTTCTTCGCCGCGATCGCCGCGGCCCGCTACGTCGCGCCGCGCAAGGGCCGGCCGGCGGTGCTGATGCCGAATCCGTTCTATCCGGCCTATGGCGCCGGCGCCCGCGCCGCCGGCTGCGAGCAGATCTATCTGCCGACCACGCCCAGCAACGGCTTCCTGCCCGATCTCGATTCGATCGACGAGGCGACGCTGGCGCGCACCGTGGCGTTCTTCCTGGCTTCGCCCGCCAATCCGCAGGGCTCGGTCGCCTCGCGCGCCTATTTCACGCGGCTGAAGCAGCTCGCCGATCGCCATGGCTTCATGATCCTGAGCGACGAGTGCTATTCGGAGATCTACACCCGCGAAGCGCCGGGCAGCATGCTGGAATGTGCCGGCCCTGACTTCACCAACGTGGTCGCGTTCCAATCGCTGTCGAAGCGCTCCAACCTGCCGGGCATGCGGGTCGGCTTCGCCGCTGGCGACCGGAAGTTCATGGCCGCGTTCCTCGAGCTGCGCAATGTCGCGGCACCTCAGGTGCCGGTGCCCTTGCAACATGTGGCGGTCGCCGCCTATGGCGACGAGGCGCATGTCGAGGAGAACCGCAGGCTCTATCGCATCAAGTTCGATCTCGCCGATCAGATCCTCGGCAGCCGCTACGGCTACAAGCGGCCGGCCGGCGGGTTCTGCGTCTGGCTCGACGTCTCCGATCGCGGCGGCGACGAGGCGACGACGGTGAGGCTGTATCGCGACGCCGGCGTTCGCGTGATTCCCGGCAGCTATCTGGCGCGCGAGCAGAACGACGGTTCCAATCCGGGCGCGGGCTATATCCGGCTTGCGCTGGTCTCCGACAGTGAATCGACGGCCGAGGCGATGCATCGCCTGGTCGAAACCCTGGGTTAATCGCGAAGCGCGAAGATTGAGTATGCCAGCGATCGAACGTGTCATCCCCCTGGTCGGCCATTTGCCGCTCTCGTTGCGCGAGGCGCTGGCGCGACGGCTGCGCGAACTGACCGGGCTCGGCCTGATCGCGCTGTCGGGCGCCATCACTGCCGCGCTGATGACCTGGTCGGTGCAGGATCCGTCGCTGAGCCACGCCACCTCGCGCGCGATCCGCAACGTGCTCGGCTACCCCGGCGCGATCGGCGCCGACCTGTTGATGCAGATCCTCGGTCTCGGCTCGATCATGTTGCTGCTGCCGGTCGCGGTGTGGGGCTGGCGGATGCTGACGCACCGTCCGTTCGACCGCGAAGCGCTGCGGCTCGGCTGCTGGATCCTGTGCACGGTGATCGCGGCGGGCTTTGCCAGTTGCTGGCCACACAACATCGCATGGCCACTGCCGACCGGGCTCGGCGGCGTGGTCGGCGACGCGCTGCTGCGTACGCCGGCCGTGGTGTTCGGGCCGCCCGGCTTCATCTATCGGGTGGTGCTGGGGCTGATCCTGTTCGCGGCGATGGCCGTGACCTTTCTGTTCGCCTGCGGCTGGGGCGCCAAGGAGCGCGATCCGGAGCTGACGCCGATCGCCGATGACGACGAGCCGTTCGTCGAGGAAGACGAGGATCGCAGCTCGGTCTCGCTGGGCTGGCTGTTCCACGCCCTGATGAGCGCGAAGGCGCGGCTCGGCTGGTTGTTCACATCAGCCTACAAGTCGCTGGTCTCGAGCGGATCGCAGGGCCGCGCTGCCGCGTTCGAGCGCCAGGAACCGAATATCGGCGGCGGCCGCGCGGCGCCCTCGATCGCGCCCGCGCATGACGATCACGACGACGAGGATGACGCCGAAGAGCCCGGCGACGAGGAAGAAGAAGAGGACGAGGAGGAGCAAGCTCCCGTCGCCCGCGCGCCGCGCAAGAAGGCCGAGCCGAAGCCGAAGAAGAAGAATTCCGACAAGTTCGAGCTGCCGTCGGTGTCGGTGCTCAGCGCGCCGAAGGCCAGCGATCGCCAGCCGCTGAGCAAGGCCGAGCTCGAAACCAATTCGCGCTCGCTCGAAGGCGTGTTGCAGGATTTCGGCGTGCGCGGCGAGATCGTCAAGGCCAATCCGGGCCCGGTGGTCACGCTGTACGAGCTGGAGCCCGCGCCCGGCATCAAATCGTCGCGCGTGATCGGACTGTCCGACGACATCGCACGCTCGATGAGCGCGCTGTCGGCCCGTGTCGCCGTGGTCGCCGGCCGCAACGCGATCGGCATCGAGCTGCCGAACGCGCATCGCGAGAAGGTCTATCTGCGCGAGCTGCTGGTCGCCAAGGAGAGCGTCGATTCCGTTGCCAAGCTGCCGCTCTGCCTCGGCAAGACGATCGGCGGCGATCCCGTCATCATCGATCTTGCGCGCACGCCGCATATGCTGATCGCCGGCACCACCGGCTCCGGCAAATCGGTCGCGATCAACACCATGATCCTGAGCCTGGTGTACCGGCTGCGGCCGGACCAGTGCCGGCTGATCATGGTCGATCCGAAGATGCTCGAACTGTCGGTCTATGACGGCATCCCGCATCTTTTGACGCCTGTCGTCACCGACCCGAAGAAGGCGGTGGTCGCGCTGAAATGGGCCGTGCGCGAGATGGAAGAGCGCTACAAGCGGATGGCCAAGCTCGGCGTCCGCAACATCGACGGCTACAACCAGCGTCTCGTCGAAGCCAAGGGCAAGGGCGAGGAACTGACGCGCACGGTGCATACCGGCTTCGACAAGGAGACCGGCAAGGCGATCTACGAGGAAGAGAAGCTCGATCTCGAGCCGCTGCCCTACATCGTGATCATCGTCGACGAGATGGCCGACCTGATGATGGTCGCCGGCAAGGACATCGAAGGCGCGGTGCAGCGCCTGGCGCAGATGGCGCGCGCCGCCGGCCTGCATGTGATCCTCGCGACGCAACGTCCGTCGGTCGACGTCATCACCGGCACCATCAAGGCGAACTTCCCGACCCGCATCGCCTTCCAGGTGACGTCGAAGATCGACAGCCGCACCATCCTGGGCGAGATGGGCGCCGAGCAGTTGCTCGGCCAGGGCGACATGCTCTACATGGCGGGCGGCGGCCGCATCAGCCGCGTGCACGGCCCGTTTGCTTCCGACGAGGAAGTCGAGAAGGTGGTGCGTCACCTCAAGACGCAGGGACAGCCGGAATATCTCGAAGCCGTCACCGCGGAAGAGCCGACCGACGAGGACGGCGCGGTGTTCGATGCCACCGGCATGGGTGGCGACGGCGGCGGCGATCTGTTCTCGCAGGCGGTTGCCATCGTCAAGCGCGACCGCAAGGCGTCGACCTCCTACATCCAGCGCCGGCTCCAGATCGGCTACAACCGCGCCGCTTCGCTGATGGAACGGATGGAACTCGAAGGCATCGTGGGACCTGCGAATCACGCCGGAAAGCGCGAAATCCTGGTCGCGGAGGAAGAGGGCCAGTTCTGATCGGGAGCGATCATCACGGAAAAACCATATCTCCCTCGGAAGAGGCGGGATAGAATCCGGCCAAGCGGGACGAGCGTCGAACAGAGACCTGACATATCTGATGGCAAATCAACTCATTGACCGCGGCACGCGCATCGCGCTGGCTTTCCTCGTCACCGCCGCGATCGCCGGCGCCGCGACGGCGCAGAACACGCCGCCGAAATCCGCGCCCAACGGTGCCGCGAAGACTGCGCCGAAGGCCAAGGACGCCGGCGCGCAGAGCAACGCGGACAAGGGCCCGACGACCACCGGCGCCACCCAGGCACCGCCGAATCCAGTGATCCCCGATCCGCGCCGCAACGTGCCCGCCAACATCTTCCAGACCTTCGACGCCAACCAGAAGGCGCAGGCCGCCAAGGTCTCGGCCTATCTGTCGTCGCTGCAAACGCTGGTCGGGAATTTCGTTCAGGTCGGCCCCGACGGCACCAAGACCAAGGGCGATTTCTACATCCAGAAGCCCGGCAAGCTGCGCTTCGAATATGACGACCCGAGCACCATCGAGGTGATCGCCGACGGCTCCTCGGTCGCGGTGCGCGACCGCAGGCTCGCCACCCAGGACGTCTACCCGCTGTCGCAGACCCCGCTGCGCTATCTGCTGTCGGACCGCATCGACCTGATGAAGGACACCAACGTCATCAGCGTCACCGCCGACGACGTGTTCGTCAGCATCACGATCGAGGAGAAGCAGGCGCTGGTCGGCACCAGCCGCTTCCTTTTGATGATCGGCGCCAAGGACGGCAAGCTCAAGCAGTGGACCGTCACCGATCCGCAGGGCTACGACACCACGGTCGCGGTGTACAATCTCGACGCCACCCAGAAGCCCGATCCGTCGCTGTTCAAGATCGACTTCACGACCTATCCGGGCACCTCGCCGGGATAGCGGGACCAGCGATTCCCCGGCTGTGGACAATTGAAATCCGCACTGAGAACCGTGTAAGACGCAGCTCTCATGCGGTTCTCCATCACCACCTGGAATATCAACTCGGTGCGTCTGCGCATCGACATCGTCGCCAAATTCCTGAAGAGCGCGCGGCCGGACGTGCTGTGCCTGCAGGAGACCAAATGCATCGACGATGCGTTTCCGCTGAAGCGCTTCAAGCGGCTTGGCTACGAGCACGTCGCGCTGAACGGGCAGAAGGGCTATCACGGCGTCGCCATCGTCTCGCGCCTGCCGTTCGAGTCCACCGACATCAGGACGTTCTGCGACAAGATCGACTCGCGGCACATCTCGGTCTCCTTCGGCGAGAAGGCGCAGCTTTCAAAGCCGCTGGTGCTGCATAATTTCTACGTGCCGGCAGGCGGCGACATTCCCGATCCCGCGCTCAACCCGAAGTTCGAGCACAAGCTGCAATTCCTCGACGAGATGAAAAGCTGCGAGCCGCTGCATCCGCGCGGCGATGACCGCCACATCCTGGTCGGCGACCTCAACGTCGCGCCGCATGAGCACGACGTGTGGTCGCACAAGCAGCTGTTGAAGGTGGTCTCGCACACGCCGATCGAGACCGAGAAGCTGCTCGCGGCGCAGGCGCATGGCGAATGGTTCGACGTCGCGCGCGAGCGGATCCCGATGTCGGAGAAGGTCTATACCTGGTGGAGCTATCGCGCCGCGGACTGGACCGTCGGCGATCGCGGCCGCCGGCTCGATCACATCTGGGTCTCGCGCGCGCTGAAGGATCACGTCAGCGATTTCAAAATCACCCGCGACGCCCGCAGTTGGGAGCGCCCGTCGGATCACGTGCCGGTGACGGCGGTGATGGAAGTGTAACGCGCGGCTGCGACCCCTGGGGTTGTTATCCGTCATCCTGAGGAGCGCGTAGCGCGTCTCGAAGGATGCCCGGCCCGGCTGGTGGCCGTCGACCCTTCGAGACGCGCGCGGGAGCGCGCTCCTCAGGGTGACGGATCAGAGAACTGTCGGTCAACGAGGACGGCAGTTACGTACTCAGCTTCCCGCCCGCCATCAGAATGTCGCTCGCGAGCTGGCTGGTGCGCAGCGCGAGTTCGTCGCGCAGCCGGCGCGCGGCGGGGGGGTCGCTTTCCAGCACGCGCTGAAACAGGCTGCGCGCGACGCGGATCACGCTGCCGCGCTCCAGCGCGGTCGCGGTCGACGGCCGCTTCATCGCGACGATCAATGCAAGCTCGCCGATCAGTGCGCCCGGACCGGCGATGATCTCGGCGCCGCCTTCCTCGACACGGAAGGTGCCGCGCTGCACGACATAGCCGGCGTCCGCGGCGTCGCCGGCCTTGAACAGCACGTCGCCGGCGTTGAAATCGCGCTGCTCGGAGCCGATCGCCAGCATGCGCAGCGAGCTGTCGCCCAACAGACGCATCGTCGGGACCCGCTCGAGCAGGGCTACGTCATCATCGATCGACATTCAGGGCCGGTAACCGCGGTGCGCCTCGATTTCACGAATCGTTGAGCGCGAAGCGTATCACGGCACCAGCTTGTAGCCACCGGCTTCCGTGACCAGGATTTCCGGGTTGGCGGCGTCCTTCTCGATCTTCTGGCGCAGGCGGTAGATGTGGGTTTCCAGCGTGTGGGTGGTGACGCCGGAATTGTAGCCCCAGACTTCCTGGAGCAGGGTCTCGCGCGACACCGGCATCTGGCCGGCGCGGTAGAGGAAGCGCAGGATCGCAGTTTCCTTTTCGGTCAGCCGCACCTTCCTGGCATTGGCGCCGGTCAGCATCTTGGAGCCGGGCCGGAACGAGTAGGGACCGACCGAGAACACCGCGTCCTCGCTGGCTTCGTGCTGGCGGAGCTGAGCGCGGATCCGGGCCAGCAGCACCGCGAAGCGGAAGGGCTTGGCGACATAGTCGTTGGCGCCGCTTTCCAGCCCCAGGATGGTATCGGAATCGGTGTCGTGGCCGGTCAGCATGATGATCGGCGCCTTGAAGCCGCCCTTGCGAAGCGAGCGGACCACTTCGCGGCCGTCGGTGTCGGGCAGGCCGACATCCATCAGGACCAGATCGGGGGAATTGGCTTTGGCGGCAGTGGCGCCCTTGGCGCCGGTGTCGACTGCGGAGGCCTCGAATTCCTCGTGCAGGGACAACTGCTCGACCAGCGTATCGCGCAGATCGGTATCGTCATCCACGATCAAGATCTTGCGGGCATTGGCCATAGGTACAATCCTTCGGGGGCAGGGCGGTCGGAAGCGGAGGGCGCTTACGGCCGTAACATCGGCTAGATATGTGCTCAGTTAGGCGATTGTTACCGATTCACAAGGCGGGCCAGTCTACCTCAAATCGAGCAGGGCAGGACGTGAATGTCCTGTAATGCCGGGGGATAGAATGTTTGGGGCATCCAAGGCAAGTTCAGTCTGGAACGATTCTTAAAGGAAGATAAGCTATTTCAATCACTTATACGACAGCCAAACGTGATCGCCCGCTCTCCGCCATCGAGGTCCGCAGCGCCGCCGGTGATCCGCGCCGGGGCTGGCTGACGGCCGACGGCTGGACCGTCCCCGTGGCGCTCGGTCGCGGCGGAATCCTCGCCAACAAGCGCGAAGGCGACGGCGGCACCCCGCGCGGCATCTTCCATCCGCGGCAACTCTGGTGGCGCGCCGACCGGCACCGGCGGCCCACCACCTTGCTGCCGACCCGACCGATCCGCCGCGAGGACGCCTGGTGCGAGGATCCGGCCGACCGGCATTACAACCAGCCGATCCGGCTGGACCGCGAGCAGGCCGGCGACCGCCTGACCCGCGAAGACCATCTCTACGACTTCATCGTCGAGATCGACCACAACGCCGCCCCGCGCATCGCCGGCCGCGGCAGCGCCGTGTTCCTGCATCTGACGCGGCCCAATTTCGGCCCGACCGCGGGCTGCGTCTCGATGACCAAGGCGTCGATGCTGCGGCTGTTGCGGCGGATGTCGCCGAAGACAAGGATCATCATCGAGTAGATGGCAGGGCATCGGTTTTGCTACGCGACAGGCGCGGCGCGTTTGTGCTGAGATCGCACCCAACCAAGAATAATTCCCGCGGAGCAAACCAGCATGCTCGACACCAACCAGATCACCGCCGCCGCAAAAGTCCTGACCGACCACTGGCACGCCGGAACGAAACTCGACGCGCTCGATGGCGCGATGCGGCCGCGCGACCGCGCCGAGGGTTACGCGGTGCAGGCCGCGCTCGGGAAAACGTCGCGTGAAAAACTGTTCGGCTGGAAGATCGCGGCGACCAGCGCCGCCGGCCAGAAGCACATCAATGTCGCGGGGCCGCTGGCCGGACGGATCCTCGCCGAAACGGTCATCGCCGATGGCGGCACCGCGTCGATGACGGGCAATGAGATGCGGGTCGGCGAGCCGGAATATGCCTTCCGCATGGCGCGCGATCTGGTGCCGCGCACCACGCCCTACAGCGTGCAGGAGGTGCTGGAGGCGGTCGCCACGCTGCATCCGGCGATCGAGATTCCGGATTCGCGGTTCGCCGATTTCGTGTCCGCCGGCGAGGCCCAGCTGATCGCCGACAATGCCTGCGCGCATCTGTTCGTGCTTGGACCCGCGACAGCAACGGACTGGCGCGCGATCGATCTGGTCGAGGAGCGTCCGGCCATCACGCTGCGCGGCGAGCGCTACGCCGGCCACGGCAAGAACGTGCTCGGCGATCCACGCGTGGCGCTGGCCTGGTGCGCCAACGAGCTGCGCGCGCTCGGCATCACCCTGCACGCAGGCGAAGTCGTCACCACCGGCACCTGCCATCCGCCGCTGCCGATCCAGGCCGGCGACGTGTTCGCAGCGGATTTCGGCGCGATCGGAAAGGTGTCGGTGAAGTTCGCTTAAAGCGCAGCTCTCGCGGCACAAACCAATGTCGTCCCGGCGCAGGCCGGGACCCATTACCACTGAACTCGGTTGTCGCGCATCGGCTAGCCGCGTGCCCTTTGCGATGGCCGCGGCGTATGGGTCCCTGCCTGCGCCGGGACGACAATTGGCTATGCGGCACGCTTCGCGTTAGTTGTGGGGCACCGTCCGCGTCCCGAAAATCGCCGAGCCGACCCGCACATGGGTCGCGCCCATCGCGATCGCCACGGCGAAATCGGCGCTCATGCCCATCGAGAGATGCTTCAGCCCGTTGCGCGCGGCGATCTTGGCGCAGAGCGCGAAATGCGGCGCCGGCGCCTGGTCGACCGGCGGGATGCACATCAGCCCGGAGATCGCGAGGCCATAGGTATCGCGGCACGCCGCGATGAAGGCGTCGGCGTCCTGCGGCGCGACGCCGGCCTTCTGCGGCTCCTCGCCGGTATTGATCTGGACGAACAGGTCCGGCAGCCGCTGCTGGGATTTGATTTCCTTGGCTAACGCTTCGCAAATGCTGGCGCGGTCGACCGAATGGATCGCGTCGAACAGCGCGACGGCTTCCTTGGCCTTGTTCGACTGCAACGGCCCGATCAGATGCAGCTTCACATCGGGGCTCGCTTGAACCAGCGCCGGCCACTTGCCCTTGGCTTCCTGCACGCGATTCTCGCCGAATACGCGCTGTCCGGCGGCGATAACAGGCGAAATCGCGTCGGCTGCGAAGGTCTTGGACACCGCGATCAGCGTCACCGAAGCGCGCTCGCGCCGGGCTTCCTTGCAGGCCTGCGCGATCTCATTCTCCACGGCGGCGAGGCCGGCCGTTGCGGGGGCGTGTGGTGAATCAGCCGGTAACGGCGTGCTCGGGCTTTGGGTCATGCTTGTGCCGTTCTCAGACAGATGCGGGGGTTGGCTCGAATTTTACCAAATTCGGGAAAGGCTTTTTGAAGCCCTTCATCCTACCCTGCACACGGGCAAGGGATCAGAATGTCGGGCGTCACTTTCAACCGCAATCGCGTCAGACTCAAGAAGGTTCTGGGCATCCGTGCCCGGCTGGCCTTGCTTGCGGTCATACTGGTCGCACCCTTGATGCTCGATCGCGTGCGCACGCTGGAGAATTTCCGCACCTCGCAGATCGCGCAGGCCGCGGCAGGCTATGCCAATTTGACCGCGCACGCCGCCGAGACCCAGCGCGAAGTGGTCTCCTCGGTCGAGACCATGCTGAAATCGGCCGCCTATATCCGCGCCTCCGGCGGCATAGCGCAGAGCTGCGAGGTGTTGCGCGCCAGCCTGCCGACCGTGCTGCCCTGGATCCGCAGCATCATGTTCGTCTCCAGGGACGGGCTGGTGCAGTGCTCCACGCTCAACATGCAGGTCGGGATGGATCTCGGCGACCGCGAATATTTCAAGAAGGCGCAGGACAATCGCGGCTTCGTGTTCAGCGACTATCTGCGCGGCAAGACCAATGGCCGCCCGATGATGATGGCCGCCTATCCGGTGGCAGCGATCAATCCGGAGCTGGATTCGGTCGTGGTCGCCGGCATCAACATCGACTGGCTGTCGCAGATCATGGCCAATCTCGGCGGCCAGCCCGGCATGGCAGCCGTTCTCGTCGACAGCACCGGCGTCGTGATCGCCGCCCCGACCGATCAGGCGAGCCTGATCGGCCGTTCGCTCGACACCATCCCGCTGATGGCGGCGATTGCCGAGAAGGCCCTGAGCTACGACGAACCGTCCGGCTCGGTGTCGTTCACCGGCGTCGACGGCGGACAGCGCACGCTGAGCTTCGCGCGCATCGCCGGCACCCAGTCCCGCCTGATCGTCAGCATGGACGAGGCCAAGGTGACGGCGGCAATCAACCGCGAGATCCGCACCGCCTATCTGCAACTCGGCTTCGTCTGCCTGTTCGTTCTGCTCGGTGCCCTGGTTGGCGCGGAGCGGCTCGTCATCCATCCGATCGAGCTGATGACCGGCATGGCGCGGCGGTTCGGCGAGGGCGACTGGTCGGCCCGCGTCGCCAAGCACAAGCTGCCGGCGGAATTCGTGCCGCTGGCACGCGCCTTCAACGCGATGGCGGCGCAGCTCAGCCAGCGCGAGCGCGAGCTGGTCGAGTCCAATGACCGCCTCACCGTGATGGCCTCGATCGACGCGCTGTCCGGCCTCGCCAACCGGCGCGGCTTCCAGAGCCGGCTCGACTTCGAGTGGCTGCGGGCGCAGCAGTATGAGTGCGGGCTGTCGCTGATGATGATCGATGTCGATCACTTCAAGCTCTACAACGACACCTACGGTCATCCCGAGGGCGACGCCTGCCTGACGCGGATCGGCGCGACGCTGGCGGGGATCGCCGCCGACACCATGGGCTTCGCCGGCCGCTATGGCGGCGAGGAGTTCTGCCTGCTGCTGCCGAACACCGACGCCGCGCATGCGCTCGCGATCGGCGAGACCGTGCGCACGGCGGTGCTCGGCCTCGCCGTGCCGCACGCGCCCTCGAGCCATGGCGTCGTCACCGTCAGCGTCGGCGTCGCGACGACGAAACCGAACGACACCCAGCGCCCCGGCGACCTGATCGAAGCCGCCGACGCCGCCCTCTACGCCGCCAAGCGCCGCGGCAGGAATGCCGTGATCGAGCACGGCTTCCTGCAGACGCTGGACGAAGCGGGGATGGCGCTGGCGAGCTGAGGTTGACTGCTACACCGCGCGGCCGCCCCCCGAGGCCGCCGGCCGCACGGTTTGGCGCTACCCATGATCAGCGCCCTTGCCCGAAATTGATCAATATCACCCAGCCGCCGCGCCGGACGTATTGCTATCAAAAGTATAGCTGATGTACCCTTGCGTCATTGAAGATGTGCCGATGTTTCTCGTCGACGTCGCCGGACCGCGTGGTCTGGCGTTGAATTTTGATCGCCGCTTCCTAGAGCGAGTGTATTGCGATGACGAAGGTAATGATCAGCAGCAGCCTGCTCGACCTTGAGGACGCGCGGAAAGCGATCATCGACTCCTGCAATCGATTTGAGTTTCAACCGATAGCGATGGAGCACGAGGCCGCCGCAAACAGCGACGTTGTCGAGAAATCATTGGCCATGGTCGAGGAGGCGGACTGGTACATCCTCGTGATCGGTTACCGGTACGGATCCAGTTTGCCAGGCGATCCCCGGTCGATCACCGAGATTGAGTATGATCACGCGGTCACGCTCGGAAAGAACCGTCTGCTGTTCCTCATGTCGGAGGAATACCCGCTGACAAGATCAGCCCTCGGAAAGGCAAATTCCCCGGAGCTGCTTGAGCGCTTCACCACCAAGGCGCGGCAAGATCGCGTGCCGTCCTATTTCAGTAACGTGACGCACCTCCAGCTCCAGGTCGAAAAGGCTTTTCGCGATCACATCGACGTTCGGCCAAAGCAGCCGGTCCAATTCACGGGCATTCCGGTTGCGCCAAAGCCCTACATTGCCCATCCATACAGCCTGCTTGAATCGTCGACTTTGATTGGCCGCAGGCAGGAGCTCGAGGTGCTGTCCGGCTGGGCAAAGGATGCGGAAACCCCAATTCTCGCGGTCCAGGCCATGGGCGGAATGGGCAAGAGCGCTCTCACCTGGTCCTTCTTCAATTCCCAGATCAAGGATGGCACCCGCCACGGCTTCGATGGAGCGATGTGGTGGAGCTTCTATGAGCATTCCGCCTATTTCAGCAACTTCCTGGCGCATCTTTATTGCTACTGCTTCCAATGTTCGCTGGAAGACGCGCGAAAGAAGAGCTGGTCCGATCTCGAAGAGCCGCTCTTGCAGTCGCTCGCTGCCAATAGGTTCCTGGTCGTGCTCGACGGGTTCGAACGCGAGCTCAACCAGTATGTGGAAGAGCCCAACCGCCAGAACGAGCTCGAAGGCGACAGCAAACCTCGCGTCAGGGAAAGCCGGCGAAAGGGGCTGCTACAGGACGATGCGGCACAAAACACACGGAAAAAGCGATCGCTGAACGACTCGCGAGCGGCAGAGTTTCTCCAGAAGCTCGCCGCGATGAAATCAAGCAGCCGCATTCTGATATCGACGCGGCTTCACCTCGCCGACCTCGAGACCCGTGACGGCCGCCCCCGGCCCGGTGTGAAGACGCTGAACCTGTGCGGATTGGAGGACGGGGATGCGTTCCTGCTGTGGGAAAGCTACGGGATGCGGGGTTCACCGCAGAGCCTGCGCGGGCTGTTCCAGAGCATCGACGGTCACCCGCTCGTCATCCAGGCCGCAGCCGCCGCACTGGCGGATTATCCTCCCGCCAACCGGGACTACGACCAATACATCCTGAGGCGCCCCGACTTTAACCCCTCGGCCGATCTCCCGCTGCTGCAAAGGCACTCGCATATCCTGTCTCATGCGGTGCTCGGCCTCAGCGAGTTGTCGCGACAGGTCTTCCAGGTCGTCGCGCTGTTCAGGAAGCCGCCGACTTATGCGGTTCTTGACCACATGCTTCGATTGGGCAACGGACCGGTCAAGACCGAGGACGATCTCATAGCCGCGCTGGCCGACCTGGCTGATCGCGGCCTCATTGGTCGAAGCCCCTTGTCGAACCGCTTCGATATGCATCCGGTCATCCGCAACATTGGCCTGCGCTCGATCGATCACGACGCCTTGACGAGCAATTATGAAATGATCCGAGAGGTCTTTGAAGACAATCTCGACAACACCGAGGGTGCGCTCGGAGACGACGTTGCCGGCGACGAAGGACGACGCCTCGAGAGCAAGCTCGAGATCATGAACGCATATCTCAAGACCGAACAGTTCGACGACGCGTTCGACTTCTACGAGAGCAATCTTGCCGACTTCCTCCACTCAAACGGCATGTCCACGCTTGCCCAGGAATGCCTCGCGCCGCTGTTCAAGGTCACGCGACACGGATCGGGCGTGTCATCAAAGTTGTTGTCGCCGGACCATCAACGTATGGGCTCGCTGTGTTACGCCTATGCCGTGGCAAGAGACTGCCAGTTCGAAAAGGCGTTGCGGCTGTTCGAGTATCACAATTCGCTATGCAGGGAGCCGATCTGCCTGCTCCATCAAACCAACATCTACTCGATCTCGGGTTACAACGTGAAGGTTGAGGAGCTCGTGAAATCCGTATTGGACAGTCTGAAGGCGGAGTACTGGATCGACCTTGAGGACAAATCCGATTACTGGCGAGCCGAATATGCCGCAACCGAGCTCAAGTTTCTTTCGAAACTATACGACTGCGCGGATGATCGGGAGGACGATCGGCTCTGCGATTACATCACTCGGAGGGCCTGCTTCATCATCGGCTCCGGCCTGGATATTGATGTGACCGACAACACCGGTGGCTTCATCGCGGAGCTGGCACTTGGCCCCCTCAAGAGAGGTCGCCGCCATGAAGAAGCTCTCTCGTTCAGTCAGGAGATGACCGATTATTTCTCAAGGGCCGGCAATTCGGGAGAGGCCCTGTCCTGGCGCGAGCATGCCTGCGATGCCAAGGTGGGATTGGGTTTGCTTTCCGAAGCGTTTGGCGAAATTGGAGATATATCACGCGAGTATCTCGACACCGGGAATACGCTATCTGCGGTCGGTTGCCGTCTGCGGCAGGCGAGAATTCTCGCGAAGCTCGAAAGCCCGGCCGAGGCATTGAACCTGCTGGGTGTCCTCGATGATCGTTTCACCGAGATGCAAGCTCACAGCTACCGGATCGCCGCGATTTGGGAGCGGGCCAAGATTCTGGAGGCGCAGGGCGAGATCATAAAAGTCGTCGCGCTCTGCAAGCAGATCGTCAAGCTATACTCGCCGCCATATCTCTCGTTCGACGGCACCAAGGAGCTGAATTTCGCCCGTCGCATTCTCCGCGAGTACGACGCCGGCGGCGATCACGATATTGAATTGTCCAAGCCACTGGACTGGATCTCGCAGTTCGAGCAGGGCAAGGACCCGTTTAGCCACGGCCAGCGGCCGTTCGATCTTGCGACGTTCCGGAAATGTATCCTCCATTAGCCATCGCCGGCCCGACCGGCGATGCAGTATTCCGGAGATGGCCGGTATCGGGCCGATAGGCCGCGGCGTACGGGCGGTCAAGCCGGGTACCAATCCCGATCGGATTCCGGACCGGTTGCCTCGCGGCCGCCATCCGTGCCGGCTTTCGCCGGGACGACGGGAACTGCGCGCGGGCCGTCACAATGACCATTCGGCGGTATGACCATTCGGTGGTCCCCAAGCCGTTGACCCCATGGGCGTTTTTGTGGCCTAGTCCGCCGTCCCCGGATGGGACCCGAAAATCACCGAAAACCCTGCGATTACATGACCGCCGAACGCTACAACGCCCGTGAATCCGAACCCCGCTGGCAAGCCATCTGGGACGAAAAGGCGATCTTCGCCTCCAAGAACGACGATCAACGGCCGAAATACTACGTGCTCGAGATGTTCCCGTACCCGTCCGGGCGCATCCATATCGGGCATGTCCGCAATTACACGCTCGGCGACGTGCTGGCCCGCTTCATGCGCGCCAAGGGTTTCAACGTGCTGCACCCGATGGGCTGGGACGCGTTCGGCCTGCCGGCGGAGAACGCCGCGATCGAGCGCAAGGTGGCGCCGAAGGCCTGGACCTACGACAACATCGCCGCGATGAAGAAGCAGTTGCGGTCGATCGGGCTGTCGCTGGACTGGAGCCGCGAATTCGCGACCTGCGACCCCAGCTATTACAAGCATCAGCAGAAGATGTTCCTGGACATGCTCGCCGCCGGGCTCGCCGAGCGCGAGAAGCGCAAGCTGAACTGGGACCCGGTCGACATGACCGTGCTCGCCAACGAGCAGGTGATCGACGGCCGCGGCTGGCGCTCGGGCGCCGTCGTCGAGCAGCGCGAGATGAGCCAGTGGGTCTTCAAGATCACGAAATACTCGCAGGAGCTGCTGGAGGCGCTGGACGGTCTGGACCGCTGGCCCGACAAGGTGCGGCTGATGCAGCGCAACTGGATCGGCCGCTCCGAGGGCCTGTTGATCCGCTTCGCGCTGGACGCGGCAACCACGCCGGCCGGCGAGACCGAGCTGAAGATCTTCACCACGCGACCGGACACGCTGTTCGGCGCCAAGTTCATGGCGATCTCGGCCGATCATCCGCTGGCGCAGGCGGCGGCCGCGAAGAACCCTGAGCTCGCCGCATTCATCGCCGACATCAAGAAGATCGGCACCGCGCAGTCGATCATCGACACCGCCGAGAAGCAGGGCTTCGACACCGGCATCAAGGCGGTGCATCCGTTCGACCCGAGCTGGAAGTTGCCGGTCTATGTCGCGAACTTCGTGCTGATGGAATACGGCACCGGCGCGATCTTCGGCTGTCCGGCGCACGACCAGCGCGACCTCGACTTCGTCAACAAGTACAATCTCGGCAACGTGCCGGTGGTCTGCCCCGAGGGCCAGGACCCGAACACGTTCGTCATCACCGATGTCGCCTATGACGGCGATGGCCGCATGATCAATTCGCGCTTCCTCGACGGCATGACGATCGAAGCTGCCAAGGAAGCGGTCGCGAAACGGCTGGAATCCGAGCTGCGGGGCAATGCACCGGTCGGCGAACGGCAAGTGAATTTCCGGCTGCGCGACTGGGGCATCTCGCGGCAGCGCTATTGGGGCTGCCCGATCCCGGTGATCCATTGTCCGAAGTGCGACGTGGTGCCGGTGCCCGACGACCAATTGCCGGTGACGCTGCCGGAGGATGTCTCGTTCGACAAGCCGGGCAACGCGCTCGACCATCATCCGACCTGGAAGCACGTCAGCTGTCCGAAGTGCGGCGGCAAGGCGGTGCGCGAGACCGACACGATGGACACCTTCGTGGACTCGTCGTGGTACTTCGCGCGCTTCACCGATCCGTGGAATGAGACGGCGCCGACCACCCCGGCGATCGCCAACCGGATGATGCCGGTGGACCAGTATATCGGCGGCGTCGAGCACGCGATCCTGCATCTGCTCTACAGCCGCTTCTTCACCCGCGCGATGAAGGCCACCGGCCACATCGACATGACGGAGCCGTTCGCCGGCATGTTCACCCAGGGCATGGTGGTGCACGAGACCTACCAGAAGGCCGACGGCAGCTGGGTGACCCCGGCCGAGGTGAAGATCGAGGTCGGCGGCAATGGCCGCCGCGCGGTGCTGCTGGCGACCGGCGAGGACATCGCGATCGGCCCGATCGAGAAGATGTCGAAGTCGAAGAAGAACACCGTCGACCCCGACGACATCATCGCGAGCTACGGCGCCGATGTGGCGCGCTGGTTCATGCTGTCGGATTCGCCGCCGGACCGCGACGTGATCTGGAGCGACGAACGGGTGCAGGGCGCCTCACGCTTCGTGCAGCGATTGTGGCGGCTGGTGAACGAATCCGAGGAGATCGCCAAGGCGGCGCCGGCGGCCCGGCCGGCAACGTTCGGACCGGAGGCGCAGGCGCTGCGCAAGGCGGCCCATGGCGCGCTCGACAAGGTGTCGTCCGGGATCGAGCGGCTGCATTTCAACGTCTGCCTCGCCCATATCCGCGAGTTCGCCAATGCGCTGGCCGACGTGCTGGCCAAGGGCGACAAGCCGGCGCCGGACCTCGCCTGGTCGATCAAGGAAGCCGCGACCATCCTGGTCCAGCTGTTCTCGCCGATGATGCCGCATCTGGCCGAGGAGTGCTGGGTGGTTCTGGGCCAGACCGGGCTGGTTTCCGAGGCCGATTGGCCGCAAATCGAGCGCGATTTGCTGGTTGAGGACAGCGTGACCCTGGTGGTCCAGGTCAACGGTAAAAAACGAGGTGATGTTACCGTGCCACGCACCGCCCAAAATGCGGAGATAGAGACTGCCGTTTTGGCGCTCGATGCGGTAAAAGCCGCCTTGGACGGCAAACCCGTCCGCAAGGTGATCGTGGTGCCCATGAGGATCGTCAATGTTGTCGGCTAGGATCAGGATCGCCGCCCGGCTCATCGCCGTGGCCGCCTTGGCCGCGCTGACGGCTGGATGCTTCCAGCCGATGTATGCCGAGCGCAATCTCGACGGTTCGCCCGGCCTGCGCGAAAAGCTGATGGGCGTCGAGGTTCCGCCGGTCGACAAGCCGAACGCCTCGCGCGAGGCCCGGGTCGGCGTCGAGGTCCGCAACGCTCTCGCCTTCAAGCTCTACGGCACCGCCACCGGCATGCCGCCGACGCACCGGCTGGTGCTGCGTTTCACCACCAGCCGCTCTTCGCTGATGATCGACCCGACCACCGCGCTGCCGACCAGCGAGAATTACGGCATCGACGCCAGCTTCAACCTGATCGAGATCGCGTCGAACAAGTCGGTCATGACCGGCACCACCTTCTCGCGCGTGTCCTATGACATGCCGGGGTCCTACCAGCGCTACGCCCGCGCCCGCGCCTTCCGCGATGCCGAGGACCGCGCCGCGCAGGAGATCGCCGACAATATCCAGACCCGGCTCGCCTCGTTCTTCTCCTCCGGAACCTGATCACCGCATTTGGTCGCGCTACGCGGAAAAGAGATCGACAGCTTCCTCGCCCGCCCGGACGCCGGACGCCCGATCATCCTGCTTTACGGTCCGGACCTCGGCCTGGTGCGCGAGCGCGCCGACGCGCTGATGGCCTCGGCCGTCGACGATCCCAATGATCCATTCTCGCTGGTGCGGCTCGATGGCGACGAGCTCGCCGCCGAACCGTCGCGGCTGGTCGACGAAGCCATGACGGTGCCGCTGTTCGGCGGCCGCCGCGCCATCCGCGTCCGCGCCGGCTCGCGCAATTTCTCGAGCGGCGTCGAGACGCTGACCGAGACGCCGGCGCTGAAAGATTGCCGCATCGTGATCGAGGCCGGCGAGCTCCGCCCGGAATCGCCGCTGCGCAAGATCTGCGAGCGCGCCAAGAACGCGGTGGCGATCGGCTGCTATCCCGACACCGAACGCGATCTGACCAAGCTGATCGAGGACGAGCTGCGGATCTCCAACCTGCGGCTGGCGGGCGACGCGCGCGCGGTGCTGATGTCGCTGCTCGGCGGCGACCGCATGGCCTCGCGCAACGAGCTGCGCAAGCTCGCGCTGTTCGCGCATGGCAAGGGCGAGATCACCCTCGACGACGTGATGACCGTGGTGTCCGACGCCTCCGAGCTGAAGCTCGATCCGATCGTCGACGGCGCCTTCGCCGGCAACGCCGCGCTGGTCGAGAGCGAGTTCACGAAAGCGATGGTCGCCGGCACCTATCCCGGCGTGATCATCTCGGCCGCGCAGCGCCAGGCGGCGTGGCTGCACAAATCGGCGCTGGCGATCGCCGACGGCACGCCGGCATCCGCGGTGCTCGAAGGCGGATTCCCGCGGCTGCATTTTTCGCGCAAGCCGATGGTCGAGATCGCGCTGCGCAATTTCACGCCGCAGCGGCTGGTGACCATCATCGACCAGCTCGCCACCGCGGCGCTCGACATGCGCAAGCAGGCCTCGCTCGCCGCCGTGATCGGGCAACGAGCACTGCTCTCGATCGCGGCGAACGCGAAGCGGCGGGGATAGGGTAAGAACCTAGCAGCCGTCATTGCGAGCAACGCGAAGCAATCCATCGCTCCGCGTACGCGGAAAGATGGATTGCTTCGTCGCGATTGCTCCTCGCAATGACGAGGAGAAATGTCGGAAAACTAGCTGCCCTCCAGCCGCCGCACCACCTCGTCGAGCTGCTCGAGGTTGCGGTAGCTGATCTGCACCGTGCCGCCGGGATCGCGGTGGCTGACGGTGACGGCGAGGCCGAGCGCATCGCTGACGCGCTTCTCCAGCGCCAGCGTGTCGGCGTCCTTGTCGACCTTGGCCGCCGCGCTGCCAGAACGCGCCTTCTGCGGCTTGCGCTCCGGCACGCCCTCCTCATGCGCCAGCGCCTCGGCCTGGCGGACGTTGAGGCCTTCGGCGACGATGCGCTTGGCGGCCGTGAGCGGATCGGGCACGCCGATCAGCGCGCGGGCGTGACCGGCGGAGAGGTCGCCCTTGGAGATCAGCGCCTGCACCTCGTTCGGCAGTTTGGTCAGCCGCATCATGTTGGCGACATGGCTGCGGCTCTTGCCGACGATCTTGGCGATCTCTTCCTGGCTGCGTTTGAACTCGTCGGCAAGCGAATGATAGCCCAGCGCCTCTTCCATCGCGTTGAGGTCTTCGCGCTGCACGTTCTCGATGATCATGATCTCGAGCGCGTCGGAATCAGAAACCTCGACCGGCACGATCGGCACTTCATGCAGACCGGCGAGCTGCGAGGCGCGCCAGCGCCGTTCGCCGGCGATGATCTCGAAACGGTCCTGCGCGCCCTTGATCGCGCGCACCACGATCGGCTGGATCACGCCGCGCGCCTTGATCGAATCGGCGAGCTCGCCGAGCTCGGCATCGGCGAAGCTGCGCCGCGGGTTGCGCGGGTTGGGCTTGAGGAACTCGATCGGCACCTTGCGCTGCGTGCGCGGCCGCTCGGCATGTGCAGCCGCTTCGCCGCCGACATCTCCGATCAGGCTTGCCAGCCCGCGCCCCAGTCGCGAACGCGCTTCATCGGCCATTGTTGCGAGCTCCCTTGGATTCACACGCAATACTCCAGACTTGAATTTCAAGATCGTAGGATGGGTAGAGCGCAGCGAAACCCATCATTCTTTTCGAGTGCCGCGATGGGCATCGCTTCGCTCCACCCATCCTACGCACGACGCAACGTCGCTAGTGCGTGCGAAGCTCGCGCTCGCGCTGGATCACTTCGGTGGCGAGCTTGAGATAGGCATCGCTGCCGGCGCATTTGAGGTCGTAGACCAGCACCGGCTTGCCGTAGGACGGCGCTTCCGAGATGCGCACGTTGCGCGGGATCATGGTGTCGTAGACCTTGTTGCCCATGAACTGGCGCACGTCGGCGACCACCTGGTTGGAGAGGTTGTTGCGCGAGTCGAACATGGTCAGCACGATGCCGTGGATCGACAGCGTCGGGTTCAGCGTCGAGCGCACCTGCTCGACCGTTTGCAGCAATTGCGACAGACCTTCGAGCGCGAAGAACTCGCATTGCAGCGGCACCAGGATCGCGTCCGACGCCGCCATCGCATTCACGGTGAGCAGGTTGAGCGAGGGCGGGCAGTCGATCAGCACGTAGGTGTAGTCAGCTTCCGGCGAGACGTTGTTGTTCAGTCCCGCGATCGCATCGCGCAGCCGGAAGGCGCGGCCCGGCGTGGTGCCGAGCTCGAGCTCGAGGCCGGAGAGATCCATGGTGGAGGCTGCGATGTGCAGCCGCGGCACCGCGGTCGCGACCACGGCATCGCGCAGCGGCGCCTCGCCGATCAGGACGTCGTAGGTCGAGCAACTGCGGTTGCGGCGATCGATCCCGAGCCCGGTCGAGGCGTTGCCCTGCGGATCGAGATCGACGATCAGGACGCGCTCGCCGATCGCAGCGAGTGCAGTACCAAGATTGATCGCTGTGGTTGTCTTGCCGACGCCGCCCTTCTGGTTGGCGAGCGACAGGATGCGCGGATGGCCGGGCGGCTGCGCCGCCCTATTCTCTTGATAAACCTCGTCCATCACAGTCATACCAAAATACCATTCACTCTCGCGGAGTCCCCTCACGCCGCTCGATTGACCCGAGTTCGACGATCCAGCCCTGTCCGCCGGTGCGGCTGGCATGTAGTTTAGGCGCAATATTCCAATATTTAGTGGCCTCGGTCAATTCGGCCTCTACATCTTGACCCTTCAAAAACAGCGCTTTCGCGCCCTTTTTGACCCACGGCTCGGCAAAGCCGATCAGTTGATGTAACGGAGCCAGCGCCCGCGCGGTGACGCAATCGATCGGGCCGGCGATTCTATCCACAGTATCCCCGATATCAGCCAGATGCACCGTCCCCGGTGACGCCGTCACGCGAATCGCCTCACGCAGGAACGCGGCCTTCTTGGCGATTCGCTCGACCAGATGGATCGATGCGCCAGGCGTTTTGGCCAAGGCGCAGGCGAGCACGACACCCGGAAAGCCGCCGCCGCTGCCGAGATCGATCCAGGACTTTGCCGATGGTGCGAGGCTCAGCAGCTGTAGCGAATCCGAGACGTGACGGGTCCAGAGATGCGGCAGCGTAGAGGGCGCGACGAGATTGGTCTTGGCCTGCCACGCCAGGAGGAGGGTGACGTAGCTGTCGAGCCGCGCTTCCGTTTCACGTGAAACAGGCGTCAGCGCGAGCGCCGCGGCTTTGTCCTTGGCGGAGACGTTGAACGCGGCGGGTTGTGGAGCTGGAGCCATTCTCTGGGATGCCGGTCGAGCTCGTCATTGCGAGCGAAGCGAAGCAATCCATTGTCCATCCGCGGAAGCGATGGATTGCTTCGTCGCTCCCGCTCCTCGCATTGACAAGACCCACCTGCTGTTTCACGTGAAACGTCAGGCCGTCGCCTTCGCCGATTTCCGTCGTGCCTCGCGTCGCAGATAGGCCGCCAGGATACCCAGCGCCGCCGGCGTCATGCCGTCGATCCGGCCCGCCTGCCCGACCGTCCGCGGCTGCGCCTTCTGCAACTTGGCGCGCGCTTCATTGGAGAGACCAGTCACATCGGCATAGTCGATATCGGTCAGAACCAAACCTTCGTCGCGCCGGAAGGCGTCGACGTCGGCGGTCTGACGCTTCAGATAGACATCGTATTTGGCATCGATCTCGAGGTGGACCGCGATCGCCGGGTCAATGGCCGACAGCTCCGGCCAGATCGCCTGGACCGCCGGCCACTCGATCTCCGGATAGGCCAGCAATTCGAAGGCCGATCGGCGATGGCCATCGCGGTTGAGCGCGAGCCCGTGCTTGGCGGCTTCATTCGGCGTGATCGCCAGCGACTTGGCCAAGCCCTTTGCCGCGTCGAGCGCCGCCATCTTGCTCCGGTGGCGTTCCGCGCGGCCCGCTCCGACGCATCCAAGTGCGATACCCTTGTCGGTCAGGCGCTGGTCGGCATTATCGGCCCGCAATGTCAGTCGGTATTCGGCGCGCGAGGTGAACATGCGATAGGGCTCGGTGATCCCGCGGGTCACCAGGTCGTCGATCATCACCCCGAGATAGCCGTCAGCACGGTCGAACACGATGGGATCGGCGCCGCTGGCCGCCAAAGCCGCGTTGAGGCCGGCAACGATGCCCTGCCCCGCCGCTTCTTCGTATCCCGTGGTGCCATTGATCTGGCCGGCCAGGAAAAGTCCGCGCAGGCGCCTGGTCTCCAGGGTCGGATCGAGCTCCCGCGGATCGACATGGTCATATTCGATGGCATAGCCGGGCCGAACCATCTTCACCCGCTCGAGGCCAGGAATGCTGGCGAGGATCGCGAGCTGAACCTCCTCGGGCAACGACGTCGAGATGCCGTTCGGATAGACCGTGCTGTCGTCGAGCCCTTCGGGCTCCAGGAAGATCTGGTGGCCATCGCGGTCGCCAAAGCGGACGATCTTGTCCTCGATCGATGGACAATAGCGCGGTCCCGAGCTCTTGATCTGGCCGGAGTACATCGGCGAGCGATGCACGTTGGCCCGGATTACCTCATGGGTCGCGGGCGTGGTCCGGGTGATACCGCACTGGATCTGCGGGGTCGTGATCCGGTCGGTCAAGACCGAAAACGGTTCCGGCGGATCGTCTCCGGGCTGCATTTCGACCGCCGACCAGTCGATGGTGGTGCCGTCGAGGCGCGGCGGAGTTCCGGTCTTGAGCCGACCCAGCACAAAACCCGCCCGCTCGAACGAGTTGGACAGGCCCATCGCCGGCGCCTCGCCGACCCTTCCCGCCGGCCAGTTCTTCTCGCCGAGATGGATCAGGCCGCGCAGAAAGGTCCCTGTGGTGATGACGATCGCACCCGCGGAGAGCTGACGACCATCGCCCAGACGAATGCCGGTCACGCGCCCGTCGATGACGGTCAGCTCGTCGGCCTCGCCTTCGATGACAGAGAGATTCGCGGTCTCGACGATCGCCGTCTGCATCGCAGCCGCATAGAGCTTGCGATCGGCCTGGGCGCGCGGACCACGGACGGCGGGACCCTTCCGGCGATTGAGCATCCGGAACTGGATGCCACCAGCATCCGCGACCCGGCCCATCAGACCGTCCAGAGCATCGACTTCTCGAACCAGATGACCCTTGCCAAGTCCACCGATCGCCGGATTGCAAGACATCGCGCCGATGGTCGCGAAGCGATGGGTCACAAGGGCCGTCCTTGCGCCCATCCGGGCAGCGGCACTCGCGGCCTCGCAGCCGGCATGGCCGCCGCCAATGACGATGACGTCAAATGAATCTGCCCTGAAAGTCATGGCGGGATTTCTATCGTGGAGTGATGAAAGCCGGAAGAAGGAAGTTGGGATCGCGGGGTCAGAGACCCGATCGCCTGATCGAATATGGATCGCTTCGGCCGGCCCGCAATGACGTGCAGAGACGCGTTTCACGTGAAACAGCCCAGGTCTGGCGTGGCCGATTGTTTCACGTGAAACGGAGTGGGTCCTTAACTAATCGGAAACCATGTTTCACGTGAAACAGGCCCGGTTCCGTCTACTTGCCGACGCAGAACTCGCGGAAGATGACGTCGAGGATGTCCTCGACATCGACCCGGCCAAGCAGGCGACCAAGCGAGGTCGCGGCCCTCCGCAGTTCCTCTGCGGCAAGCTCCTCGCCCTGCCCGACCACATCGATGCTGCGCTGGAGGCACACAACAGTCTCCTTGAGCAATCCACGTTGCCGGGTCCGGCTGATCAGGCCAGCCTCACCGGTTCCAAAATAGTCGTGTGCGAAGCCGACCAAGGCGGCGATCAGCTCCGAGAGACCGTCACCGCGTGCCGCCGAGATCCTGAACTCGCGATAGTCTCCGCCCTCACCCGCCGTCGTTCTCACCAGATCGATCTTGTTGCGCACCAGCCAGGTTGGCGTGCCGCCGCCGTGTCCGACCTTCGCGCCACCGGTGTCGGCCAGCCACAGCACGAGATCGGCTTCCGCGGCGCGCGCCCGAGCACGGCGGACACCCTCCTGCTCGACCGGGTCATCGGTCTCACGAATCCCGGCAGTGTCGATCACCGTGACGGGATAGCCATCCAGATCGAGCTGTACCTCGATCACGTCACGGGTCGTGCCGGCATGCGGCGAGACGATCGCGACTTCGCGCCTGGCGAGCTGATTGATCAGGGTCGACTTGCCGACGTTCGGCGGGCCCGCGATCGCAACCACCAGGCCGTCGCGCAGCCGCTCGCTTTGCGCCTGCCCCACAAGCACATTCTTGATCTCATCATGCAACGCCCGGATCCGCTCGAGCGCTGGCGCGATCAGCTCCGTCGGCACATCGCCTTCGTCTGAGAAATCGATCCCGGCCTCGATCAACGCTGACGCCGCAATGATCCGCTCGCGCCAGTTCCGCGCGCGATCGCCGAGCAATCCTTTCAGTTGACGCAGCGCCTGACGCCGCTGGCGGTCGGTATCGGCGTGGATCAGATCGTCGAGGCCCTCGGCTTCCGTCAGGTCGAGCTTGCCGTTCTCGAATGCCCGCCGGGTGAATTCGCCGGGCTCAGCCGGGCGAACATTGTCGAATGCCGCGATGGCTTCGAATATCGCCGACAGCACCGCGCGTCCGCCATGGACGTGCAATTCGGCGACGTCCTCGCCGGTCGCGCTTGCCGGGCCGGGGAACCACAGCACGACGGCATCGTCGATCGGTTGCCGATTCGAATCGTGCAGCAGTGCCCGGGTCGCCATCCGCGGCGTCGGCCTGTTGCCCGCCAATCCCTCAATGACCGACGCGGCCATTGGGCCAGACAGCCTGACAATGGCGATCGCACTCGGTGGCCGTCCGGAGGACAAGGCGAAAATGGTCTGGTCGCGCGGATGCATCGCCTATTTCTTCCAGCAAATTGCCAAAGGCAATCCCGCTTCGCTTTCGCAGGCTGGTCGCTGTATGTTGCAATGCAACATAGTCGCGACGTCTTGCGGTATCCGCGCAGCAATTTGCTGCACCCGTCCAGGGTCAAATCACAATCTAAATGATAAACACAATATATATCAGATAGTTAATTGGATACCGCCTCGCCGGAAGCAGCTCAATTCATGCTGCGCTTTGCTGCAACAAGGCCGCAGCATGAAAAAGGGCGCCCCGTTTCTGCGGAGCGCCCTCTTCTGTTCAGCCCTTTGGGCTCAGGTATTCATGGAATCGAAGAATTCCGAATTGCTCTTCGTGTTCCGGAGCTTGTCGAGCAGGAAGTCGATCGCGTCCATGGTGCCCATCGGATTGAGGATGCGGCGCAGGACGTACATCTTCTTCAACACCTGCGGATCGGTGATCAGCTCCTCCTTGCGGGTGCCGGAGCGGGCGATATCGATCGCCGGGAAGGTCCGCTTGTCCGAGACCTTGCGGTCGAGGATCAGTTCGGAGTTACCGGTTCCCTTGAACTCTTCGAAGATGACTTCGTCCATGCGGCTGCCGGTATCGACCAGCGCGGTCGCGATGATGGTCAGCGAACCGCCCTCCTCGATGTTGCGCGCGGCGCCGAAGAACCGCTTCGGGCGCTGCAACGCGTTGGCGTCGACACCGCCGGTCAGCACCTTGCCGGATGACGGCACCACGGTGTTGTAGGCGCGGCCGAGGCGCGTGATCGAATCGAGCAGGATCACGACGTCGCGGCCGTGCTCGACCAGGCGCTTGGCCTTCTCGATCACCATCTCGGCGACCTGGACGTGACGCACCGCCGGCTCGTCGAAGGTCGACGACACCACCTCGCCCTTCACCGAACGCTGCATGTCGGTGACTTCTTCCGGACGTTCGTCGATCAGCAGCACGATCAGGTAGCAGTCGGGATGGTTGGCGGTGATCGAGTGCGCGATGTTCTGCATCAGCACCGTCTTGCCGGTGCGCGGCGGCGCCACGATCAGCGCGCGCTGGCCCTTGCCGATCGGCGCGACGATGTCGATCACGCGTGCGGACAGGTCCTTCTTGGTGGAATCCTCAAGCTCCATGCGGAAACGCTGATTGGGAAACAGCGGCGTGAGGTTGTCGAAATTGACCTTGTGCTTCGACTTTTCCGGGTCTTCGAAATTGAGCGTGTTGACCTTCAACAGCGCGAAATAGCGTTCGCCTTCCTTCGGGCTGCGAATATGGCCTTCGATCGTATCGCCGGTGCGCAGGCCGAAACGGCGGATCTGCGACGGCGACACGTAGATGTCGTCGGGGCCGGGCAAGTAGTTCGCGTCGGGCGAACGAAGGAAGCCGAAGCCATCGGACAGCACCTCGACCACGCCTTCACCGATAATGTCGGTCTCGGCGATCGCGAGCTGCTTGAGAATTGCGAACATCAGCTCCTGCTTGCGCATGGTGCTGGCATTCTCGACCCCGTTCTCTTCCGCAAACGAGACGAGCTCGGCCGGCGTTTTCGATTTGAGGTCCTGGAGTTTGATTTCCCGCATTGGGGTAGTCCTGTGAGGAAGTAAGTAGGGAAGGGGTGCGAGGTGGCTCTGGAAAAAGCGGACGCCAAGGGAAGGTCCGCAGGTCTCAGCCAGGAAAGTGCCGTTGGGGCTTTCAAACCTGATGCGGCGCCGGCCCGAAAAGAACCGGAACGCGACCACATCCGCCTGCGTGGGGTGGGATGAAACCTATATAGAAAATCGATCCGTCCTTCGCAAGAAGGACTGAAGCATGCGACCTCGGCATCGCAATGTCTAGAACGGCTTCACGACCACCATGATCACGATCAGGATCATCAGAAGCGTTGGCACCTCGTTGATAATACGATAGAATTTCTGACTGCGCTGATTCCGGTCCGCGGCGAAGTCCTTCACGCAGCGGGACAAAAAGCCGTGGATACCCGACATCACGAGCACCAGCGTAAATTTGACGTGAAACCAGCCCGAAAGGTACCAGTGTCCGGCCCAGGCCAGATAGAGCCCGGCCAACCAAGTCAGGATCATCGCGGGATTGATGATCGCCTTCAAAAGCCGGCGTTCCATGACCTTGAAGGTCTCGGATTGCTTCGAGCCGGCTTCGGCCTCGCAATGATAGACGAACAGCCGCGGCAGATAGAGCATGCCCGCCATCCAGGAGATGACGGCAATGACGTGCAGGGCCTTGATCCAATCGTACATCGCTGGGATGCCTTTCAGGGAACAGCTCGGGCGGGCTCGGCGTTGCAGACAAGGCTCTGCAAGCGGGGGACGGATACATATCCGCACACAGGGCTCTCCTAAACCTAATTAATTTTAGAATCTAAGGTTTGAGTCTTAATGACGGTGAATTTGACTCATGCAAGACGGTCCAGCCGTTCTTGCGGGCTTGTTCACATCCCTCAACATTTTGGCGGCCCAGTGCCGAGATCGGGAATCTGTTGCTGGACTCAATTGGTTGCGTAGCTCAGTGACCAGCTTATCAAGAGACAAATCCACATCGGTTCACTATCATCCATCCGATCGCCTCGACTTATCCTTTCGCGAGGTGCTGTGAAGAAAGGGACGGGATATCCAACGGCCCGGCGGCGGGCCCGGATTCTTCTCCTCGACCTCCACAGCGATTCACAGGTTAGACAGGGGCTCCGGTGCCGACGACCTCCAACTATTTCCATCTGCATCTGGTGTCGGACTCGACCGGCGAGACGCTGATCACCGTGGCGCGCGCGGTCGCCGCGCAGTACGCCAATGTCACCGCGGTCGAGCATGTCTATCCGTTGGTGCGCAGCCAGAAGCAGCTCGATCGCGTGCTCGACGAGATCGAGGAATCCCCGGGCATCGTGCTGTTCACGCTGCTGGAGAAGGACCTGGTCGGCCGGCTCGAAGGCAAGTGCAGGGAGATCAACGTTCCGAGCCTGTCGATCATCGGGCCGGTGATGCAATTGTTCGAGGCGTATCTGGGTGCTGCGACCACCGGGCGGGTCGGCGCGCAACACGTGCTCAACGCGGAATATTTCGCCCGCATCGATGCGCTCAACTTCACGATGATGCATGACGACGGTCAGCATGTCGAAGGCCTCGAGGAGGCCGATGTGGTGCTGGTCGGGGTGTCGCGTACCTCGAAGACGCCGACCTCGATCTACCTCGCCAACCGCGGCATCAGGACTGCGAACGTGCCGCTGGTGCCGGGAATTCCGCTGCCGCATCAGCTCGAGACCTTGAAGAAGCCGCTGGTGGTCAGCCTGCATGCGACACCCGAGCGCCTGATCCAGGTCCGGCAGAACCGCCTACTGACGATGGGCGACCGCGACAATGACACCTACATCGACAAGCAGTCGGTGGCCGACGAGGTGGCCTTTGCGCGGCGCCTGAGCGCGAAATTCAACTGGGCGCTGCTCGACGTGACGCGCCGTTCGATCGAGGAAACGGCGGCCGCGGTGATGAAGCTCTATAACGACCGTCAGCGCGCGCGGCCGTTGGAGTGATCACCTCGTCATGATGATCTGGCGCGACCCACAGAAGCTGATCCTGGCCTCGCAAAGTCGTGCGCGCAGGATGCTGCTCGAAAATGCCGGCCTCGATTTCGAGGCGCTGCCGGCCGATATCGACGAACGCGGCGTGCAGACCAATTCCGGCCTTTCGGCGCCGGGAGAGATCGCTTCGCTCTTGGCGCGCGAGAAGGCGCTGTTCATATCCAGGCAGAAGCCCGGTCGGTATGTCGTCGGCGCCGATCAGACCTTGGCGCTGGGGCAACGGATGTTCAGCAAGCCGGCCGGCCGCGCGCAGGCTGCCGAGCAGCTCGGTCTGCTGGCGGGCCAGACCCATGAGCTGCATTCCGCAGTCTCGGTGGCGCGTAATGGAGAAATCCTGTTCGATGACGTCAGCGTCGCCCGCATGACGATGCGGCCGCTCGCCGCCGGCGAGATCGCGGCCTATCTCGACCAGGCCGGGGAGGCGGTGACGACCAGCGTCGGCGCCTACCAGCTCGAAGGCCTCGGCGTGCATCTGTTCGAGCGGATCGAAGGCGACCATTTCACCATCCTCGGTCTGCCGCTATTGTCGCTGCTGGCGTTCCTGCGCCGCGAACGACTGCTCGCGGTGTGAGCCGCCGACATATGGCGACGGAGAGATGCTGAAGCGATGCTGATTGTTGGACTGACCGGCTCGATCGGGATGGGGAAATCCACCACGGCCAAACTGTTCATGGAGGCCGGCGTGCCGGTGTACGACGCCGATGCGGCCGTGCATCAACTCTATGAAGGCGAAGCTGCGCCGGCGATCGAGGCCGCGTTTCCCGGCACCACCGCCAATGGCAAGGTCGATCGCGCCAAGCTGTCGGCACGCGTGGTGCAGGACGCGGTGGCGATCAAGCAGCTCGAGCAGATCGTGCATCCGATGCTCGGCGCATCGCGCCAGAAATTCTTCGCCGACGCCGAGGCCGCCGGCGCGCCCATCGTCGTGCTCGACATCCCGCTGCTGTTCGAGACCGGCGGCGAGAAACGCGTCGATGCGGTCGTGGTCGTCACCACGTCGGCGGAACTGCAACGCGAGCGCGTGCTGGCGCGCGGCACCATGGATGCGGCGAAACTCGACGCCATCATCGCCAAGCAGATGCCGGATGCCGAGAAGCGCAAGCGCGCCGATTTCATCGTGGATACCTCGCACGGACTTGATCCGGTGCGGGCGCGCATCCGCGACATTCTGGACGAGATTGCTAAGATGCCGAAGCGGCGCGCCTGATTCGCGCCTTTTCGGACTTCCTCACGTCATGCGCGAAATCGTTCTCGATACCGAAACCACTGGCCTCGATCCGCTGCGCGGTGACCGGCTGGTCGAAATCGGCTGCGTCGAGATCTTCAACCGCATGCCGACCGGCCAGACCTATCACGTCTACATCAATCCCGAGCGCGACATGCCGGTGGAAGCGTTCAACGTGCACGGGCTGTCGACCGAGTTCCTGGCCAGCAAGCCGCTGTTCACCGAAGTGGTCGACGAGTTCCTGGCCTTTATCGGCGATACGCCGCTGGTGATCCACAACGCCTCGTTCGACATCAGCTTCATCAATGCCGAGCTCGACCGCATCAAGCGGAAGGCGATCCCGAAGGACCGGCTGGTCGATACGCTGCTGCTGGCGCGGCGCAAGCATCCCGGCGTGTCGAACCGGCTCGACGATCTCTGCTCGCGTTATCAGATCGACAATTCACGCCGCACCAAGCACGGCGCCTTGCTCGACGCCGAGCTGCTCGCCGAGGTCTATATCGACCTGATCGGAGCGCGGCAGTCGCAGCTCATCCTGGCATCGGAAACGTCGGATGCGCGCGCCGGCAGCCACAGTGATTCACCGCGGCGGCAGCGCGAGACCCCGTTGGTCGCACGGGTCAGCGATGCGGATCGCGAGGCCCACCGGGCCTTCGTTGGCACGCTCGGCGACAAGCCGATCTGGAACGATTACCTGCCGCCGCCCGCGCCTGCGGAAGCCCCCGCGGCTTGAATTCCTGATCCTGCGTCATTGCGAGGAGCGTTAGCGACGAAGCAATCCATTCTTGTGGCGAGATGGATTGCTTCGCTTCGCTCGCAATGACGGTCTATCCGGACTTCAGCTCGGCTTGACGCCGGAGGCGGCCTGGGCGGCTGCGGCGCGTTCCATGTTCTGGCGGTAGAGGCCGACGAAATCGACCGGGTCGAGCAGCAGGGGCGGGAAGCCGCCGTCGCGGACCGAGGTGGCGACGATCTCGCGCGCGAACGGGAACAGCAGCCGCGGGCACTCGATCATGACCAGCGGGTGCAGGTTCTCCTGCGGCACATTCAGGATACGGAACACGCCGGCATAGGCCAGGTCGAAGCTGAACATCACCTTGCCGGCCGACTCCGCCTTGCCCTCGACCGAGAGGATCACCTCGTACTCGTTCTCGGACAGGTTGTTGGCGGAGACGTTGATCTGGATGTTGATCGCCGGCTGTTGCTGCTGCTGGCCGAGCGATGCCGGGGCATTCGGGTTCTCGAACGACAGGTCCTTGGTGTACTGCGCCAGCACGTTGAGCTGGGGAGCGGCCTGTTCGACAGGGGCGCCGTTGCCATTGGTCATGAAATGTCTCCTGGAGCAGCGCTCGATGGACAGGATGTCCGACGGCACGCGTTAAGGTGTTGGGAATGCCGATGCCGGGCGAGTGGCTATCATAGGCCCGGCTCGGTCCACAAGGACGACGAACGAACGCATTCCGGCACGGCCACGGCCAGATTGTCCGGCCAAAAGGCCGCGAGTACGGGTCTGCCGAATCTCTTAACGGCTTCCTAAATTATTGAAGATGCGCGATTTCCTGAAAGGAACGGGTTTCCCCCCGGCTCCAAAACGCGCTACACTTGCCCGTGCCAAAAAGCGCCATTGGCCGAGCATAGTTTCGTGCCTACATGCTGCGGACTCAATCGGCGATGTAATCTCTGCCGTTCCCGACCGGGAACGCTTTGACGGCCGGCCCGTTGCCGGCAGAGACCAGAAAGCGAAATCGACGTGGATATCTACACCATCATTTTCCTGGCGCTGGCCGTATTTATCTTCCTGCGCCTGCGCAGCGTTCTCGGACAGCGCACGGGAAGCGAGCGGCCGCCTTATGATCGTGCGGCTCCCAACGTCGTGCAGCGCGGCCAGGACAACAACGTCGTGCCGATCCCGGGGTCGGTGGTCGACCAGCCGACCGCGGCGCCGGCGGCCGAGCCGGTCGAACCCACGGAACGCTGGAAGGGCATCGCCGAGCCCGGCACGCCGCTGGCGCAGGGGCTCGATGCGGTCGTGGCCCAGGATTCCGCGTTCGATCCGCGGCATTTCCTCTCCGGCGCCCGCTCGGCCTATGAAATGATCGTGCTGGCGTTCGCCAATGGCGATCGCCGTGCGCTGCGCGACCTGCTGTCGACCGAGGTCTATGAGAGCTTCGAGGCGGCGATCAAGGATCGCGAGAAGCACGAGCAGAAGACCGAGACCCGGTTCGTGTCGATCGACAAGGCCGAGATCGTCAGCGCGGAGACGCGCGATCGCTCGACCCAGCTCACCGTCCGCTTCGTGTCGCAGATGATCTCGGTGACGCGCGACAAGGCGGGCACCATCGTCGACGGCAGCCCGGACAAGGTCGCCGACATCACCGACGTCTGGACATTCGCCCGCGACTCGACTTCCCGCGATCCGAACTGGAAGCTGGTTGGCACTGGAAGCGCTCACTAAACATCTCAGCTACGGGCGCCTCGCGGTCGCGTGTTGTGCGCTCGCCGTGTTATGCTCCACCGCGGCGATCGCCGCGCGCAAATGGGGCCGGCATACCCCGCCCCGACACGAGCTCAGCCATCCGATCCCCTATCCCAATCTGGAATTGCCGTTGCAGGTCAGCGGCAGCCAGTATGAACCGCTGACCTGGCCCAATGTCGCGGGCTGGGGCGACGACGATCATCTCGCCGCCTACAAGGCGTTTCGCACCAGCTGCAAGCCGATCGCCGCCCAGCAGGGCGCGCCCGCGGATTCGAAAGCGCTCGGCAGCTCGCTGCGCGATCCCTGCCGGATCGCCAAGGGGCTCGCGCTCAGCGACGGCGTCAAGGCGAAGGAATTCTTCGAGCAGAATTTCGTGCCGCTGCGCATCTCGCGGCTCGGCGAGGATGCCGGCTTCGTCACCGGCTATTACGAGCCGGTGCTCGACGGGTCGAAGACCCAGACCGACGTCTACAACGTTCCGGTCTATCGCCGGCCCTCCAACCTGTTCGTGCGCGGCAAGACGCAAGCCTCGGTCGGGCTGCCCAACGGCGGTCCGGTGTATCGCAAGATCGGCCGGCGCAAGCTCGTGCCGTATTACGACCGCGCCCAGATCGAGGACGGCGCGATCGCCGGCCGCGGACTCGAGCTCTGCTGGCTGAAGAGCCAGACCGACCTGCTGTTCGCGCAGATCCAGGGCTCGGCGCGGATCAAATTCGACGACGGCACCACGCTGCGCATCAATTACGACGCGCATAATGGTTATCCCTATACGCCGGTCGGGCGGGTCCTGATCGACCGCGGCATCATCCCGAAGGATCAGATGTCGATGCAGAAGATCAGGGAATGGATGGACCAGAACCCCGACGGTGCCAAGGAGCTGCGGCGGCAGAACCGCGCCTACGTGTTCTTCCGCGAAGTCCCGCTGTCCGACAAGGACGAAGCGGTCGGCGCGCAGGGGGTGCCGCTGACGCCCGGCCGTTCGATCGCGGTCGACAAGGCGCTGCATGTCTACGGCACGCCGTTCTTCATCGCCGGCGAGCTGCCGATCGAATCCGAGCAGTCGAAGACCCCGTTCCACCGGCTGATGATCGCGCAGGACACCGGATCGGCGATCGTCGGCCCGGCCCGTGCCGATCTCTATTTCGGCGCCGGCGCGGACGCCGGAAAGGTCTCCGGCCGGCTGCGGCACAACATGCAGTTCGTGATGCTGGTGCCGAAGGCGCTCGACCCGGTCGCGCGCGGCCACAAGCTGCCGGTCCCCGAGGACCGGCCGTCGGCCAGGATCGCGAAACTGTTTCCCCAGACCGATCCGCAACCGGACAAGCCGGCGGAAAAGCCCGCCGATGTGCCGACGGCGACGGTCACCAAGGGCGCGAAGGCCGCCACCAAGGACGGGGCTGCCACCACGGCCAAGGCGCCAGCCGTCGCGCCGGATGCGGCGTCCACCAAGCCTGCCGCAACAACCCCTGTTGCGCAGGCAGCGCCTGTGGCAGAACCGGTGCCATTGCCGGTCGCCCGGCCCGACATTCCGCAAGATCAGGAGCAGCGGCGCAGCCGGCGCATTCGCCATCACCGCGACCAATGAAACGTCCCGCGCCGATTCCCGACCTCTCCGCTCCGTCGCGGCGCAAGCGTGCGCTCAGCGAGGAAGAGCGTGCGCTCTGGGAGAGCGTCGCGAAGCAGGTCAAGCCGCTGCGCAAGCGACCGACCGCAGCGAAAACACATGCGGCCGCCTTCGATCCCGTGACCCCTCGCGCGGCCGCAAAGCCGATCCCAGTCAAGGCGGTGGCGCCGGTGAAATCCGTCACCCCGCCGCGTCCGCAGATGCCGCCGCTGGCGCCGATCGGCCGCCGCGAGCGGGCAAAGCTGTCGCGCGGCAGGCAGGAGATCGATGCGCGGCTCGACCTGCACGGCATGACGCAGATCCGTGCGCACCGGGTGCTGTTCGCCTTCCTGCAACGCGCGCATCATGACGGGCTCACCTTCGTGCTGGTCATCACCGGCAAGGGCAAGGTCGGCGGTCTCGACGCCGAGCGCGGCGTGTTGCGCCGCCAGGTGCCGGAATGGCTCGGCCTGCCGGAATTCCGCTCGCTGGTCGTCGGCTTCGAGGAGGCGCATATCGGCCATGGCGGCGAGGGCGCGCTCTATGTGCGGGTGCGGCGCGCGCGCTGAGCGTGCGATCAGAACGGCCGGACGATTCCGACGCGCGGGATCAGCGTCACGATCCAGCCCAGGACCGTCGTCTTGCGATCGTCCGCCGGAATCACCGGCACCTCTTTCGAGGCCGGCAGCATTTTCACGGCATGCAGCATCAGGAACATGCAGACCGCCCAGTTCGAGATCCAGCGCGAATAGTCGAACACGGTTACGAACATCACGACATAGCCGGCGCTGATCATGACGAGCGCGGCGAGCACGATCCGCCGATGCAGTTCGCTTGCCAGCGCTTCGATCAACCGCGTGAAATAGCGCCACAGCGGCGTGTGCAGCCAGATCAGCAGCGCAAACACCGGCACGCCCAGGATGTTCGAGGGCATCCGCGCCCAGGTGTCGGCGAACTCCTTCGACAGCGGCTGGTACCAGATGTAGCCGAACTCCAGCAGGTCGGTCCGCGATGGATCGGCCATCCGGCTTTGCAGGTGACGGAGGAATTCGTCATAGGGCACGTCGACGGTGCCGGCGAACTGCGCCACCAGGAACAGGATGCCGACCGCGGCCAGCGCCACCAGCCCGACGGCCAAGTTTCGCGGCGTCGCGCCCTGTACCAGATAGAAGCGCAGCACCACGATCACGGCGATCGTCGGCACATACATCAGGACGAAGATGTGGTGGATCAGGATCAGCACGATCGAGAACGCAGCCGCGACCAGGACATAGGTGACCGAGCGCGCCGGGATCAGCAGCAGCAGGATCGTCAACGCACAGCCATAGATGTCGAAATGGCCGAGCGTGTGCATGAAGTTCTTCAGGAAGAACGGCGATCCCGCAATGAAAACGAACAGCGGCCAATGCGCGTCGTCGAGGCCGAACGTCCGCTGAAACAGCCTGACGAACAGTCCGAGCGTCACCAGCCAGATCGCGCCGGCCAGCGCGAACACCAGCCACACCGGCACCTTGTCGGTGAACAGCGACACGATCGCGCCGATCAGCGCGCGTTTGGTGAAGCCGTAGTGATAATCGACCAAGAGATGGATGTAGGGGACGAAAGGCGGCAGCGCGATCTTGTGCAGGAACACCCCGACCAGCACGGCCGCGTTGACGGCCAGCATCAGGCGCCAGGGGTTCTGCGTCACCCACAGATTCATTGATCGCCTACTCACGTCGTCCCGGCGAAGGCCGGGACCCATTACCACCGATGGCAGTTTTAGAAGGAATGTCGGCCCGAGTCTTGGTCACTACTGACTTCGGGAGTTACGGGCCCCGGCCTTCGCCGGGGCGACGAGAGGCTGCAACGTCTACAAAATAAACCGGCTGAGATCGGCGTTCTTGGCGAGATCGCCGACATGCCTCGTCACGTAGTCGGCGTCGACCTGGATGGTCTCGCCGTGACGGTCGGGTGCAGTGAAGGAAATGTCGTCCAGCACCCGCTCCATCACGGTTTGCAGCCGCCGCGCGCCGATATTCTCGACGGTGGAATTGACCGCCACCGCGACATCGGCGAGCGCGTCGATCGCGCCGTCGGTGATGTCGAGCGTGACGCCCTCGGTCTTCATCAGCGCGACATATTGCTTGATCAGCGACGCTTCCGGCTCGGTCAGGATCCGGCGCATGTCGTCGCGGGTCAGCGCCTGCAACTCGACGCGGATCGGCAGCCGGCCCTGTAATTCCGGCAGCAGGTCCGAGGGCTTGGCGATATGGAAGGCGCCGGAGGCGATGAACAGGATGTGGTCGGTCTTGACCGCGCCGTGCTTGGTCGAGACCGTGGTGCCCTCGATCAGCGGCAGCAGATCGCGCTGCACGCCCTCGCGCGAGACATCGCCGCCGGCACGGTTCTCGCGCACGCAGATCTTGTCGATCTCGTCGAGGAACACGATGCCGTTGTTCTCGACCGCGCTGATCGCTTCCTGCACCAACTGATCGGTGTCGAGCAGCTTGTCGGATTCCTCGTTGACGAGGATCTCGTGCGAGCCTTCCACGGTCAGGCGGCGGGTCTTGCTGCGTCCGCCCATCTTGCCGAAGATGTCGCCGAGCGAGATCGCGCCCATCTGGGCGCCGGGCATGCCGGGAATCTCGAACATCGGCATGCCGCTGCCGGACGACTGGGTCTCGATCTCGATTTCCTTGTCGTTGAGCTCGCCGGCGCGCAGCTTCTTGCGGAACGACTCGCGGGTCGCCGGGCTCGATCCCGGGCCGACCAGCGCATCCAGCACGCGCTCCTCGGCGGCAAGCTGGGCGCGGGCCTGGACATCCTTGCGCTTGCGCTCGCGGGTCTGCGCGATCGCCACCTCGACGAGATCGCGGACGATCTGCTCGACGTCGCGGCCGACATAGCCGACCTCGGTGAACTTGGTGGCCTCGACCTTGAGGAACGGCGCGCCCGCGAGCTTGGCCAGCCGCCGCGCGATCTCGGTCTTGCCGACGCCGGTCGGCCCGATCATCAGGATGTTCTTGGGCAGAACCTCCTCACGCAGGGAACCGGCAAGTTGCAGCCGCCGCCAGCGGTTGCGCAGCGCGATCGACACGGCGCGCTTGGCGTCGGCCTGGCCGACGATGAAACGGTCAAGTTCGGAAACAATTTCGCGGGGGGAGAAGTCGGTCATTGGCTCTAGCTAGGTTGAATTCGTGGTCTCGGCAAGCGGCTGCGTTCCTTGGGCATGTTCCCTGGGCATGACCGCCTAAAGGATCGGCGGCCCGGCCTGCCACTGCCTGATCGCCTCGAACGGATGGATCAGCATGATGATGTTCAGCGTCAGATTGTCGCGAATGTGGAGCAGCATCACGGTTTCGAAGGCAACGCCGAACGCGATCGTTGCCGCAATCGGCAGCTTGCGCGCGAGCAGGAAGCCGAAAACCATCGCCAGCGTGTCCGACACCGAATTGACGATGGTGTCTCCGTAATAATCCAGCGAGATCGTGCCGGCGCGGTAGCGCTCGATGATCCAGTTGGAGTTTTCGACGAGCTCCCAGCTTCCTTCGATCAGCATCGCGACAATCAGCCGTGCCGGCCAGGCGAGACGAGGCAGCGCCAGGAAGGTCAGGCCGTAGAACAACAGGCCATGCAGCACATGCGACAGCGTGTACCAGTCGGTGATGTGCTGCGAATTCTCCGAGCTCTGGACTGCACCGTGCCAGAGTTTGACATAGCCGCAGGCGCAGATCGGCAGGCGGCCCATCGCATAAAGCAGCGCGGCCTGGAGTGCGAGCAGCGCGGCGGCGATTGCGAACCATTGCCAGGCTGAAACGCCGGCCTCGGGTTTCGGCGCGAGTGTCATGCGTCGCGGACCATCAATAGCGCCGGACCGTCGGGCGTCTCGACCGTGCCGGCTTCCTGAAAGCCCGCCTTCGTGTAGGCGCGCACGGCGCGCGCGTTGGCCGGATTGGGGTCGACAACGATGCGTGGCGCGCCTTGCGCCAGCCGTTGCTCGACAAAGGCGCGGATCAGCGCCGAACCGTGACCGCCGGCCACCATGTCCGGTGTGCCGATGAAGAGATCGATGCCGCGGGTGCCGTCAGGCTGGGCACCGAGGCCGCAATTCCACGCCGTCAGGTCGTAGCACTGGATGTAGCCGAAATCGCTGCCGTTGGCGGCGACGATGAACTGGTCCATCGCCGGCTCGTCGAGGTCGCCGCTGACCAGCGCATATTGCTCGGCCGGATCGCCCCACCACTCCCGGACATGCGGCTGTGCCAGCCACCGCTTGATCAGCGGCAGGTCGGCCGTCGTCATCGGACGGAAGTGGTAGGGGCTGGCCATGCTCAGCCGCCGATCGTCTCGATCGTCACGTTCCGGTTGGTGTAGACGCAGATGTCGGCCGCGATATCCAGCGCGCGGCGGACGATGGTCTCGGCGTCCTTGTCGGTATCGACCAGCGCGCGGGCTGCGGCGAGGGCATAATTACCACCGGAGCCGATCGCCATCACGCCGCTTTCCGGCTCGAGCACGTCGCCAGTGCCGGTCAGCACCAGGGAGACGTCCTTGTCGGCCACGATCATCATGGCCTCCAGCCGGCGCAGATAGCGGTCGGTCCGCCAGTCCTTGGCCAGTTCGACGGCCGCCCGGGTCAGCTGCCCCGGATATTGCTCCAGCTTGCTCTCCAGCCGCTCGAACAGGGTGAAGGCGTCGGCGGTGGCGCCGGCAAAGCCGCCGATCACGTCGCCCTTGCCGATCCGGCGGACCTTCTTGGCGTTGGCCTTGATCACGGTCTGGCCGATCGAGACCTGCCCGTCGCCGCCGATCACCACCTTGCCGCCCTTGCGGACCGTGCAGATCGTGGTGCCATGCCAGACCGGCAGCTCATTTTGGGATGCTTGCATAGGTTACCTCTCTCAGGCGCAGATTTAGGCGGTCCGGCAGGGGGTTACAATCGGGGGAAATCAGAGCGTTTTCGAGCGAAGCCTGTCCCGGGCTTGATCCGGGATGGGCACCGGTTCGCGTGAAGAAAACGCGTCAAAATTAGATCGGCAAGGAATTTAGGTCACCATGGCCCGGACTTGGGTCATTTCGAGGTCATCCCGCAGTAGCGAAGGTGACATCAGCCTGTTAAAAGACCGGCGTTTTCGGCACGGGAAAGCTCAATTTTCATGCGCACCGCAACCATCAAGCGCAAGACCAAGGAGACCGACATCGAGGTGACGGTCAACCTCGACGGAGCAGGCGTGTCCACGGTTTCGACCGGGATCGGCTTCTTCGACCATATGCTCGACCTCCTGGCCCGCCATTCGCGCATCGACATCACGGTGAAGGCGGATGGCGACCTCCATGTCGATTACCACCACACCACCGAAGACGTCGGAATCGCGCTCGGACAGGCGGTCAAGCAGGCGCTCGGCAACATGGCCGGCATCACCCGCTACGCCTCGATCCACATGCCGATGGACGAGACGCTGTCGCGCGTCGTGATCGACATTTCCGGCCGCCCGGTGCTGGTGTTCAAGGTCGAGTTCCCGCGCGACAAGATCGGCGAGTTCGACACCGAGTTGGTGCGCGAATGGTTCAATGCCTTCACGATGAACGCCGGCGTGACTCTCCACGTCGAGACCCTATATGGCGAGAACAGCCATCATATCTCCGAATCCTGCTTCAAGGGTTTGGCGAGGGCGCTCCGGACCGCGGTTGCGATTGATCCGCGCGTCCAGGGCGAGGTGCCCTCGACCAAGGGTCAGCTCGGCGGCTGACATCGACGACATTCGGCGGAGCTTTCGATGCCGGTCTACACAGTGCATGCCCCTGTGGCCAACGGTGCCGATCTTTCGGCGACCGACAAGATCACCTTCGTGCGCGACGGCTTCCATTTCTGGGCCGCGGTCGCGGGCGTGGTCTGGCTGATCTGGAACCGGCTCTGGCTGGCGCTGATCGGCTGGCTCGTCGTCACCTTCGTGATTGATTTTGCCCTGACCAAGCTCGGCGTCGCTCGCGGTGCGATCCTGCTCGTCGACCTGGTGCTGATGCTGTTGCTCGGCCTCGAGGCAGCGAGCCTGCAACGCTGGACATTGTCGCGGCGCAAATGGCGCCAGCTCGACATCGTCGTGGCTGACGACGAGGAGGCGGCCGAGCGCCGCTTCTTCGAGCGCTGGACCGCGCGTCGTCGCGGCCTCGTCAACGACCAGCGATCGGTCGACCGCGGCGGCCCACCGCCCACCCGGGACGTGCCGGGCCAGTCATTCTCAAAGCCCCCGCCGATGCCGCAAGGCGGCATCATCGGATTGTTTCCAGAGCCAGGAGGATCGCGATGACGGTTGCAATCATCGACTACGGCTCCGGCAATCTGCATTCGGCGGCGAAAGCCTTCGAGCGCGCCGCGCGCAGCATGGAGGATCCGCAAGCCATCAAGGTGACGCGCGATCCCGACGCGGTGTATCGCGCCGATCGCATCGTGCTGCCCGGCGTCGGCGCCTTTGCCGATTGCCGCCGCGGCGTCGACGCGGTCGACGGCATGCTGGAGGCGCTCACCGAGGCGGTGCGGGTCAAGGCGCGGCCGTTCTTCGGCATCTGCGTCGGCATGCAGCTGATGGCGACGCGCGGCAAGGAGCACGTCATCACCGAGGGCTTTGACTGGATCGGCGGCGACGTCGTCAAGATCGAGCCGCGTGACGAGAACCTGAAGGTCCCGCATATGGGCTGGAATACGCTCGACATGGTGCGCGAGCATCCGGTGCTGGAGCGGCTGCCGCTCGGCCCGAAGGGACGCCACGCCTATTTCGTGCACTCCTATCACCTCAACGCCGCCAACGAGGGCGACGTGCTGGCGCGCGCCGACTATGGCGGGCCGGTGACCGCGATCGTCGGCAAGGACACCGCGATCGGGACCCAGTTTCACCCGGAAAAGAGCCAGCGCTTCGGCCTCGCTCTGATCTCCAATTTCTTGAAGTGGAAGCCGTGATTCTCTTTCCAGCGGTTGATCTGAAGAACGGCCAGTGCGTGCGCCTGGAGCAGGGCGACATGGCGCGCGCCACCGTGTTCAATCTCGATCCGGCGGCGCAGGCCAGGAGCTTCGCCGCGCAGGGCTTCGAATATCTCCACGTGGTCGATCTCGACGGGGCGTTCGCCGGCAAGCCGATGAACGCTCATGCGGTTGAGGCGATGCTGAAGGCCGTCACCATGCCGGTGCAGCTCGGCGGCGGCATCCGCGACCTCGCGACCATTGAGGCCTGGCTCGGCAAGGGCATCACGCGCGTCATCATCGGCACCGCGGCGGTGCGCGATCCGGAACTCGTGAAGGGCGCGGCGAAGACATTCCCCGGCCGCGTCGCCGTGGGCCTCGATGCCCGCGACGGCAAGGTCGCGGTCGAAGGCTGGGCCGAGACCTCCCATGTCACCGCGCTCGAGATCGCGCAGCGATTCGAGGATGCCGGCGTTGCCGCGATCATCTTCACCGATATCGCGCGCGACGGCCTGCTCAAGGGCCTCAACCTCGATGCGACCATCGCGCTCGCCGATCGCATCTCGATTCCGGTGATCGCTTCAGGCGGCTTTGCCTCGATCGACGACGTCAAGGCGCTGCTGGAGCCGCGTGCGAACAAGCTTGCCGGCGCCATCGTCGGCAGGGCTTTGTATGACGGGCGGCTCGATCCCGCCGCCGCGCTGACGCTGATCAAGAGCGCACGAACCGCGGCCTAGGAGAAAACCATGTTCAAGGTTCGCGTGATCCCCTGCCTCGACGTCAAGGACGGGCGCGTGGTCAAGGGCGTCAACTTCGTCGACCTGCGCGACGCCGGCGATCCGGTCGAGGCCGCGATCGCCTATGACGCCGCCGGCGCCGACGAGCTCACCTTCCTCGACATTACCGCCACGCATGAGAACCGCGGCATCATCCTCGACGTGGTGCGGCGGACCGCGGAAGCCTGCTTCATGCCGCTGACGGTCGGCGGCGGCGTCCGCACCGTCGACGACATCAAGACCCTGCTGCGCTACGGCGCGGACAAGGTCTCGATCAATTCGGCGGCGGTCAGCCGGCGCGAGTTCGTCAAGGAAGCTGCCGAGAAGTTCGGCGAGCAATGCATCGTGGTTGCGATCGACGCCAAGCGGGTCAAGCGCGCCGGCGGCTCGGACCGCTGGGAGATCTTCACCCATGGTGGACGAAATGCCACCGGGATCGACGCCATCGAATATGCCCAGGAGGTCGTCGCGCTCGGCGCGGGAGAGATCCTGTTGACCTCGATGGATCGGGACGGCACGCGGCAGGGCTTTGACCTGCCGCTGACCCGCCAGATCGCGGACAGTGTCCCTGTACCGGTTATCGCGTCGGGCGGCGTCGGCAATCTCGATCATCTGGTCGATGGCGTCCGTGAGGGCCATGCCACCGGCGTGCTGGCGGCGTCGATCTTCCACTTCGGGGAATTTACCATCCGCCAGGCCAAGGATCACATGGTGCGCGCCGGTTTGCCGATGCGTCTCGATCCGTAGCGCGTGGTTCGGAAACACAGTGATCTGGGACTCCTTGTCACAAAAATGCTAAGTCCCAACGCAGGGATGGCACAACAGCAGTGCCGGTGCGCATGCTTGAGTTGAGTTGATGTCGCGTTTCACGATCCACGATCTGGCCGCCACCATCGACGCCCGCGCTGCAACGGGCGGCGAGGCGTCCTATACCCGCAAGCTGCTCGACAAGGGCGCGGAGCATTGCGCCAAGAAATTGGGCGAGGAGGCGGTCGAGACCGTGATCGCCGCGGTCGAGAATGACCGCGATCACCTCATCGCCGAAAGCGCCGATCTGGTGTTTCACCTGCTGGTTCTGTTGAAATCACGCGGCGTGAAGCTGGAGGATGTCGAGGCTGCGCTGGAGAAGCGCACCGTGATGTCCGGACTGGAAGAGAAGGCATCGCGCAAGCGCGATTGATCACGGGGAGGGCCTCATGGACATCCGGGCACCAGATCAGCAATACAATCCCTATCGTACCTTCACGCGCCAGCAATGGTCGCATCTGCGCGACGATACGCCGATGACGCTGGAGCCGGGCGAATTCGATCGCCTGCGTTCGATGCATGACCGCCTCGATTTGCAGGAGGTCGAGGACATCTACCTGCCACTGTCGCGGCTGCTTTCGATCTATGTCGATGCCACCCAGCGGCTGTATTATTCGCAGCGCCAGTTCCTCAACATCCGCGACCGCAAGATGCCCTATATCGTCGGCGTCGCCGGCTCGGTTGCGGTCGGCAAGTCGACCACGGCCCGCGTGTTGCAGGCGCTCTTGGCGCGCTGGTCGCCGCGGCCGAAGGTCGACCTGATCACGACCGACGGCTTCCTGTTTCCCAATGCGGTGCTCGAGCGCCAGGGCATCATGCAGAAGAAGGGCTTTCCGGAAAGCTACGACCTGCCGACGCTGCTGTCGTTCCTCAGCGACATCAAGGCCGGACGGCGCCGCGTGCGCGCGCCGGTCTATTCGCATCTGACCTACGACATCGTGCCAAACAAATGGGTCGAGATCGACCAGCCGGACATCCTGATCGTCGAGGGCGTCAACGTGCTGCAAACCGGCCGGCTGCCGCGCGACGGCAAGGCGGTGCCGTTCGTGTCCGACTTCTTCGATTTCTCGGTCTATATCGACGCCGACGAGGCGGTGCTGCGCAACTGGTACATCAAGCGCTTCCTGGCGCTGCGCGACACCGCGTTCACCGACCCCCGCTCCTACTTCCACCGCTATGCGCTGCTGTCGGACGAGGAAGCCACCGCGACCGCGATCGCGATCTGGGAGCGCACCAACCTCGCCAATCTCGAGGACAACATCCTGCCGACCCGTCCGCGCGCCACCCTGATCCTGAAGAAGGGCGCCGATCACGTGGTGCAATCGGTCGCCTTGCGGCGGCTGTAATTGTTCGCCACTCAAGCTTGCCACATCACGGCTGTCGTCCCCGCGAATGCGGGGAGGTGGATTCACACTCGA
>NZ_DDOP01000063.1:0-3176 GCF_002341725.1 Bradyrhizobium sp. UBA2491
ATGGATCGCCGGCTTGGCCTTCGGCATCGGGACCAGCTGTGCGTCGGCGGCGGCGAGCTGGATCGCGGCGGCGAATTGCGGCTTCGCGCGCGGCATCGGAACAGGGTCGGCTGATTTGGCGGGCGCCGCAGCCGCGACCACGGTGTTGGCCGTGGGCTTGTCGTTCACAACGGCTGCGCCTTCGTCTTCGTCGTCACCCGACTTGCCGGCTCCGAACAGCTTCGCGAGCAGGGTCGGCTTGCTGATGACGGCAGCATCGTCGCCATTACCGCGGCGCTCGATGTCGGCCTTGGCGAGCTCATAGCCCTTCAGCGGCGTGCCGTCGGTCGGGACATGGACGGTGCGGCCGTCGGGGAACACCCTGACCAACTGCTCGCGGGTCATGCGCGGCCAGTGGCGAATGCCGCCGGTGTCGAGATGCACGAACGGCGAGCCCGAGGTCGGATAGAAGCCGACGCCGCCGCGCTGAAGGCGCAGCCCGGCGTAGCGGATCTGCTCCAGCGGCACGCCCGGAATGAAGAAGTCCATCGCGTGGCCCAGCATGTGCTGGCTGTGGCGTGCAACGCCCGAGGAGCGGCGGCGCAGCATGGCGTTGGTGGCGGGGGCGCGATAGGCGGAGATGATCTGGATCGGCTGCTTGCCGCCGACGTCGTTATAGACCTCCCAGATGATATCGAACAAATGACGGTCCATCACCGTCTCGTCCTGGGAGCGCCAGTCGCGCAGGAAGTGATTGAGCTGCTTCAGCGCGGCTTCGTCGTAACGGCCGTCGCGCTTGAAGGTGACGGTGAGGTCTTCGCCGGAATGGGTATGGTGGAAGGAGAGGGTGCGGGTCTGGTTCAGCGCCGTCGCGTCGTGCACCGATCCGGCACCGGCCAACAGCAATAGCGCGGTCAGGCCGACTTGGTACCCGGCCTTGGGCAGCGACAACGGATTGAAGCGGCGTGCGAAGACAGCCAGCACTATAAGCCCACCCAGTCGACGAGCGTTCGGTCGGCATCATTCGCAGACCCCCTGCGAAAGACGGTGAACGCTTTCTTAAAGCGGGAGGGTTAACCGAGGTTTACCGACCCGCCCCCAAGTTAGGCTTAACTAACTGGTCGACTGTGGCAAAAGATAGCCCAGTTCCTCGGCGGCAATGGGTAATGGTTAACGTAAACGATCTCGCTTTTTAAGCGAGATCGTTGATTTTACTGCAATATTTATCGGACTTGGGCAGGCCGATCGATCAGCGGGTAATCACCCGGCGCTGCTGCTGGGCCTGGCCGCGGCGGGCCGGCTGCGGCTCCGGCTGTCCGAATCCTCCGAACAGGCGCTCGAAGAAGTTTGGTCCGGACGAGCCAAAGCCGCTGTTGTCGCCGGCGACGTTGACGCCCGGAGGCAGGCTGCTGCTCGGCGGTCGCGAGTAGCTCGGCTGGGCGTGCGCCACCACCGTTTCGAGATCCTTGCCGCGGCTGTTCTTGAGCAGCGACAGCATGGTGGCGTCGCGGCCGTAGATGTCGCGGCGGATCTGCAGCTTGCCGGCGTCGTCCACGAACGCAGTCTGGTAGGTGATGTTGACCGGGATCGGGGTCGGGAATTTCAGGTCGACTTCACTCGAGCCGTACATGCTGCGGATCTTCTCCGGCGTGTAGCGCTGGTTCGGCTCGGTGATGTTGAGCAGCACCGAGGCGTACTGATCCGGATTCTGCACGCGCATGCAGCCGTGACTGAAGGCGCGCTCGTCCTTCGCGAACAGATATTTGTCCGGCGTGTCGTGCTGATAGACCAGGAACTTGTTCGGGAAGTTGAAGCGGATGCGGCCGAGCGCGTTGGCTTCGCCGGGCGGCTGCGAGATGTGGATGGTGCCGTCGCGGTTGCGCTCGAGCTTCAGGCCCATGCGCTGCAACACCGTCGGATCCTGCTGCAAGGCCGGCAGGTATTCGTTGTAGATAATCGACGGCGGCACGTTCCAGGTCGGGTTGACCGTGATGTACTTCATCGTCTCGGTCAAAAGCGGCGTGGCGTGCTGGCCGGGCTTGCCGGTCACGACGCGCGTGGTCCAGACCTGCGCGCCATTCTGCATCACCTTCAGCGTGTAGTCGGGGATGTTGAGGATCACATAGGCATTGCCGACATTGGCGGCGCCGAGCTGGCGCGGCAGCCAGCGCCAGCGCTCCATGTTGACGAGCACGGTGTCGATCTGGCGGTCGCGCTTCGGATTGTTCAGCGCCTTGACGGTGCGCTCGTCGAGCACGCCAGTCGGCTTCAGATCGACGCTGCTCTGGAATTTCTGCACCGCCCGCGCGACCGTTGCGTCATACTTCGTGCTGTCGGCATTCTCGGTGACGCCGAGCTTGTTGCGCAGTTCCGGCACGCGCGGGTCGTCCATCTCGACCGCGGCCTGCTTCTTGCGGGCCGGCGCATATTTCAGCGCCGGGCCGTCGGCGATTGTGATGACGGGGCCGTCGCCCTGGCCGCGCAACTCGGCGAGCTTCTTCTTCAGCTCCTTGTAGAGCTTCTGCGGCGGGTTGTAGCCGTCGAGCGCGGCCGAGGCATCCTTGGCGGAGGTCACGTTCGCGAACACCTCCGTCGGATCGATCGGGTGCTCCGGATAGAGAATGTCGGCCGACACCTGCGACCAGTGCATGCGGCCGCTCTGGGCCTGCCGCGCATAGTCCAGCATGCTGGCCGCGAGCTTCAGGTCCGCATCCGCGAGCGCATCCGGCGTAGCGGCCGCGGCGAAATCCGGCACCGGATAGTCTGATGCATCGAGGCCGTCGGCGGCGGCGTCCTTCAGGCGGGCGATGACGCCCTTGCCGGCTTCGGTGAGCTTGCCGGCCTTGGTGAAGACAGGCGCGTAGTCGCGGGCCGAATAGAATTTCTCGGCGGCGGCGCGCTCATTCTTGCGGTCGAAGGTACGCAGCGTCTTGCTGGCGAGCAGTTCGCGCAGTTTGTCGGCGACCGGCTGATCCTCGGCGGCAACGTTGCTCGCGGCCTTGGCGGGTTCCGCAGCGGGAGCCGCGGCCGTTGCAGGCGCGGTGGAGGGGGCTGCGGCTGTCGCCGGCGCGGGACTTGCCGAAGGCGCCGTTGCGGTTGCCGGGGCAGGCGTCGCGGCGGGCGCGACCGCGGTATCGGTCTTCGGCGCATCGGCGGGTTTCGTCGCCGGCGCGGTGACGACATCGGCAGGCTTCGGC
>NZ_DDOP01000062.1:0-7870 GCF_002341725.1 Bradyrhizobium sp. UBA2491
GAAAACAACCCCATGCACAGTCGGCATGTTGGCGCGGACGACCGGCTGCGGCCGTACCGCACCCGGCGGGCCTTGCCGAGGCGCGCCGCTTGGCGATACACCGGATAGCACCATCGCTTCGCGGCGCTTCAAGACGCCCGGTTCTGACCGAGGAAATACCCGATGACCGTCCTGACCTTGCCCTGTCTGTTGTGCGTATCGGCGGGGCGACGATGAGCGGGACGGAGAGGACCGCGCCGCGCGGCGGGATCGCGCGGGTGTCGCGCCGGGTGATGAACCTCGCCTACATCCTGACCCAGAACGCCCGCCGCCACGGCGATCGCCCGGGCTTCATCTGGAACGAGAAGGCGTGGTCCTGGCGCCATATCGACCAGAACGTTTCGGCACTGGCGGCGGCGCTCGCCGCGCGCGGCATCGTCAAGGGTGACCGCATCCTGGTGCATTCCAAGAACTGCGACGAGATGTTCTGGTCGATGTTCGCGGCGTTCCGGCTCGGCGCGGTCTGGGTGCCGACCAATTTCCGCCTGATGCCGGACGAGGTCGCCTATCTGGCGGCGGCCTCCGGCGCCAAGGCGTTTCTGTGCCACGCCGATTTCCCCGAGCATGCCAAGGCGGCGGCCAATCCGGCGCTCGAATTCATCTGGCGGATCGGCGAGGAGGGCAGCTTCGGCGAGGCGACACTCGGTGACGTCATCGCCAGGCATGCGGGCGCCGTGGTCGACAATACGCCGGTCGAGTACGACGACCCCTGCTGGTTCTTCTTCACCTCCGGCACCACCGGCCGCTCCAAGGCCGCGGTCTTGACCCACGGCCAGATGGCTTTCGTCATCACCAACCATCTCGCCGATTTGATGCCGGGGACGACCGAGGACGACGCTTCGCTGGTGGTGGCGCCGCTGTCGCATGGCGCCGGCGTGCATCAGCTGGTGCAGACTGCGCGCGGCGTGCCGACCATCCTGCTGCCGTCGGAGAAGTTCGACATCGCGGAGGCGTATCGCCTGATTGCAAAGCACCGCGTCAGCAACATGTTCACGGTGCCGACCATCCTGAAGATGATGGTCGAGCATCCCGCCGCCGACCAGCACGACCATTCCTCGCTGCGCTACATCATCTATGCCGGTGCGCCGATGTATCGCGAGGACCAGAAGGCGGCCTTGGCAAAGCTCGGTGGCGTGCTGGTGCAGTATTTTGGCCTCGGCGAGGTCACCGGCAATATCACCGTGCTGCCGCCCGGCCTGCACGACCCGGAGGACGGCCCGCATGCGCGGATCGGCACCTGCGGCTTCGAGCGCACCGGCATGCAGGTCTCGATCCAGGGCGACGACGGCCGCGAGCTGAAGCCGCACGAGACCGGCGAGATCTGCGTGATCGGCCCCGGCGTGTTCGCCGGCTACTATGACAACCCAGAGGCCAATGCGAAGGCGTTTCGCGACGGCTGGTTTCGCACCGGCGACCTCGGCCACATCGACGAGGAGGGGTTCGTCTACATCACCGGCCGCGCCTCCGACATGTACATCTCGGGCGGCTCGAACATCTATCCGCGCGAGATCGAGGAGAAGCTGCTGACCCATCCCGCGGTCGGCGAGGTCGCGGTGCTTGGCGTGCCCGATCCGTTCTGGGGCGAGGTCGGTGTCGCGGTCTGTGTCGCGCGCGAGGGCGTCGATGCGGTCGCTGAAGCCGAGCTTGCTGCGTACTTGGCGCCGAAGGTGCCGCGCTACAAGATGCCGAAACGCTTCTTCTTCTGGGAGGCGCTGCCGAAGTCCGGCTACGGCAAAGTGCCGAAGCGGCTGATCCGCGACGAGCTCGAGGCGCGCGGGCTGCTCGAGGTGATCGCCAAATCGCCGGGCGCCTGAGGCATGCGCAGCATCGCCCAGCCCGGCGCTTCGCCTCCCGAGCGCATCCAATGGGTCGCCGCGTGCGGCCGCGGCTTTTCCTTCGTGCTGGAGGCCGGCATTCCCTTGCTCGAAGCCGTGCGCCGCGGCTTCGCTGCCGAAGGGTTTTCCGGCGGCGTGCTGAGCGCCAGGAGCGGCGCGCTCGGGCCGTTCGCCTATGTGATGCCGGCGCTGTCGAAGGACGGCGCCAATGCGGCGTTCTACAGCGACACGTTTCGTCCCGACGGCGTGACGCGGCTGAAGCTCGCGGCGCTGACTTTCGGCGAGCGCGACGGCGCGCCGTTCTTCCACTGCCACGGATTGTGGACCGAGGCCTGCGGCCGCAGCAATGGCGGGCACATGATGCCGGATGAGACCGTCGTCGCCGAGCCGTTCGAGGTCAGCGCGTTCGGGATCGACGGCGCGACGTTCCTGGCCGAGCCCGACAGCGAGACCAATTTCAAGCTGTTCGGTCCCGTCGCATCCGCGCCGTGCGGGGCGAAGACCACGGGCCGTGCCTTCGCGATGCGGCTGCGGCCGAACCAGGATTTCGCCGGCGCACTGGAAGGCTTTTGCCGCAAGCACGGCATCCTGCGCGCGCGGCTGCACGGCGGCGTCGGCTCGACCATCGGTGCCGTCTTCACCGACGGCCACAGCGTGGTGCCATTCGCGACCGAGCTCGCGGTGACCGCCGGCGAAATCGCGCCCGACGCCAATCGTCGGCTCCGCGCCAGCCTCGACGTCGCGCTGGTCGACTATCTCGGCGGCATTGCCGAGGGACGGCTGGTGCGCGGCGACAATCCGGTGCTGATGACGATGGAGCTGGTGCTGGAAGTGCTGGAGGAGGCGGAGCAGTTGTAGGTTACGGTTTCTCTGAGCGTCGTTCCGGCGTGTGCTGGGGTCGACATCGCCCCACGTCCTCCACTGTCGTCCCGGCGAAGGCCGGGACCCATAATCCGTGGCAGATATTGTCGAAGGGACTCGTCGTTCCGCCGTCGCGAACCAACAACCATTTGTGGTTATGGGTCCCGGCCTTCGCCGGGACGACGATGTGGCTCTTTCTCGCCCCAACTGCAAACAGCTTGTGCGGTGTCGTCACCCGCGAAAGCGGGTGATCCAGTATTCCAGAGGCGGTCATTATTGAGCCGATGGGCGCGGCGTACTGGATCGCCCGGTCGAGCCGGGCGATGACAGCAATGACGGGTGGGCAGGGCGCCCCGGAAGGTTTGCACCGTCGCGCAACCCAGCGCCAGGCCGCTCACCGCCGCTTGCGGACATGGACGTTGATGTCGAGGTCGATCGCGCTGACGTAGGTCTGCTCCGTCAGGTGCGAGCCGCCTTCGTGCCAGGAGCCCTCGCGCAGGCGGATGTCGCTGACATTGGCGAGCCGCAGGCAGCGCCATTGCGGCAGCTTGCCGGAGCTCGCGCCGGCGAACTGCCAGGCCAGCACGACCTCTTCGCCGCTCTTGTTGTGGCCGATGACGTGCGGGCACAGTTCGCGTGGCCGGCCGTCATAGACGCAGACGATCTGCTGCTCGGTGAGGATCGCGTTGCGGAAGCGGGTATAGGCCTTGCTGGGCATGAGGCATTGGGCCATCTAGGATTGTCGCGGGCGCCTATCATAAACTGATGCGCCCGCCGTTGTTTCCCCGGATCCGTGCCCATGGCCAGACGAAATCGCCCGATCAACATGCCCGCGCCGTATCTGAAACGGGTGTGGCTCGATCCGGCACGGATTCCGAACCGCCAGGCCTATCCGTTCGTGCTGCCGTTGCTGCGCGATGATTTCGAGCTGAGCTTCGAGGAGGCCATCACCATCATCGTCGGCGAGAACGGCACCGGCAAGTCGACGCTGCTGGAGGGCATCGCCGTGATGGCGGGTTATGACGACGCTGGTGGCGGCAAGGGCTATCGCGCCGTCGATCACGGCGGTGCGGTGGAGAAAATGGGCGGCTCGCTCGCGACGGCGCTGCGCGCGAGCTGGCTGCCCAAGATCACCAATGGCTGGTTCTTCCGTGCCGAGAGCTTCTTCTCGGTGGCGCGCTATCTCGATGAAGCAGCACTGGACGTCGGCGACATGCCGCCGGACTTCCTGTCCCACTCGCACGGTGAAGGTTTCCTGCGCTTCTTCGAGGAGCGCTGCCGGCGGCAGGGCATCTTCATCTTCGACGAGCCGGAATCCGCGTTGTCGCCATCGCGCCAGATCGAGTTCCTCAAACTGCTGCACCGGATGCATGGCACCGGCCATTGTCAGGTCATCATGGCAACGCATTCGCCGATCCTGATGGCTTATCCGAACGCGACGCTGCTGCGGCTGACCAAATATGGCCTCGAACCGGTGAACCTGAGGGACACCGACCATTACCGGCTGATGCGCGAGTTCTGCGACGACCCCAAGGGCTTCGTCGAGGCGGTGATCACGGAGTGAGGTGACTCGAAATCGGAGGGAACCGAACGGAACCGAAACGGCGCCCGCGTGTTACGGCTGCATGACCCGATATTTCTTCGATTATCATTGCTCGGACGGCGCTGCGACAATCGACGAAACGGGGCAGGAGCTGGACAGCCTCGACGCTGCGCGGGCCATGGCGTTGGCGGCGGCCGGCGATGCCGCGCTCGACATGTCCCGCGATGGCCAGGAGGTTCGCTTGACGATCGACGTCCGCGATGGCGTGCGCGTTGTTGCCGGCGCCACCCTTACCATTTCAACCAAGTGACCCTGCAATGCACCAACGATTGATCGCGCGCCTACAGGCGGTCACCGGCCTTTCGCAGGACGAACGCGCCGTACTCAACGCGCTTCCACATACGATCCGGACGCTCGGCGATCGCGAAAGCATCCTGAGGGAAGGTGACCGGGCGCTGAACTGCGTCGCGCTGATGAGCGGCTTTCTGTATCGCCAGAAGATCGTCGGAGATCGCAGCCAGATCCTGTCGCTGCACGTTCCGGGCGACATCCCCGACCTGATGACGTTGTATCTGCCGACCATGGACCACGATCTGATCAGCGTCGGGCAGAGCACCGTCGCGACGGTACCGCACGCGGCGCTCAAGGCGCTGTTCGACAAGCAGCCTTCACTCGTGCACACATTCTGGCGCGAAACGCTGATCGACGCCGCGATCTTTCGACATTGGGTCGGCAACCTTGGAGCGCTGGATGCCATTCGTCGCGTCGCCCAACTGTTCTGTGAGCTCGCCGTGCGTCTGGAGTTCGTCGGCCTGCTCAATCAGGACAGTTTTGCGTTCCCGCTGACACAGGCGGATATTGGATCGGCCTGCGGCCTTTCCACGGTCCATACCAATCGAACCTTGCAGGCGCTCCGGAAGCGAGGATTGCTGGAGTGGCGCGGGGAGCTGGTTTCGCTGCCGAACCGGGCGGAGCTGGAACAGCTGGCTGAATTCAATCCGGACTATTTGCAGCGAAAGGCCCAGCCCACGTAGCCGATCTTCCAACAGCGCCGTGGAGGGCTTGAAACCAGGGCCTGCGAACGACTAAATCTCCCAAAGGGGGGCGTCCTCGGGAACGGAACCTCGTCGATGACGCCACGATTTGTTTTGATCGTATTTTCAATCGCGTTCGGACTGGCTGTGATTTGTGCTGCCGTCACAACGTCCCGGCAAATTACCGCTTCTCAAACCGGCACCATCTCGCGAGCAACGTGAGCCGGCGGCTGGGCCTGACCGCGGGCCGTAAGCCAGTCAGTCATTTGGCGAGCGCGATCATGATTGTCGCAGCAGGCTTGCCTCCGGGTGAACATCGGCGGCGGCGAACTTCACTCTGGTGCAAGCAGCCGCTTTCCATCTGCTCCAGAATACCGGAACATGAACTTCGGCACGCGCTTGGCGGAAGACCGAAAACCGGGGGGACGAGATGAGGAGAGCGATCGCGGGGGCTGGCGCCGTGGTGGTGGCGTTGGCCGTGCTGGGGGCCGCATGGGCACATGGGCCGACCCGCCAGAAGGTGCGGGAATCCATCGAGATCGACGCGCCGCAGGCCAAGGTCTGGGCGGTGATCGGCAATTTCCAGGACATGAGCTGGCTTGCCGGCGTCAGCAAGACCGAGGGCGAGAAGGGCAACGAGATCGGCGCTACGCGGCGGCTGACCTTGGCGCCCGGCGTCACCATCGACGAGGAACTCTACAAATACGAGCCGGAGATGCTGAGCTATTCGTACCGGATCACCGCGGTCGACGTGAAGGTGCTGCCGGTCACCAATTATTCCTCGACGCTGACGGTGTCGCCGGCGCCCGACGGCAAGGCGAAGCTGGAATGGGCCGGCGCATTCTACCGCGGCTATCCCAACAACGACCCGCCGCCGGAGCTGAACGACGAGGCCGCCATCAAGGCGGTGAGCGGCCTTTATCGCGCGGGGCTCGAAGCGCTGAAGAAGAAGATCGAGAGCGGCACCTGATCATGCGGGTGGTCGCGCTGCTGGCGCTGCTCGCCGGGCTCGGCAGCGCGCACGCTGAAGAGGCGTTCGTCACCAACCAGCTCAGCGATGATCTCACGGTGGTCGATCTCGTGACGTCGAGGCCGGTCGCGACCATCGCGATCGGCGGCAAGCCCGCGGGCGTTGCGGTCAGCGCGGATGGCCGTTTCGCCTATGTGACGAGCCCGGATGCCAAGGCGGTCACCGTGGTCGACGCATCGGCGCGAAAGGTGGTCGGCCGGATCGATGTCGGCGGCGGCCCGCTCGGCATCGCGATCGCACCTGACGATGCGACGGTCTACGTTGCCGACTGGTACGCTGCCACGGTGCGGGTGATCGACGCCAAACAGCAGCGCGTCGTCGGCCGCATCGCGGTCGGCGCATCGCCGTCCGGGCTCGCGGTGACGCCGGACGGGCACCTGCTGCTCTCGGCGGATCGCGACGACGACAGCGTCTCGATAACAGATACGTCTGTGCACGAGCGGAGAGGGATCGTGAAGGTCGGCGCCCGTCCGTTCGGCATCACCATCGATGCCGAAGGCAAGCGCGCCTACACCGCCAATGTCGGCTCCAACGATGTCTCCGTGATCGACATCGCGACCGCCCGCGAACTCGGGCGCGTGCGTGTCGGCCTGCGGCCCTACGCGGTGGCGCTGGCACAGGGCCGCGGCTTCGTCACCGACCAGTATGACGGCAAGGTCAGCGTGTTCGACCTTACGACATTGCTGCCGTTGAAGCGGATCACGGTCGGCGACTATCCCGAAGGCATCGAGGCGACCGCGGACGGCAAGCGCATCGTGGTCGCGAACTGGGAGAGCAACACGCTGAGCGTGATCGATGCGGTCGAGCTGAAGGTCATCGGCGAGGTCAAGGTTGGGGACGGGCCGCGGGCGTTCGGCGCGTTTCTGAGGCGGACCGACTAGGGGCCGGCACGTAGGGTGGGTTAGGCGAAGCCGTAACCCACCATTCCGGTCGCAGAGACGCTGCGGGTTACGCCTTCCACCTTCGCTCGTTGAGCTGCGGTGGCCGCGGTCGGCTAACCCGCCCTACGATCTGCCTTCGTGGTAGGCTTATCAGCGACCGATCGTCGTTGTTTCATCAAGGGCAGGCCCATGACCTCATTCAAGCCTGACGGCTGGCCGTGCGTCATCCCGAGACTAGTCACCAGCGATCCCGCCGGCCTGACCGAATTCCTGCGAAGCGTCTTCGGTGCGGAAGGCGAGGTTCGCTCCGGCGCGCCAGCCGAAATCCGGATCGGGGACTCGATGCTTCTGGTCAGCGACGGCGGAGCCGTACGGGAAGCAATGCCGGGCTTTTTCTATGTCTACGTTCCGGACGCGGACGAAACCTATCAGCGCGCGGTTGCGGCAGGCGCCGAAACGATCGAGAATCCGGCGGATACGCCCTACGGTGACCGGCGGGCGATGGTTCGAGATGCCTGGGCAAACGTCTGGCAGATCGCAGCGCGCCGCGGAAGATGAGGCGCGCTTGCTGTAGCCCGCATGAGCGTAGCGATATGCGGGAGCCGACAGCGCATCCGGCCGACACCCCCGCATATCGCTACGCTCAT
>NZ_DDOP01000076.1:0-94063 GCF_002341725.1 Bradyrhizobium sp. UBA2491
CCTGACGCTGATCGTGTTCTTTGCGACCGTCACGCTGACGGTCGTGCTCTACGTCAAGACGCCGAAGGGCTATTTCCCGACCGACGACAGCGGCCTGATTGTCGGCGCAACCGTGGCATCGGCCGATACATCGTTTGAGGCGATGGTCACCCTCCAGCAACAAGTTGCGGGCATCGTGGGAGCTGATCCGGCGGTTTCCGACGTTGGTTCGATTCTTGGCAGCATGACGGTCAACCGCGGGCTGATGTTCGTAAGCCTGAAGCCGTCGTCGGAGCGGGATTGGTTGTCAACTACGTCGGTTATTGATCGCCTGCGCAATCGTCTGAGTACGGTTGCCGGCATAAGATTCTACATGGTCGCGGCCCAGGATATCCGCGCCGGCGGCCGCCAAAGCAACTCCGACTATCAGTACACGCTGCAAAGCACCGATCTCGAGCTGTTGCAGAAATGGGCGCCGATCGTGGCCAAGCGCATGGAGACGGTGGAGGGCATCACCGATATTTCCTCCGACCGCGATCATGGTGGGTTGCAGCTCAATCTCGTGATCGACCGCAAGATCGCCTCGAGCCTTGGCGTCCGTGTGCAGGACATCGATAACGCGCTCAACAACGCCTTCGCGCAACGGCAGATCTCGATCGTCTACACCCAGCGCAACCAGTACATGGTGGTGCTCGAGACCGATCCTAAATTCCAGAACGACCCGTCGAACCTGGCACATGTCTACGTAGCGGGATCCAATGATGCCCAAGTTCCTCTCTCCGCCGTGGCGCATTACGAACGCAGCCTGCTGTCGCTTCAGGTGACTCATACGCAGTCGATGCCGTCGACCACCGTCTCGTTCAATCTGCTGCCAGACATCCCGCTCGAGGTCGCGACGACCAACATCCAGCAGGCGGTCAACGAGTTGCACATGCCCGAAGGCATTCGCGGCAGCTTCGACGGCAATGCCGGCGACTTCAACAAGACCAGCGGCCGGCAGCCTCTCCTGATCCTCGGCGCGCTGGTCGCGATGTATATCGTGCTCGGCGTGCTCTATGAGAGCCTGGCGCATCCGATCACGATCATCTCGACGCTGCCGTCGGCCGGCCTCGGCGCCTTGCTCGCGCTCCAGATCACCAACACGCCGCTGACGGTGATCGCCTTTGTCGGCATCATCCTGTTGATCGGCATCGTCAAGAAGAACGGCATCATGATGGTCGACTTCGCGCTCGAGGCCGAGCGGCATCAGGGCCTGGCGTCGTGCGATGCGATCTTCGAGGCCTGCCGGGCGCGCTTCCGCCCGATCCTGATGACGACGATGGCGGCCCTGTTCGCCGGCATCCCGCTGGTCATTGCCACCGGCCCCGGCACCGAGCTGCGCCGGCCGCTCGGCATCACCATCATCGGCGGCCTGTTCGTGTCGCAGATCCTCACCCTCTACACCACGCCGGTGATCTATCTCCTGATCGACCGGCTCCGGAAAGCAAGGCTTCGTCCTGGCCGTGGTGCCGCAACCCAAGAGTTAATTTAACTCTCGGTGAGGCCGCATGATTGACGACGGTCCGAAAATAGCCGAATAGGCCGTGAAGTATTTTCGACCAATGCGTTGGATCTGACCTTACTTTTGACCGCGGCGGGAGCCGTTGCATTGCTTGTAGCCATCGTCAACTACCGCGTCGCAGATCTGGTCATCGACTGCCTCCGCTCGGTCGCGCGCGAGATTTCGAGCGTTCCGGGAACGCAAGTCGTCGTTTGTGAGAACGGTACAGGGGACGATTCCGCCACACGAATTCAGCAGGCCATTACCGACAATGGCTGGGGTGACTGGTGCAGCCTGATCCCCCTTGCGGTGAATCTCGGATTTACAGGCGGCAACAACGTGATCATCAAACCGGCGATGAGCCGGTCCGATCCCCCGGAATACGTCCTGCTATTGAACCCGGATACCATCGTGCGACCGAACGCCTTCAAGGCACTGGTCGACTTCATGGACCGGAACCCGAAGGTCGGTATCGCCGGAAGCAGGCTGGAAGATCCGGACGGCACTCCTCAACGCTCCGCATTTCGGTTTCACTCGCCGTTTGGCGAGTTCGAGGCGAACCTGAAGCTTGGTCTGGTGAGCCGCCTCCTCGCTCGCTGGGTGGTGGCCCCGCCGGTACGCGACGACACATTCGAGACCGATTGGGTCTCCGGCGCGAGCATGATCATCCGGCGTCAGGTGATCGAGACGACCGGCTTGCTGGACGAAGGTTACTTCACCTATTTCGACGACATCGACTATTGCTTCAACGCGCGGCGAAAGGGATGGCCGACCTGGTACGTCCCGGCGAGCCGCGTGGTTCACCTCGTTGGCCAATCGACCGGTGTCAACGCACATGCCAAGCGGATTCCACCCTACCTGCTGGAAGCGAGGCGCCGCTATTTCCTGAAGAACCACGGCCCCCTCTACGCCGCCCTGGCGGACATTGGCATGATAGCAGGTCTGTCCTTGTGGCGCCTGCGCGTGCTGCTGACGGGCCGAGAAGACAAATCGCCTCCACACCTCCTCGCGGACTCGCTTCGTCATAGCGTTTTCTCGAAGGGATTCATGGTCTCGGACGTCAAGCTTCGCCCGTGATCCAGGCGCCCCACCCAGGCCGGCGCAGTCTTCGACCTTAACCATACAAGGCAGCATCAAGCTTAACGTCAAGGTTCGCTTGTCGACTTCAAGAAAGCAATTACCCTGACCATCGATCTCTCACGCCCACATTATTGCCGGAGCCGGGAGGATCAGACGGATGCCGTCGCGACAATTCATTCAAACGATATTGCACTCAATCCCTGACTTAATTCATTTCATGCGGAGACCGGGCGTGAACCAGAAGCGCACGAACAAGTCGAAAGCGCAGATCGCCGTCAAGACCGAGAAATCGCTCAACCTTCGCTACGCGGAGGTAATGAAGCTGCGTCGGGCGATCTTGCGAACTCAGGCGGAAATCGATGCAGCATCGAGCGACAATCGCCCGGCCGTGCTGAAATGACGTCTGCGCATCAGCGGATTCACCAGCATCGCCAAGTGGCGTAGTTGCGCCGTCCGGTCGATGTCTGCACCCTGCGTACGACCCGGCGGCATGATGCCCTGGCGGGCTCGGCCCACGGCCCGTACTCCGCGTATTCGCCGTAGCCGAACGGAGGGTCGAAACTGTCGTCCAGCGGATAGCCGAAATATCCGCGTGCGGTGAAGAGACCCGGATACACGATCGGCGGGTAGGGTCTGGCGTATCCCCAATAGCCGGCCTCCGCGACCTCAGGCAGCAGCGTCAAGGCGGCCCCCAGCAGTCCAAGCATTGCCTTGCGCACGATACTCTCCCCGGCTGGTCCCTACGGCAGCCCGGCATCGTCGAAGATACCGGAACTCGAACACGACCCGGGGCAGGTCTCCCTTGCCTCTCGCACAATGATCAACGGTCGCGATCCCTGCGCTAACCCTACGAGGAACTTGTTGGCTTCCGGCTAAGTCAACGCCCTGCAATCTATTGTATGTCTTGGGAGACTGTTTACCGAGTCTTGCCGGCATCAATGGTAATGAACGGCCTCGGCGTTGCCGTCAGCAGATCGTGCATTGCATCAGCAGAAAGCCGGCCGCAACATCGAGGCCGCCTCAACCCGGATCAGAAACTATCGATGATGGCACGTGACACGTCGAACATCGCAAGGCTGGCCGCCGCGTTCGCCTGGATTGTCATCGCGGTGATCGCGTTTGCCACGCTGACGAATATCGGTTTCGTCTATTCGCTCTATTACAAGCTCTCGCCGTGGCTGATGCATCCGGACGTCAAGACCTACGCGCATATCGAGCATGTGGTCGCGTTCGCCGTCCTCGGGGCTCTGTTCGCGCTGGCCTATCCCCGCAGGCCACTGCTGGTTTGCGCGATCGTGACAGGCGCCGCGGCAGTCCTGGAATTCATGCAGACGCTGACACCCGATCGTCACGGCACACTGGTCGATGCGCTGGAGAAGATGGCCGGCGGACTCATGGGAATCGTATTGATCAGATCGATTGTACTGGCCTGCGCCGCGGTGCGGTCCGGACGCTGCAACCAATAGGATCATCAGCCGACGGCAGTGACCCAGGTCCACCAGAGGCCGATCGCAAGATGCGGGCCGAACGAGATCGCCTGCTTGCCGTGAAGTTCGTGCCCCTCCAGCTTCAGGATGATCAGGCTGGTAAAGGCCGACAGCACCGCGACGACAAGAAGTTGCGGAACACTCTCGATTCCGACCCAGAACACGCTTGCGCCGAGGAACTTGACGTCGCCGAGACCGAGACCGTCATGGCCGCGGAGCCTCCGATAGCCGGCTTGCAGCACGTAGACGGTCAAAAGCACCAACGCAGCTCCAGCCCCGCGTTGCCAAAGCAGCTCGAGCGGCTCGATCGCGATGGTCTGAACGACACCTCCAGCGAGCAGCGCGACGACCATGCTGTCCGGGATGATCCCGTAGCGCGCGTCGATCGCGCAGATGGCGGCAAGCAGGCTGACCAGATAGAGGCTCGCAACCAGGATCGCCGCGACCGGGCCGCCTGCTGACCAGAGGCCAACGGCAATCCAGATACTGCCGGCAACGAGCCCCCAGGCGACCAGCGCATACTCGCGGTCTCCCGCCTTCCAGGTCAGGGCTGCTTCCAGGAAGTGCCCGGTACGGCCAGCGGTCTTCCGCAGCGCCTGGATCATCTCCCGGCCGTCATGTTCAATGGCACCGCGAGCCGCTGGTTGGCGCTGTCCAACACCACCTGATCGGGCTGGATGCCGACGACGCGCCAGCCGGCGATCTCGCCATCGGCCTCAACCCAGGTCCCGACCGGGTTCTGCGCGGTGAGAAGGAATGCCTTGGCGACGCCGTCGCTCATGAATACGCCCTTGAGGACGAAGCCGGGATCGACCGCCACCGGTGCGGGAGCTGCGGCAGCGACCGGGGCCGCAACGCTCGGCGCTTGCCGGCTGCGCGAGAACAACGGCCGCTGCACGATATTGTCGTAGCGCGCGATGGCCGCGGTTTGCGCCTTCCCGGCCGCGGTGCCCCGCATGTCGAGCCATGCCGGCGTGCTGAACCGGGAGAATTGCACCCCGCAGGCCGCAACCACGCCGACAACCAGCACGAGCCCGATCCAGGCGGCGAGACCGGCCATCAACACACGCGTCGCCGGCCGCAGCGCAAGGAAGTCCGCCTGCGCGGGCAGATCAGCCCGGCCAAGCAGCGCCGCGACCTTCGTAACCGCCGCCCGCCGCGGCCTCGCAGTGATCGAGTTCAAACGAAACCGAAGATCTTGCGTCAGGACGGTCACCTTACGCCCTCCGTCGCAATGCTGCCGCGGGACTTCTGTTGCGCCGTCATTGAGAATTGGCCTCTTCGCCCGCTCTCGGTCCGTCGCGCATCGCGCCCTGCACGGTGAGTTGGGCCCGGATCGCGCCGTCGTCGCCGTCAGTCACGCTTCTCAGCGTCGCCGAACTAAGCAGCAACATTGGCGTCTGGCTCTCGATGGCACGCATCATGTCGCGAATCGACGCCAGCGGCCCTTCCACCTCGATACCGACTGCAACCAGATGCATCTGTTGTACCCGACCGGCGGGGAGACCGCGTATCGCAAGCAGATTGACCCCCGCATTCTGCGCAAGCGATTTCAAGCTCGCCTGGATGTCGGCGCTGACGACGCGCTCCTCGCCAGCCGGATAGTACGGGTCACCAGTCCCGGAGGTCCTTGCGGAGTCGGCCTTCGCTTGATGCAGGATAGTCTCGAAACGCCGAAGCTGGGCTGAACTCTCCGCTATGTCTTCGCTCCGCTCGGAGAAATGCGTCAACACCGGCGCGACCACGAGCACGACGACGAGCATGACCGCCGCGATATTGAAGGCCACGAACAGTGCAACGTCCGGAATCCTGTTGCGCGTCAAGCCGGCGATCATGACGGGCTCCGAGCTCTTGCCGGCGATTTCGACACCCGAGCTCCTCGCGCCTGGAAGCTGATCGTAAAGCGATCCCTGTGCTCATTGGCGTCTGGCGTGATCGCCGCCATGAGGGCGGCGCCGGAGAATCTCGGCGACTTGTCGATGATCCGGACCAGCCGGGCCGCATCGGCCGAGAAGCCCGTTATGATGGTCTTCCCATTCTCAATGCGCACTTCGCTGAGAAAGGTCTGATCAGGCAAGATCCGCGACAGCTCATCGAGAGTCTCGAGGACGCCGAGCTCGGACCGCATTGCATAAAGCCTGGCTGCGGTGTCGATGTTCTGGCCGCCTTGAACGCCATCGCGAGCTTCGGCAAGTGCGGCTTCAACCGAGGCCGCAACGCTGGCCTGGCTCCACTCGAAGGCCATCAGCGCTAGGCCGACGGCAAGCACCGAGGCGACTGCCAGCAACCGGATCGTTCTGACCGCCCAAGCCGGATCGTCGATCTGTCTCGCCTGGAGCTCTATGACCGGGATGGCCACATCCGCGTCAACGGAACTTGCGGCTGACAGCCCGTCAACGTTATCCGACGTCAGGCCGAGTTGCCCGAGAGCCGACGCGGCGCGATCCCTGCGAATGATCCAGTGCCTGATCGAGGCGACATCGCCCGCGTCGATGCCGGCGACAGTCGCCGCATGCCAGACGTCGGAAGGCAGAAACGGCGTCCGATGCAGCAGTTCCTGATCCAGGATGCTCGGCAAGGCCGGCAGCGCCGCCTTCGGGACATTCATGTCGCGGACGAAGAACAGATCATGCGAAACGACCGCCTGGACGACGACCTGCTCGCGCGTCACATGCTGGTCCGCGAGCCAGGTTTCCAGCACCGCGATGTTGAAGCTTGCGGACAGAAATCGCGCTTCGACCGGCTCAGGCCCGGCCAAACGGCACACGATCGTCTCACCATCCCGCTGGACATTGACATGGCGCAGGGCCTCGCGCTCCGCCCAACTGAGCCACTGCGGAGGTGTGGACTGGCGCAGCCCCGAAAGCCACCAGTGCCCGAAGCGCCTGCCCCAATTCGCGGCGACCGCGAGGCCACCGGTTCGGGAGACCGATAGGTCGGCTACAGACATGGCGCCCCTTGCGCGAGGAGAAAAGCGAATCGGGCGGTAGCGTAATTTACTAAATCTTTACGAAAGGTAACGAAATGCGCCGGGTCAGGCCCCGCCGCCCTGCCGGAGCGCGACGATCATCGGCGGCTCGTTTCGTCGTTCGTCTTCGAACTCGACCTTGATCGACACCAGCTTCGGCAGTTGCTCCGCCCTGGCCCAGTTGTCGTGCCACTGGGACACCCCGCTGAGCGCGGGGCTCCCGAAATAGCTCAAGCGAATGCTCCGAACGCCGCTAAGCACGGCAACCTTGTTTGGCCGGACATCGCGATCCGGCGTGTCCGGCACCGCTGAAGCCCAAGCCAGAAAATCAACGATGAGGTCGTCGCCCTCCTGGCGCAGGCCGACCCGATAGGGGCCACCCGGCAGGCCGCGTCCTTCGCTCAGCCCGACGAACGCCATCGCATCCTGTCGTCCTTCGAACATCGTGAAGCCACTCTGGCTGGCTGTGTTGCCACGCACCGCCAGTGCCGAAGCGATGACGTCCGACAGCGTCTGGATCGCGGCATGAGCCTCACCATCGGCGGCGCTGGTCCGGTCGGCGGCAAAGGCCCGCCTCGCCATCGACAGGCCACCGGCAAGAAAGCCGGTCAAGAGCGCCAGCAAGGCGATCGAGATCAGCAGTTCAATGAGGGTGAGGCCCCGCTCCGTCTGGCGACGCCGCAGCCGGGCGGAACGGCGGGCAAGATCGCCCGGGCGGCTCACGACTTCCGCTCCGGCATCACCTTCAATGCGGCGAGCTCGACCCTCGTGCCATCGTCCGCGTCCACCACCATGGTGACCCAGAACGCCCGCAGCGATGCCGACGACTGCACCGGCTTGGCATCGGGCTTGGCGTCCGATGGCTGCGGCCGCAACGTCGAGGGCAAGACCTCGACCGTGGTCTGTCGCCATCGATATCTCTGGCCGATCATCCCCGTGCGCTGTCCCGGTTCGAGCGTCGCCGACAGGCCGGCCGCTTCGAGCTGCGACTGGGCCACGCGCAACGCGCCCTGGGTGGCGCGGGTCCGTGCGTCGGATCGCATCGCCAAAGCGACGCCCGTCGTCATCGTCCCAAGCGCGAGCGCCAAGACGACGAATGCAACCAGCACCTCGAGCAGGGAAAAGCCCTGGTCTCGGGATTTCCCGGCTGCGCCACGGCGTCTGGAGCGATCGCGCTTCATTTGACGATCCGCGGCTCGCCGGTGAGCCAATTGACGGCAACGTCGGCCGAACTGCCATCGAGCGTCAGCGCGATGACGCCACCCGACGATTGCCCGTCCGGATAGAAGCGGATGCCGCCGGTGTCCCCGGAACGTTCCGTCTCGGCGATCGTCAGCGCGATCTTCATGCCATGCGGCAGCGAATGCATCGACCTTGCCTGACCAAATCGCCCCGACTGGGTATCGATCTGAACCACGGTTTCCCGATTGGTCGCCCTCGCATCGGCCCGGGCCATGTTGAGGCTGGCGGCGACCGTGCGCGCAGCGACCGCGACCCGCGTTGCCACGGCCTTCGGCCGCGCGGCGATCACAGCCGCCAGGACGAGCCCGATAATGCCGATCACGACCAGCATCTCGGCCAGGGAAAAGCCGGCCGACGATTTCGCCAACCTCCTCATCGGAACGCGATATCGTTGATCGAGAGCACGGCGCTCATGACCTGCATGATCAGCGCGCCGATGCTGCCGCCGATGGCAAGCGTCAGCAATGGCGTCAGCAGGCCCACCATCCGCTCGATGTTTCGTTGCAGCTCCGCCTCGATCACGCCCGCCACCTGGAGCAGCATCGGACCAAGCCGGCCGGTCTCCTCACCCACCGCGATCATCCGCAGCGATGCAGGCGGCAGCAGCCCGACATTCTCAAACGCCCGGTGCAGCGGCGTGCCTTCCGGAACCCGCTCGATGGCCTTCTGGTAGAGCGCGTGGAGATGCCGGTTGGTGACGAGCGCACTCGCCGTGCGCATCGCCGACATCAACGGCACCTTCGCGACCAGCAACGTCCCGAGAGCACGCGAGAAACGGCCGGCTTCGCGGGCTTCGACGAGCTTGCCGACCACCGGGATCATCCGCTTGACCCGATCGAGACCGAGCATCAATTCGGAGCTTCGTTTGACGCGGCTCCAGATCAACACGCTTGCCAGCGAACCGACCACCAACGTCAAGAGCACGACCAGCCAATTGTCCTGCAAATCGGACAGACGGCCAAGGATGCCCGGGAGCGGCAGATCGGCATCGACAAAGATCGGTGCGATGCTCGGGATCAGGACGAATACGATGACGACGACGGAGACCATCGACATCAACACCAGCACCGCCGGATAGATCAGGGCGGTCAGGATCCGGTTGCGGATTTCGAGCCGCCGCGCCAGCAGCTCGGCGATTTGAGTGAGGACCTGCCCGGTCGCTCCGCCGGTCTCACCGGCCGCGAGGATCGCGCGATAGTCCGATGGAAAGATATCCGGATGCCGCGCCATCGCCTCGGACAGTTGCAGGCCCGCCATGACATCCTTCAGCAGCCGGTTCGCCAGCCGTGCGGTTCGCGGGCTGGCGCCGGGTCCGCCAAGAATTCGAAACGCCGCATCGAGGGTCAGGCCGGAATTGACCAGTGAACCAAGCTCCGTCGTGAACGCGGCAAGCTCCTTCAAGCCCAGGCGATCGGACTGGCCGAGCTCGCGCTGCCAGATCGATTTCTTCGGCCTGGCGCCGTTGGCCGCAGCCGGCGAGAGTTCGCCGCCGTCGCCGGCGAGCCGCTGGGTCTCGAATGGCGTCAGGCCCGCGCCGTAGAGAGCGTCGATCGCGGCATTGACGTCGTCGGCCGCGATGGTCCCGCTGCTGACCGTCCCGCCCGTCGTGTATGCCTTGTACAGGAAGTTCGCCAAGGTGCTGCTCCTCAAGCCGCGCGTGTGACGCGCAGGACTTCCTCGAGCGAGGTCTCGCCGGCCTCGACCTTGAGCAGGCCGTCCTCGTAGAGCGAGCGGAAACCGGCGTTCCGCGCCAGCTGCTCCATCATGCGTTGGTCGTCGCTGCGACGGCCGACCACGTGGCGCAATTCATCGTCGATGATCAGAAGCTCGGAAATCGTCGTCCGGCCGAGATAGCCGACATTGCCGCAGGCCGAGCAGCCGACGGCCACGCGCCTGTTTGAGAGCGCCGGTTGCAAGCGCTCCGATGGTACAGCCAGTTCGCGCGGATGCTGTGCCCGGTGGGAGTCGTCGAACGGCCGCGAGCAGGACGGACACAGCTTGCGCACGAGCCGTTGCGCCATCACCCCTGCGATGGTCGAAGCGAGAAGATAGCGCTCGAGCCCGATGTCGATCAGCCGGGTGATCGCCGCGATCGCGCTGTTGGTGTGCAGGGTGGAGAACACCAGGTGCCCGGTCAGCGCGGCCTGAATCGCGATCCGTGCCGTTTCCAGGTCGCGGATTTCGCCGATCATTACGATGTCCGGATCCTGCCGCAGGATCGACCGCAGGGCGACCGGAAAGTCGAAGCCGATCTGCGGCTGGACCTGGACCTGGTTGATGCCGGGAAGCTGATATTCGATCGGGTCCTCGACCGTGAAGAGCTTGAGCTCCGGCCGGTTCAGGTTCTTCAGCGCCGTGTAGAGCGTCGTGGTCTTGCCGCTGCCGGTCGGCCCGGTGACCAGCACAATTCCGTTGGGCAGCGACATCAGCCGGCGAAGGCCCGCCTCCGTCGTCCCGCCCAGGCCCAGCTTGGCAAAATCGAGTTCGACCCGGGTACGGTCGAGGATTCTCAGCACGACACTTTCGCCGAACGCGGTCGGTATCGTGGAGACACGGATATCGATCTCGACGCCGCGCACGACGGTCTTGATCCGGCCGTCCTGGGGCAGACGCCGTTCCGCGATGTCGAGCTTGGCCATGATCTTGACGCGGGTCGTCAACGCGGCCCGCGACGTGGTGGGGACGGTCCGCTCCTGCTGAAGGAAACCGTCGACACGGTAGCGGATCGCGACCGCGTCGCGCCCGGGCTCGATATGCACGTCGGAGGCGCCACGCTCGACCGCACGCGCGATGACCTGATTGACCAGCCGAATGATCGGCGCCTCGTTGGCAATGTCGCGCAGCCGCTCGATATCGTATTCGGAGCCGTCGCCGGCGGCCTGCACGGCGACCGCGGCCCCCTCGAGATTCCCCTCGGCAGTGGGATCGTCGTAGAGCGTGCGCAAGGCGCGCTCGATCTCGGCGGGCACGATCAGCGCGAGCTCGACCTCGAGGTCCAGCATGTAGCTGACCGCGCGGACGACATCGTCGATGAACGGATCCGCGCTCGCGATCAGGATCCGGCCATTGCCATGAGCGATCGGCAGGATGCGGTTGGTCCGGAGGAAAGCGTGACGCAAGCGGTCGGCAAGGACGGGGCGCGCCGGGATTTCCGCCTCGCCCATCACGCGGAGGCCGCAATACGCCGCGTAGACCTGGCAAAGATCGGCTTCGGAGATCAGGCCAAGCTTGACGAGAACGAGGTCGAAGCGCTCGCCCGCGACCTCGGCAGCTCGCCGCGCCCGGGCGATGGCGGCACCGTCGAGATACCCTTCGGCGTCCAGCAGACTGGAGAATGCCTCGGTAAAACCGGCATCCTTGGGGCCCAGGAATCCGACACGGCCGGCGCAGGCGACCGGCTGCACAAGTTGCTGAAATTCGATGGACATAAGCGCTCGGACAGGCTCGAGGACCGGTTTCCGCGCGATTCTAGGGCAGGTTGATTAACACAAGCTGTTTGACGGTTTGTTTGCCATTCTCGCTTAAAGGTTTCCGTGAACGGCCATTTAAAACATTCAGCAGGACTTTTCGGCATGGCGGGCGGGCCGCATCCCCAATCCCTGCGCTTGCCCTGGGAGCCGGTCTCCGCCGCCACGCCGCGCGCCCGTTCACGCGCGGGTTTTGCACTGATCGCGGTGGTCTGGAGCCTCGGGCTGATCTCCCTGCTCAGCGTCGCGCTGATCGTCGGCGCACGCTATCGCGCGCGGATCTCGTCGAACGATACGTCGGTCGCGGCAACCGAGCTCGCCGCCGAGAGCGCCGTCCATGTCGCCATCCTGACGCTGCTCGCACCGGGCGCGTCGAAAGCCGAATTTCCGCTGACCTGCCGGATGCCGGGCGGCGAACGCGCGACCATCGCCATGGAAGAGGAGACCGGCAAGGTCGACCTCAACACCGCGTCGCTTGCCGTCCTGACGCGCCTGTTCACTGCGCTGACCGGCGATCAGTCGCTCGGCGCCCGCATCGCCGTGCGGGTGGTCGAATTCCGCGACCAGGCGCGCGCAAAAACCACAAACGCTGCAACGGCGGCCCCCAACACGCCGGCTTTCACCACGATCATGCAACTGGACACCATCGAAGGCGTTTCGCCGTCGATGTTTCGGCGCGCAATCCGCTTCGTCACGGTTCGTTCCGGACGCCCGGAGCCGGATCCCGAGGCCGCCACGCCGGCGATGCTCCGCCTGCTCGGCGCCCAGCCACCGCAATCGCCGGCCGGCCGGGGCGTTCTGCTCGGCGGCAGCGTGACGATCCGCGCCGATGTCAGCGCCCCGAACGGAACGCGCTTCATCCGTGAGGCGCTGGTCTCGATCGGCCCGGACAACGGCCGTTCATACGTGATCCGCGAATGGCGGCACGGGGATATCGCGCCGGGTCAGCCGGAGCAAGTTGACGATCGGATGCTTGCTTCCAGGGACTGCCTGCAATCCGTCAAGCACCTGGGCAGCTGACGGAGCCGGCGGTCGTCAACCGCGCGAGTGCAGCACGACCGGTGGCGCGGCGGGGTGAACCGAACCTTCGAGCCGCAGGCGTTCTTCCACTACGGCAGGGCCCGGCTCCATCACGGTGCAGCCCTTGAAGCGCTGCAAATCGCTCAACGCATCCAGCCGTCGACGCTCGTCGACCAGTTGCTTCGGACCATCCAGCGGGAAGCGCTCGTTGCCGTAACCTTCCAGCGGCCCGCGCGCCAGCCAGTATTCAAGGCGCGCGGCGCGGCGGGCCGAGTAGCGGAATGACGCGGCGATCCCGCTGCACGTCATCGATTCGTCGACCGGCAGGATCGGATAGGGCGGCGGATCGGCGAGCGGATAGGTATCGGTCACGCAGCCGGCCAGCGGGCCCGCCAGGCTCGCCAGCAGCAACAACTTCTGGAGTTCGGCCGTGTACCTTCTCACTGGGAGATCATCCGCTGCACGGTGTTGGCCGTCGTGCGCTCACGCGTCGTCGCATGAGGCATGTAGATGTTCATCTTGCGGCGATATTCTTCCGTCACGAGACGGCTCTCGGCACCATCGCGAACGACACGAGGCGTGATCAGGATGACCAGCTCCGTCTTCTGGACGGTGTCGCTCCGGTTGGCGAACGCCGCGCCGATGCCGGGGATGTCGCCGAGCAGCGGAATCTGACCGCTGGTCTTGTTGCGCTGCTCCTGGATCATGCCGCCAAGCGCCAGCACCTCGCCGTCGTTCACGACCACTGTGGTCTTGACCCTGCGCTGCTGGATGGTCGGTGAATCGATGTTCGACGTGGTCGTCTTGGTGACGGCGCTGACCTCCTGCTCGATCTGGAGCTGGACGCGCCCGCTTTCGTTGATGCGCGGGGTCACCGACAGGATGACGCCGGTGTCCTGCATCGTGATCGAGTTGACGATGGCGGTGTTCGCCGTCACCGTGCTGGTCGCCGTCTGCGTGGTGATCGGCACCTGGTCGCCGATCTGCAGCCGAGCGGTCTTGTTGTCCAGAACCATCAAGGACGGCGTCGATATCACGTTGACATGCGTCAGGGAGTTCAGGGCGCTCAGCGTCGCCGCGATATTGGCGGCGTTGACCGCGTAATTGAACCCCGGGAAGGCCGCCGCCACGCCACCGGTGACGGCGTTGGAGAACGTCGCGGTCGGAGTGCCGCCCTTCGACAGCTGCCATTGCACGCCGTACTGAAGCTGATCGTTCAACGTGACCTCGGCGATGACGGCCTCGATCAAGACCTGGCTTGGCACCACGTCCAGGCCCTGGATGACCCGGACCACGCGCTGGTAGTCGCGGTCATTGGCCATGATGAGAAGCGAGTTCTTGGTCTCATCGGCGACGATCTTCAACTGCGGTTCGCCCGACGACGATCCGTTGCCCGACGACGCATTCGAGGAGGACTCGAGCGTCGGGGTGTCCGGCTCGTTGTTCAGCGCGCGCGCCAGACTGTTGAGATCGCCGCCCGCGTCGGCGCCGCGAATTGCGCCGGCCGGCGGGTTCTGGTTCGGATCGGCCGATGCACCGCCCGGTCCCGGCGCCGCAGGCGTGGTGTTGCTGAAGCTGGTTTCCTTCGCCTTCGGCGAGACGCTTCGGGTCGGCGGACGGATCACCTTCATCTCGTTCGCGAACATCGACTGCAGGACGCTGGCGAGTTCGCCGACCGGCCGGTTCTGCACCTGATAGACGTGGAGCTGCGGCTCGGTGCCGGCGGCTCGGGCATCGAGACGGCGGATCCAGGTCTGGGCACGAGGCAGATAGCTCGGCTGCGACGTCACGACGAGGATGGCGCCAAGGCGGCTGTTGGCGATGAACCTGACCCGCCCCTTCATCGGGCCTTCCTTGTCGGACGAGAACACGGCCTTCAGCTCGTCGACCATCTTGTCGGGCTGCGCCGTCTTGACGGGGACGACGGCGAACGACATCCCGCGCATCACATCGACGTCGAACACCGAGATGGTGTCGAGCATCGAGTCGATCTCGGACGGCGTGCCCTTGAGCGCGACGATATTGCGGGTGTCGTCGGACTGCACGATCGCACCCTTCGGCACCATCGGTTCGAGCACGCGCGCAAGCTCGCTGGCGGAAACGTATTTCAGCGACACCACGCGAACGCCGTTGCCCGTGGTGGCGCTCTCCACCGAATTGGTGCCGGTCGTGATGGCGCCGGTCGCGGCCTGGTCGGCCGGCGCGATCCGGTAGATGCCGCGGTTCTGGACCAGGACGGCGCCGATGGGCGCCAGTGCCGACTGGAAGAGCTCGAGGGCCTCGGCCTTGCCGACCGGCTGGGTGGTCTGCACCGAAATCACCCCGTCAACGCGGGGATCGACCACATAGTTGACCCCGATCATGTCGGCGAGGACGGTCTTGGCGGCCTGCTGCAACGGGACGTTGACGAGATTGAGAACGACGTTGCCGTTGCCGTCGCCGGACTTGCCCTTGGGAGCCGCGCCGCCAATCATGCTGCCGCTGCCGCCGTCGACCACCGCCACCGCGCGCGACGAAGGCGACGGCAGGGGCAGCGCGGAGGAGGCACCGCCCTCGTAGGCATATGCGTCCAACGATGCAGGCTGTCCGCTCGCCAGCTTCGGCTGCACGTTGGGCGTCGGCGCAACGGCGAGCGGAGTGCTGCATCCCGAAACGGCGACAAGGACCAGCCCGCAGGCTGAGACCCTCATCGCAAAGCTTCGAAAAAGCAACAAGGCCGGGCCCCCAACGACAACGCGCGCCACATCCCCGCGCGTAAACATTTGGTAAAACCATATGGTTAATCGACCGTAAATAAGTTCCCTGGCCGGGCCTGGAATTAAATGGACATAAATGTTCGGCTGAACGGCTTGGATGGATCGTGCACGGAATGACCGCGTGGTCGTGCCGTCTCGCGGCCGGCAGCGGCCCACGGGCGGGCGTCTGCCTGGCAACCGGATAGCACCGCGATCTCGTCGGCCTGCGAGTTCGTCCCTATGGGACGTCTAAAATGGTCCGGGATAAATATGCGGTGCAAGAAGCGCCTGCACCTCGCGCCAAACAGAGGCGCTATCTACTCTGGCTTTGGCAAGCTTGCCTGCAAGTCTGCGCCTGGCTCTCACAAGCGCTGACGCAGGGGCTCCGGAGCGTCGTTGGGCAGATGCGCTGGCAGGACGCGTCCTGGGTGGCGCAATTGGCGAGGCAAGCGTCCGAGGTCGCATCCGCGACCCGCAGCCTGGCGCGGCTGAAATTCTCACTGGCCAGGGCGGGAGCAAAGGCCATCGAGACGAGCAGAACGATACCGAGCGTCTGTTTCATCGTCGCCTCTGAAAATCGGTTATTCGTCCTGGTTCTCAAGCCCGGCGCCGGTGGGATGGCGTGCGATCGGCTTCGACATTGCGAATAACGAACTCATCGATCGTGTGTCCGGTCTTCAGCGCCGCCGTCAGCCAGCGTGGCTGCTTGCCGCGACCCGACCAGGTTTCCGACGGCTCGTTCGGATTCTGATATTTCGGAAAGACACGTGGATACTTGCGGCGCTCACGCGGCGCCGCATTAATGTCGGCGCTTTCCGAGACCCGCAGTTCCTTTTCACGGCGCAACTGCGCCAACCGCTTTTCCAGTTCACGTTTCTCCGACGTCAGGCGGATCGACAGAACCTGACTGAGCTTCTCGTAAAGCTGCCAAAGGTCGTCGACGCTCATCGCGTCAAAGTCAAACGTTCGGTTGGTCCCCACCATTACCCATCCTCGACGATTCGCGTCGATTATATAATCGTAACACGAAGCTACCAGCGCAAATTTAGCAATTTTGGATTGCGTAGCGTGTGCTCGCCCATTGCACTGACCAGCGAGACGCACCCCATAAGTCATTGAAAGAAGACGCCAATACACGCTCAGATAGCAGTATTGATCCGTCACTCCGCCCAACGTCCCCGGATCGCTTCCACTTCAACAATCCGACATTTTGATGGTGCGCTACAAGAGAAGTCTGTTGCGACGAATAGCCTCCGCTGGGTCACTGATTCGTTAGACGAATGCCGTTCCGAAACATACGCCCGCTAGCGTGCACAGCCTGTCACCACCGACATGGAGTACGTCGCATAATCAAGTATGTCGCATAATCAACCGCGGCGGCGTCAACGCGGCCGCGCCGATCGTAACGTCCGACCGGTTACGTGCATTCAATACGCGTTGCGCTTCCGCAGAACCTCGAAGAATGTCTTGATCAAGATCTGAACGTCCAGCCAAAGGCTCCAATTGTTGATGTACCAGAGGTCAAGCTTCACACGCTCGGCGATATGTTCGACCGTCGGCGTGGCTCCGCGCGCGCCGTTGATCTGAGCCCATCCGGTCATTCCGGGTTTCACGTGGTGGCGGTAGGCGTAGTCGCCCAGAACCTTCTCGAAGTAATTGTCGTGGGCCAGCGCGTGAGGGCGCGGTCCGATCAGGGACATCTCCCCCATCAGCACGTTCACCAGCTGAGGCAGTTCGTCGATGCTGGCCGCCCGCAGCAGGCTGCCGATCGAGGTGACCCTCGGATCGTCGCGCGTTGCCTGAACGACCGTGTCGCCGTTCTCCTGGACCGTCATGGTCCTGAACTTGAACATCACGAACTGCTTGCCGTTGAAGCCCTTGCGCTTCTGCTTGAAGATGATCGGCCCCGGGCTGTCGAGCTTGATCGCGATCGCCGTCAGCAACATGATCGATGCGAAGAAGATCAACGAGAGCGACGCGAACACGATGTCCATCGCGCGCTTGATGAAGCGTTCAAGACCGCTCAACGGCGCTCGCTGGATTTCGATCGCAAGGACCCGTTGCCGCCCGGACGAGGTGTAATTGGTCAATGAGCGGACCCTCGCATCGGGCAGCAACCGCGCGGCGACGGGCAGTGTCTTGATCTGGTCTCGCAAGAAGTCGAGCCGGGCCGTATCCGTCCACGGCACCGCCAGCACGACTTCCCTGCAATCATTGCGGCGGACAAAGCTGGTGATCGCGTTGAATACGCCGGCGTCGGAAACCGCACGGGCCGGCATATCCCGCTCGCCGCTCAGCGGAAAACACTTGATCTCGGTGGCACCGAAGAACGCGACGAGGTCCCGCGTCTCCAGCGCCTCGATCTCATCGACGTCGCCGACCAGCACGATGTCATTGCGGCCGACGGCGCCGCGCGAGACCGCCCTGGCCAGCACGACCTTCGTCACCTTGCGAACGCTGAGCAGGCCTATCGGGGTCACGAAGTAGAACAGCACGAACGCGCCGCGCGAATAGTCGACGCCGATCTTGAGCAGGAAGGCGAAGAAGGCGAGCATCAGGCCGGTCGAGAACCAGCAGATCAGGATCTCGCTGAACTCAACATTGGGCTTGGCGCTGGCGGGAAAATCGTAATACCCGCCGCCGCTCATCCGCAGGATATGGATAAAGCTCGCGAGCAGCCCGACCGCGCAGTGCGGAATCAGCTTCGGCGAGGGATTACCGACCACGCTCTGATAGACGATCCCGGCCACGACGCTGGCGAGCATGATGACAAAGGCATCGCTGGTCGACAGCACGTAGGGCACGACATTGCTTGAGAAGCGCGCCCGTTGTCCGACGGGCGACGTGTCGAGTTCATCCAGTTTTCCGCGAATATCCGATCCGATCGACATTCAATCCATCCCGCTTCGCGGATGCATCAGCTAATTATCTGATATCCCGGTAGAAACACGGATCGTGCCAATTCATCTGGATTAAAATAACTCATTTTTAACGGCCGGACGATATGCTGCTCTACGGCGCGGCGCAACATTAATTGCGGTGCACGTCGACCACCTGAGCCGGAGCCTCGATGTTAACCTTACTTGCCTGCGCTGCCGGCCTTTATGTGGGGTTGCATTTCAATATCCTGGCCCTGCTGCCGTTCTCGGTGTTTGGCGCGGGCGCGCTGATCGTCTCCTCGTGGTCGGCCGGTCAACCGGTGCTGGACAGCATCGGCCTGGTCATCCTGCCGCTGCTCGCCGTTCAGGTCGGATACTTCCTTGGCCTGACCGCACGCGAACCATACGCGAATCTCGTCGCCCGCCTGAAGGTCGGACTGTCCAAACAGGCTTGAGCGAGCTGGCGCCCAAACCGGCCCCGGCCAGCGACGAGCCTACCGGCGGTGCCACGATCTTTTGAAAAATACACCTCAATCCAGCCCCTTAGCCCGGCCAATATCGACAATAGTCGGCCCTCCTGATCGTGCCCGGACGTTGCGTGGATGGGCCGGCAGGCTATAAGTCGTCGGCGGCGGCACCGCCTTTTTTTGTTCATTTCCTGTCCGATTCGAGTGGGGACGATCACGTGGTTCATCGGGAAGCTCCGTCTTCAGCGCTTGTGCGCATCCTTTTCGCGATCCGGAGACTTCTCGGTCTTGGCACCCTCGCCCTGATCGTGCTGCTGCTGGGTTCGAAGGCGTTCGTTCTCTTCGACCACCCCAAGCAGGCGACGCTTCCCACCCTGCTCTCCGAGGGGAGAGAGTACATCCTGAAGAAGGCCTCGCCGCTTCTGGGCCATTACATCCCGACCAATATCGCCGGCAGCGACCGCTCCGACTTCATCCTCATCGCGCTCGCCATCCTCATCACCATCCTCTCCGGATCCCTCGCGCAGCGCGTGCAGACCGCGGAAAACAGGCGCGCGTTGAGAAAGGCCGCGATGGCCTGGCGCAAGAGGCAGGGCGTCCAGCCCGGTTCCAAACTCGATACCGATCTGGAAGCGACGTTGCGGATGGCCGAAAGCAGCAAGTCGGTCAATCGACAGGAACTGCTGCGGGTCTTCGCCGAGACCAAGAAGAAGCTCGATACTTTCGGCAAGGAAGTGGCCTTCCTCGCAGTCGATGTGGTTGAATCAGCCAAGATGAAAGCGGGCGAAGATCACGCGACCGTCCAGTACGATTTCGAAGAGTATCGAAAGCTGGTCGAACGCATCTTCCGCGCGAGAGGCGTGCTCAAGACCGCATGGACTCCGGATGGCGTGATGGCGTGCTTCGCGCATGTCGAAGACGCCTGTCAGGCCGGCAAGGATGTCATCAAGAGCCTCAGGGTTTTCAACCGGGACGTAAAGGTCTCGAAGATGGACTTTGCGGTACGTTGCGGCGTCAACGCCGGCCTCGTCTATTTCGACGACGCCACTCCGCTTGAAACGATCTCGGATCGGGTCATCGACGTTGCCGGACACATGCAGAAGCACGCCGATCCAAATACCGTCCTCGTCGCGCGCAAGATCATCGAGCCGCTGCGCCAGCTGGAAGAGTTTACCCACACCTCGCGCGTGATCGATGGCTACGAGGCGAGCGTCTGGAAAGAAACTGCCTGACGGGTTCCCGTGCCGAGAGCGGCGAGACAGTTGGTCGCAGCTTTCGAACCAGCCTTCCAAGCCTGCGTCGTTGTTCAGATTTGCACGCGCATTTCCTGCTGCAATGTTTCGAACCATCAGGGTCGTTCGCGCGACGAATGATCGATCGAGACAATCCAGCCACCCTTGAAATTAATGTCGTGATTTAAAACAAGGCGCACGCTGCTCCTATAAATAAACAGGATTCGGACGCATGGCGGCGAGAAATTCGCAATCCGCGCACCATCGCAAGTCGAAGCATTGCTGTTCATCGCCGCGCCGGCAGCAACGCGTTCATCTCTGCTTCATTTGGTTCAGCCGATCATCGAAACGCGCAAAATAATCGGCGCAAAAAAGGTTGATCGTAGCTCACTTGACGAAACGGCTTCAGGCCGTTTACGACCTGCGCATTAGCCTTTAATTGTTGATTGGGTTGGGGCGAACATGCGGTTTAGATTGAGATCATACCAACACGCCTCGGCAGCCAAACCGCGTTCATGGGTGGCAGAGAGACGGACGATAATTCATTCCGAATGTCGGGGCGATTTCTCAAGTTCCATCGTGACGTGCTCACAGAGATTAGTAGCGTAGTCAGATCGGCCGATCCTTTTTCAAAAATTCAATCGCGAGATTGCCATGCCCCTCGACATTGCTAAGAGCTACTTTGAGGTAAAGCGCCTTCGTCAACTGGTTCGCGATGCCGAACGCGAATCCATGCGCACATCACATGAGGTTGCCGCTTGGCAGCCCACGACACGAGATCGGCAAACCTTGCTGGCAACCCGTGCCGCGCTGGCCGATGCGTGGAACACCTCGCTGCAAAAGATCAGACCGAACTAGATCGCACGGCATCGAGCGAAGGAACCGGAACGGCCCCGCTCCGACGGCAATGGAAACGGGCGAAGCCTTGCGGCATATTTTCAGTACCGTCGTGCAGGACACGGCCTGGACGCAACCTCGAGACAAAGCCCGGAGCGCCGGTTCAATCGTTTCGGCCGGGGCCGGCACACCAGGTTTCACCCCATCGGTTCGGATATTTTCCGACCAGCTGCTGGTGGCGGATGGCGGCGGGGCTTTGATCGGTTCCGAGCCACTTCGTGCTCATCAAATAGCTGACCGGACTGGATAACCCGGAAAAATACGGGCCAGATCCAATTCAACTGATTCACCATTAAGGCAAAATCAGATGATTTCCCCGCCGATATCCGGGAAAATCAAGGACATTCAATTGTCTATTTTCGCTTGAAAACCTATTATATCGAAAAATTATCATCGAGTTCAAATCGAATACTACGCCGACAGGGGCGTCCGCATCGCCGCAAGTGATGCGCTTTGGAGCATTGAATGCATCACCAGGGTAAAAGGCATTTTGCACACGCCGTTGCCGTGCGTCGCTTTGTATTCGTTATTGGAACCCGTCCCGAGGTTATCAAGGTCGCGCCAATTATTCGACGGCTGTCCGAAACCAACTGGGCGAGCGTACGCATTGTCACCACCGGCCAGCAAAGCGATCTGCTGGAGCAGACACTGAGCGAGTTTGGCCTGCGGGCCGACCTTGCCATCCGCCATCGGCGCAGCTGCCACACGCCTGCGGGCCTCGTCAGCCATCTCCTGCCCCGGCTCGACAGGTTTCTGGAGCTGGCGAACCCGGACTGTGTTCTTGCCCAGGGTGACACCACGACCGCCTATGTCGCCTCGATCGCAGCCTTCTACCGCAAGATTGCCTTCGTCCACATCGAAGCAGGCCTGAGGACCGCGAGCCTCGACGCGCCGTTTCCCGAGGAGTTTCACCGCCGGTCGATCGCGGTGTCGACGACGCTGCACTGTGCGCCGACGTCGGCCGCCGCCGCGAACCTCGCCCGGGAAAACATCGACAAGGACAAGATCATCGTCTCCGGCAATACCGTCATCGACTCCCTGCTCGAGACTGCGGCCAGCAGGCCGGTCCCACCCGCCGATTATCCCAAGCTGAAGACCATTCTGCTGACAGCCCATCGGCGCGAGAATTTCGGCAGCCCGCTGCGGGATGCCTTTACCGCGATCAGGGCTTTCGTCGACCTGACGCCGGACGTTGCGGTCTATTTTCCGGTCCATCCAAATCCCAGCGCGCGCGAGGCGGCCATGGAGGTGCTCTCCAGCCATCCCCGCATCAAGCTGGTCGACCCACTCGGCTACCGCGACATCGTCGCCGCCATCCAGAACGCCTGGTGCGTGGTGACTGACAGTGGCGGCCTGCAGGAAGAGGCACCGGCCCTCGGCAAGCCCGTGCTCGTGCTTCGGGAGGTGACCGAACGGCCGGAAGCGGTGGCCTCAGGCGTCGTCGACCTGGTCGGAACGTCCCGGCAGCGGGTATTCGGCGCGTTGCACGAACTCTACAGCAATACAGCGAAATACACCCGGATGGCGCGTCCCGTATTTCCCTACGGCGACGGGCATGCCAGTAAGAGGATTGTCGAGGCGCTGCATCGCCACTTCATGGTGCGCGGAAGATCGCACTCGGCTGAGATCATCCAACTTCACATTGCATCATAGCCCATGACCGAGGCTCACTCGTTTCTCAGCAGCTACATCTACTTCGTCGAGATTGTGATGTTGATCGCGGCGGTCATCATCGCGATCTCCAGCTTCGATGATCTCTTCGTCGATCTGGCCTATTGGACCAGCCGCCTGCTCGGAACGGCGGACAGCAAGTCGAAGGAGTTGCCGGCCGTCGACGTCCTCGAGCAATTGCCGGAGCGCCCGATGGCGATCATGGTCCCGTGCTGGAAAGAGCACGAGGTGATCTTCTCGATGCTGTCGTCGAACTCCAGGCTGTTGCGCTACGAACAGGCCCACTACTTCGTCGGCGTCTACCTGAACGATCCGCTGACCCAGGACGAGGTGCGCAAGGCGCAGGCGCTCTACAAGAACATCCACATGGTGCTGGTCCCACATGACGGGCCGACCAGCAAGGCGGATTGCCTCAATCAGACGCTGTCGGAAATCTTCCTGTTCGAAGCCGAGCAAAAGCTGCAGTTCGCCGGGATCGTGATGCACGATTCGGAAGACCTGATTCATCCGCTCGAACTGAAGCTCTTCAACAAGCTGGTCGATCTGTACGAATTCATCCAGCTCCCGGTCTATTCGTTTTCCCGTTCGCTCACCTCGCTGATCTCCGGGCTGTACATGGACGAGTTTGCGGAGATGCACACCAAGGATCTGGAGGTCCGCCAGCGCCTCAGCGGTGTCATCCCATGCGCGGGCGTGTCGGCCTGTTTCAGCCGAGAGGCGATCCAGCACCTGATGGACAAGAACCAGGGCGAGGCCTTTCGTACCTCGTCGTTCACGGAAGACTACGACATCGCGTTCCGCGTGTCGGAGCTCGGCTTCAAGTCGGCGTTTATCGCCTATCCGGCGAACTACGCGATCGACATCAACATCACCAGCGGCGCACCCGGCATCCTCTACCGCTCGCTGCCGGTGGCGACGCGCGAATTCTTCCCGTCCGGCCTGGAAGCGGCCTATCGCCAGCGCGCGCGATGGCTGCTCGGCATCGTGTTCCAGGGTGCGCATGAGCACGGCTGGCGCGGCTCGCTCGGTACCAAATACTTCCTGGTGCGCGATCGAAAGGGCGTCATCACCAGCCCCGCGGTGATGCTCGGCTATTTTGCGCTGGCCAACCTGACGGCCTTCGAGCTTTACCGGCTGTTCTTCAATCCGGAGCAGCAGTTCACCTACCAGCTGCTATCGAAGGACTGGGCCGTCTGGCTGTTCTTCGTGAACTTCATCTTCCTGATCTGGCGCCTGGGCAACCGGATGATCTTCACCGGCATGATCTACAATCTCAGCCATGCCCTGATGTCCGCGCCTCGCCTCGTGGTCGGGAATTTCGTCAACTTCTTCGCGACCTGGCGCGCCGTGCGGGTCTATCTCGGCCACCGGATATCCGGTACGCCGCTGGTCTGGGACAAGACCTCGCACTCGTATCCGGTTCACATGGGCGAACTGACGCTGCCCCAGGCGCCTGGACCGGTCGGCGCCGGCTCGCGCAGCGAGGTCGCCGAGCGGTAGGGCCTGCCGCGCCGGATCAAGCTGCTCGCATGAAGTTGCTGCTGACTGGCGCGAACACCGCGAGCTCCCGCCCGCGGCGTGGCGATCCGAGTACGAGGCGGGCGAACGAGCGCATCGAGAAGAACGCGATGCCCACCACGATCGCGAGAAGCTGCAGGCCGGGGTAGAAGATCGCGGCCGCCAGCACACCCCAACCGAGCCCGATCGCCAGCACGTCGCTCAGTCGCGTGCCGCCGCAGGCGTCGAGCTCGACCCCCTGGTCAAGTGCGGCGGCGATGGCATCGAACCCGTCGATGGCATCCGCCCGCGCATCCCGTCCAAACCGGTCATCGTTGGAAAACATTCCGCGCTCCCACTGGGGCCGTTCTCGGCCTCTCCGTGGGGCATTTGATCGTTGAGCCGTTTCATGCGGCTCAAACGCCTCGCTACAATTTTAGCTACCGCCGCACTTGGTCCGGCATTGGGAATTCCGCGCTCGGCCACGCATAACGACGCCCTAACAACCCGGCTAAGATTTTAGGCATTTCCGGACCAGGGGCCGGCGATGGCTGGCACGCCGATTGCGATGGGGTCGATGCTTCCTGGTTGAACCTCTCAACCTTAACCATGCTTGTGCAAGAACAGGACACGACATGCGCTACCAGCCTCATTTCGGGAACGAAGTCGCCACCCTCAGCAAACTGATCACCGACCTCAACAATTCGGTCTCGATCATCACCGCCGACATCGAAGCCGAGGAAGCGAGGGCCAATATCGGCGACATCGCGGACCCGGCCTATCCGATGCTCGCGCGCCACCTGCGCACCCGCCGCAACAATCTTCAGGCCACCATCAACAACCTCGTCGATCGTCTTGGCGCGGCTTACCCGCGCGCAGCGGAGCCGGTGGCCGCCTGAGCTCCGCCCGCCAATCCGGACCGGCTGGATCGCCATTTTAGCGAGACGACGCGCCTGACCTCGTCGCCCGTTGTTCCCGGCGGGGCGTCTTGGGCGCGGAGCCAACCGGACAGGCAGTTCATCGGACGTCGCAGCATTCTCGTCGAATAACGGTATCCAATAACCATTAATCCGACCGACCCGCACCGTTCAAATCACCGAACCCATGACCAAAGACACATTGGAATGGGGACCGAAGGCTTGTTCGGGTCGGTTAAATCAAATTGTCCAGAGCCAGCGAAATTACCATGACAAATGACCCGTCCGAATTGTCCAAGCAACAGGACCACGACCGACGCAAACTGAATCGGGATTATCTGGAAGTGCAACGATTGCGAAAGCTGGTGGCTCGCCTCGAGCAGGCGCTTTCCTCGACCGAGACCGCAAGGACCGACCGACCATCATGACGGACGCCGCGGCTATTGCCGGTCGGTGCGCACTGCAACGGGCTTAGCGCGGCGTTGAGGACGGCGGCGCCGGCCTCGATGGCGTGCGCGGGATGAGATTTTCCCAGCCGAGCACCCGAGATCCCGCTCCGGCGCGCGCATGACAACGCCCCCGAAATCCGCAGCACTGGGACCGTTCGGTCGATTATCACCCCGCCTCCATTGTTTCATTCGCGGCGAAAGATAATATTGTGGGCGGGCCGCACCAGCCGGTGCAGACCACGACCATGACGATACATTCGACCATGACGATACATTCCAAGAGACCATTGAAGCCTTCGTCGAAACGATAATGAGCATCCATTGCCAGAGAACAGAAAAGCAGTTGCTGTGGTGAATTGACGTGCGCGACCTTGCGGCGATGCCTGGATTTTTTCACTGACCGAACGCCAAGATCGAAGGATTTGACGCAACGCGCGCCGCGCCATTCACCGCAATCGGGTGAGCCTTTCCGTCGATTTCAGATCAGCCCGGTGAAGGCCGTCGCCCCGATCAGTACACATTGCCGCGTCATCGTTGCGATGCGACCAGTGATCCTCCAGTCAGCGCCGCAACTGCGCGCGCATCGATAGATATCGATCGAACGAGCCCCGGACACACAGGCTGGAACGATCCATGCGGCAGCGGTTGACGAAGTGGACCAGGAATTTTTGAGATGACCGATCGAATTGCCCTTTTCATCGATGGCGCGAATAATCACACCGCGGCGAAGGCCCTGGGCTTCGAGGTCGACTACAGGCGCCTGCTGACCGAATTTCAGAAGCACGGCATCCTGCTACGCGCCTTCTACTACACCGCGATCAATGCGGATGAGGACTTCAGCGTCATCCGGCCATTGGTCGACTGGCTCGATTACAACGGCTTCACCGTGCGAACCAAGCTCGCCAAGGCGTTCGACGATGGCGAGGGCCGCAGGCGATTCAAGCGCAGCATGAGCGTCGAGCTTGCCGTCGATGCGCTGGAGGTCGCACGGCATGTCGATCACATGTTCTTGTTCTCCGGCGATGGCGACCTCAGGCGGCTTGTCGAGTCGGTGCAGCGGCTTGGTTGCCGCATCACCGTGGTATCGAGCATGCGCATGAAGCCGCCGATCGTCGCCGACGAGTTGCGCCGGCAGGCCGACACCTTCATGGAGCTCGACACGCTGCGGGCCTCGATCGAACGGCCGCCATTCCCGACCGCGCCGGAATAGCGGCGCGGCGCTCGAGATGCGGGAGCCGCCCTCCCGCGCATCAAGCTTAACGGAGGAGTTGAGTTGCGCATGTCGGGCGAGGGCTCATAGAGTCCCCTCGCCGGCACGGCATCGTCCGTGCCCGGCGGAACAAGCACGCCGCACATTGCGCGGCGGGTCGGGATTGGATTGCGGGTCTTTCTCAGATGGCGAAGCAAATTGAGCGCATTGATTTTCAGCTTGTCTGCCGCCGCTGCGATGGCTTCGGCATCGTGTTCGAGGGCGTCGAGGATGCATCGCCGTCGACCGTGATCCAGTGCCGCAAATGCGGCTCGCCCCGCGGCACGCTCGGGCAGCTGCGCGCGCTGTCGCTCTCGAGCAGTGTCGATCAGGCCAAGCCTGAAGGCAGCGACCACAGACCGCTGCGACCGTAACGGTGGTCCGCCGAGGCGGCGGACCGGCACCGCGTCCGTGACCCGGCCGACCGCGAGGTTGCCGTCATAGGCGATCACGACGCTGGTGGTCTTGCCATAGGCGTCGGGCGCCTGCGCGGAGATGTGGAACCAGGCGTGCCCCGCCGCCGCGCCGGCAAAACATCGAAAACAACCCCATGCAAGGCAACAGGCCGCCGCCCGCATGCGAAATGCAACTTGACTCGTCGGGCAAATCAGCGGCACACTTCCACTATTCCGAATTCGCGCCAACGCCCTCGCCCCGCCGCAGCGGGCGCCGCGTTTGCGATCGCAACTCCCACCCATCGTCCATTGCACCGGCGCACCGCAGCGAACGATCGCCGGCGCGTGGCCGGATCGCGCGGGCCTGCGGCGCGCCAGCCAGGAACTCCCGACATGAGCAACACCTCCGACCTCACGATGCCGACGCCAACCTGCGCGGCCGACACCGCCAAAGCCGCCGCGGTGCCGCGCATCAAGCTCTCAAAGCAAGGCTTCGCCATCGACCATCCCGATCGGGAACGCGGCGAGCAGCTGATGGCGAACGCATTGGGCGTCGCCGATCGCGACGCGATGCAAGGCATCTTGCGGCAATTGGTCCGCGCCAGCGCCAGCGGCGGCCGTCCCGACCAGGCCAACCTCGCCTTCATGATCGCGATGGTGAAGAGCATCGGCCCGCGGGATTCCGTCGAGGCCATGCTGGTGGCGCAGATGGTTTCGGTCCATGTGATGGCGATGCGATCTGCCAAGCACCTCGCGAACGCCGACGACCTCGCCCAGCATGACAGCGCCGCACGCGCGCTCGGTCGCCTCGCCCGCACCTTCCCCGCGCAGATCGAGGCGCTGAACCGCTACCGCAGCCATCGCGAGCCCGCCATCACGGTGCAGAACGTCAAGGTGGAGGACGGCGGCAACGCCATCGTCGGCAACGTCACCCAGCATGCGCGCATGATCGTCGCCGATACCGCGCCGGCCGCCGCGCCGCGGGCGCGGAAGGCCGCGCGTGCCGGGCCCGCGCCCGATGCCGCCGATGTCGCGCAGGCCGCACCGGCATGAGCGGCCACGACGGCACCACCGGCCCGATGCTGGCGAGCCCGCGTTGCGGCGCCCGGACCCGCAGCAGCAGTGCGTGCCGCGCGCCGGCGGTGCGCGGCAAGACGCGCTGCCGCATGCATGGCGGCGCAGCCGGATCCGGCGCGCCGCGGGCCAACCGAAACGCGCGCAAGCACGGCCTGTTCACCGCGGAGGCGATCGCGGAGCGACGGGAGATTCGCGCGTTGCTCGACGCGGCGCGGAAGCTGCTGGACGAGATGAGCTGATCGGTCGCAGCGACGATGCGCCAATTGCGCGTTTGCAAATCGAGCTGTACGAAAAGTTCCGAAACATATCCAAATGGGAACGGCGATGCTGGCGCGATCCCTTGTCGTGATTGTGACAGGCTTGCACCAAGTTCCGTAGAGCCGCCATCCGCGCGGCAGGCTATAGCGTGCCGAATGACGGACTTCATCGTTCTTGCCTCGCTGTTTGCTCTCACCTTTTTCGGCGGCGTGATCGTCGGCTACGCGCTGCGCGCCATCGTCTCGATCAGACGCCGCGAACGCGCCGCAGGCCGGCTGCGCTAGCGCTTGCGCGATCGTCTCCGCGGCGGCGACGCATCCGCAGGCCCGGCGCCGCGCACTGCACGCGAGCAACACAATTCAATCGTCAGCCACACTTCCTGACTTTTGATCTCGACCATCCCTCATTACCCTGACCGGGCGGTGGGTGAGCACGGACTGCATCTCGAGGCCAACGGAGGTCGTGATGGTGAAGGCTCTCGCAGCGATCGGCCTTGCATGCGCGGCAATAGCTTCGCTTGTCGCGGTACCCGCGGCGGCCAGCACGGTGCTGCCGAACTTGCCGGCGGCAGCCTATTCGCTGCTGGTGACCGCCAGCAACCCGGCCAATTTCTTGCAAACCAACACATCGACAACGCCCGGCACGCTGGGCACGTCGGTTGCCGGCGCCAGTGCCGGCGCGGAGGCGGTCGGCGCGGTGGACCAGATCCCGGCCTATGCGAGCAACGTGACGCCAGGGCTTGCCTTCGTCGGCGCGTCGGTCGGCGTCAACAATGGCAGCGGCAATGCGGTCGGCTACGCCACTTACTACATGGAGGTGCTTGGTCCGGTCGGGATGGTCAACGTGACGATGAACTACCACGGCGGCATCGTCGCCACCGGCAACGTCAACCCCGGCAACACCGTGGGATTTTTCCTGGCCGTCAATCCGGCGTCGCCGGGAGGCGCGCGCCCCGGAGACGACATCGACAATTCCGGCAACGCCATCTGGGCCGCGCAGCAGGTCAACCGGACCAGCACCGGACTTCAGCTTCTGAACGGATCGACCAGCGCGACGACGACCAGCACGATCAGCTCGCTCGGACAGATCTCCGCCGCCCCGACCTCGGAAAGCGCGGAGCTCGACACCAACACCATCTATCAGATCACGATGGAAGCCTATGTAAACGCCTTCAGCACCGGCGCCGGCACGCTGGACGCCTACCTCGATCCGACCTTCGTGATCGCCGCCGGCGTGTCCGACCCGCAGGACTACTCATTCGCATTCAGCCAGGGCATTGCCAATGGTGTGCCTGAGCCGGCGTCGTGGGCGATGATGATGATCGGGTTCTGTGGTCTGGGGGTGATGTCGTATCGGCGGAAACGGCGGATAGTGGCGGGCGTCGGCTAGCAGGCTCGACCGAATACCCGGATCGAGCCGAGCCGCAATTAGCCGGGCAGAGACTGTGACCGGGGCCTTCCCCCTGCTCGACGGACCACTACTACTGTGGCGCGATCTTGCGTGCGTATCGCGAGGGGGCTGCGGCGACTCGACGTGCTTGGCACCGAGGCCGACGCTGTCCACGCTGATGGTCGGCGCAGCCTCAGCCAGCCCGCAGACTGGCGGGAGAAGTACGCCACATCCAGCGCAACGACGTTGTTGCGCTTCGCCTGCTCAAAAACGCAGCCTTTGAGCGGCATCCGCGCGGTTGGCGGGGCGGCGCCGGCGGATTACCCGATCACGACCGGCCGCGCGGAGATTGCCGACACAAGCTTCAACCGAAGCACGAGGCGCGAAAATGACGGGCCGATCACCGAGAGACGATTGCTCGACGCGATCGCGCTCGCTTTCGAAGTGATCATCCTGCATCGTAGTGTGTGCCCCTGCTCGACCGGCTTGAGCAAGAACATGAGGCACTCAGATGCTATGACGATCCAACAAGTCGGGCGCGAAGCTACCTGTCATGGTAGGTAATCGACTCGCGGAATGTTGCAACCTAAGACGTATAGTGCTCGACCTTGGCGACGAAGACGCCGCAACGATGATAGCTCTCTAATCGTTCCGATTTTTAGTTTGGAACTGTTACGGCGTACTTTTCACGCTCGGCGCCGGCGTTGGAGTCACTTGAGGCGAAGAGCTTGCGGCCGGGGGTGTTACTTGAGGTGAAGGTGTCGCCTGTGGTGGAGGCATGGCCGGCGGCTCTTTCGGAGGATGCATTTTCTTGTCGAGCACGATTGCCGCGACAACGTAATCTGTCGGCAAAACAGTTGCGAGACCGGAGTTTTCTTCAAAGGTCACTCTTGGGCGCTGCGTCTGCTGGCTCACAGCAGTATCAGTATAGGGCTGATAGGAGACTACCATGCCTATCAAATAGCTCCTGGTCTGCGGAGGTGTGCCCTGAATCGAAGCGAGTTCGGGACGAAGCACGACCGGACCTCCGCTATTCCCTGGGAAAACCAGCGCATCTATCAGGAACGCATCTGACCGAGAGATCAGCAGGTCCTCAATTCTCGCGATCGTCCCGCCTTTCACGATAACGACATTGCGCCACTCCTCGATCAAACTCATTGGGAATCCGAGGACGAAAACTCCGTCTCCAGCTTCGACTTTTAATTGGCTCAACCTAGCTATGTCGGCAGCCATTTCGTCTCCCGCGAAGAAATTCACGCCAAAGGCCCTCTTACGCAGAATTTCGAAGTCGCATGAGATGACAGCAACGTCCTTTCCGTTTGGATTGGCAGTCCAGTCCGTGTCCTTATCCGCGAACTCTCGCACGGCAATGTCGGTAGCTGGCGTGGTTACATCGATGGGATTCACGCGAACCATCAGATCACTGACTAACATCCCATTAGCGGCGGCCGCGACGCGCTGCGCCTTCCAGCCGTCAAGGACGTGCTTCGCAGTAACCAAATAAACGTCGTAGAGCCTCTTGGTGAGGTCGGGATCAGGTTTCGAAAGATGGCCATAGAAGAAGCCAGTCCCTATTGCCACCCATTTGGAGTTACTGGGCTTGCCGTCACGAAACTCGGTGACCTGTACGCCGATTGCCACGACGCAGTACGTGAAGTGTGGCGGAATTAGCGAAGCCAGCGCGGGAGCGGCGCATGCTGCGGCGAGTGAAGCCCCATAGAAAGAAAGCTTGATAAAGTCGCGACGATCCATGGCATCTCCCATGGCGAAGGAGGGCATTGCCGATCGCAATAGCCAACTGCCGCCGGCAATTGACTCACGTTAAGGGAGAAGACATCGAAACAAGTTACCAGAAAATGGAATCGTCTTACGGTAGTTTAATACCGCAAAGCCATGTATACCTGACGTATCGAGAATCTAACCCTTCTTTGGTAGCACGTCACAGGGCACTGCCTTAATCTTGTCCCCCGATGCTTAGGGACAATATGTCCCGAGGACTCTTGTCGCGGGAATCCGACTGTGCGTAGTGTCTACTGAGAAATCGGTAGCTTTACCGGAACGATTCGGAGAGGTGCCGAAAGCACAAAGACCGCCCGGAGTGGAAACCGGACGGCCTTTGCTCAGATGGTCCCCTAGGTTCAGGGATCGCCAGCGGAGAGAGCCGGGTCGACTTGGCGGAAGAACGGCTCGCCTCCACGTTGCGAATCAGTGGAACGACTCGCACCCAGTTTTTACTGGGTGTTCGATCACGGAGTCTATGCGGATAAAGCGTCGTTCCCCACGCTTTCATGGTTTGAAGCGGTTTACCCATCCGATTGACAATTAGGGGCGCGGTCCGTGACCGAAGAGACGTAACCAAGGCCGGGACCGTTGACCCGTGATAAGGTCTTGAAGCGCGTGCTCAAGTGAAACCCAAGCCCCCTCGATAAAAAGACCAAGGAGCGATGATACTCGCTTCTATCGAGGTGCAACTGGTGGTATGCGTCGGGCGCTAGTGGGGGGCGATAATGGAAGTACAGATTGCCAAGGCTTCTGGCGAGATTGAATTTCATTTCGAAAAGTCTAGATATTTCAGAGTCATTCACGTCGATGGAGCAGCCGGAGGGTTTTCTCCAGGAAATCGGAATGTGCATCTGGCAATCTTCAGTGAACGCTCGCCGCTTCCACGTACCGTAGTCCACAACGTAGCTGACGGCGTATTAGGCGCCGAGATTGAATCACGCCGCGAGAGCAAAAAGGGGGTCTTTAGAGAGATCGAAGCTGATCTCGTAATGAGTATTGAAACGGCAATCGCCCTTCGTGAATGGCTCAACGAGCGCATCACTGAGAGCGAGCTCATCTCCTCAATGATCTCAGAGAAGAAGTAATGTTGGCCCGAGAGATCGCATTTTCACAAACTACGCAGATTTCCGTTCTGACTGAGCTGCCTTCGACCCAGATATCCAGTTCGACGAGCAAGTCGATATATCTTACACCGAAAGCTGAACTAACGCCTGTTGCGGCTCCTGCAACCAGCGTCGCAAGCCCATCTCATGATGTAGTGGCGACCACGGAAGAGGCCGAGTTTCTTGCCGCTAGACCATTAGATAGGTGGAAGCTGATTGCTAGAACCAGAACAACAGATTTCATGTTTGCTTTGATCAGTCTATTCGCGGCATTCGGTTCTCTAGTATTTTCGCTCAAGGATGTGATGCCTCATGTAAGAGCCGCTCTTGCAACGAGCGCGTTTGCGGCCACAGAAAGGGCGTCGGTAATTGACATGGCTGCGCCAGTGAGCGTCGACACGGCGTTCGTTGCTCTGTTTGCGATGATGCTGGTTTGGTCGGTTGCGGCAATGACGTTCTCGAAAACTCCGAGAGTCTACAAGGCTGCAACAGATACGAATAAGACCCTTCTTGGCGTGTTGCTTGGTTATTTCGGCGGAAAGGCTCGCTGAGACTTCCGCCGGCGCAAGAACTCTCGCGCCATCTGCTTAGCTGATGTGGGCTTTGATAGGTCTGCATTACATTAGGCGCCTGCCGCAATACCCGGCATCGCCTTCGCAGCGCGCACGCTGTCGTCCCAGCCGAGTGAAACGCGGGTGTTGTAGCGGAGATCAAACTCGCAAGGTAATCGCGCAATGGCGCTCTAGCAGAATCGAACCCAGCCTTAGCAGACCGCCCCATAACCGCCAGACGAGGGGCGTCGAGACGAGAGGCACACCTTGACGTTCTGCCGAACAATACAATAGATGACGATTATCATACAACCTGTCTCGGTGCGCGTACAGCTTCCAGCCCATCCCCGCCGGATCGCGAGAAAACCCAACAGGAGCACCATGCGTCGAATTGTCGTAACGGGCCTCGGGACAGTGTCCCCGCTGGGCTGTGGCACCGAGTTGGTCTGGTCACGGCTGCTGTCGGGGCAATCCGGGCTAAGGACATTGCCGGACTGGGCGATGAGCCTTCCGGCTCGCGTTGCCGGGATGGTGTCTGACAAGGCCGACGACGCTGAAGGCGGGTTCGATCCTGATCTGGCGGCGCCGCGCAAGGACCACAAGAAGATGGACCGTTTCATCCTGTTCGCGCTGCTGGCCGCGGCGGAGGCTGTCGCGCAGGCAGGCTGGACGCCGGCCGAGGCGCGGGCGCAGGAGCGTACCGCGACGGTGATCGCAACCGGGATCGGCGGGTTTCCCGCGATCGCGGATGCCGTGCGCACGGTGGAGACAAGCGGCACGCGCCGGCTGTCGCCGTTCACGGTGCCGGCCTTCCTGGCCAATCTCGCGGCCGGGCACATCAGCATCCGCTATGGCACCAAGGGCGCGATCGGCGCGCCGGTGACCGCGTGTGCTGCGAGCGTTCAGGCGATCGGCGATGCCGCGCGGCTGATCAGGTCCGATGAGGCCGATGTTGCGATCTGCGGCGGTGCGGAGGCCTGCATCGATCCGGTGAGCCTCGGCGGCTTTGCCGCGGCGCGGGCGCTGTCGACGTCGTTCAACGCGGAGCCCGCCCGCGCGTCGCGGCCGTTCGACTGCGACCGGGACGGGTTCGTGATGGGCGAAGGCGCGGGCGTGCTGGTGATCGAGGAGCTCGACCATGCGTTGCGGCGCGGCGCGCAGCCGATCGCCGAGATCATCGGCTATGGCACGACGGCGGACGCCTATCACATCACCGCAGGTCCCGAGGACGGCGACGGCGCCCGCCGCGCGATGGAGATCGCGCTGGCACAGGCCGGCTTGCGCGCGGGCGAGATCCAGCATCTCAACGCCCATTCGACATCGACGCCGCTCGGCGATCTCGGCGAGATCGCGGCGATCAAGCGCGTGTTCGGGCGCGATGGCGGGATTGCCGTCAGCGCGACCAAGTCGGCGACCGGGCATCTGCTGGGCGCCGCCGGCGGCATCGAGGCGATTTTCACGATCCTGGCGCTGCGCGACCAGGTTGCGCCGCCGACGCTCAACCTGGAGAACGCCGATCCGGCCGCCGAGGGCATCGATCTCGTCGCAAAGGCCGCGCGGCGGATGACGATCGAGCACGCGATCTCGAACGGCTTCGGATTTGGCGGCGTCAACGCCAGCCTGGTGTTTCGGCGTTGGGCCTGAAACGGCTGGCTGCGCCGACATCCGGCAGAGCCTTTCCCGTTCCGATGGAATCGGAACGGAGCTCCAGGTTCTCGTCTTGACGCGTTTTCTTCACGCGAACCGGTATCCACTTCGCGCGAAAGCGCGCTAGTTCAAGCGAACAATCTCGAAGTTCAGCAGCGCGGCAAACGCCACCCACACGGCGTAAGGCGCGAACAGGATGGCGCTGATCCTGTCGGCCTTCCAGATCGCGATTTGGAAGGCGACGATCGCCAACAGCAGCGCAACGATGACGGCAAGCGCAACGCCGGGCTGACGCAAGCCGAAGAATATCGGCGACCATGCGAAGTTCAGGGCCATTTGCGCCAACCAAAGGCGCCAGCCGGAAGACGAGCCCTGCTCCCGAACACGCCAGCCTGCAACGGCGACCAACAGATAGACGATCGACCAGACCGGAGCGAACACCCAGTTCGGCGGGTTGAACGCGGGCTTGCTCAAGGCTGCGTACCAGGCACCGGGCCTGTTCAGATATCCGATCGCAAATCCGGCGCCGAGCACCGCGATCACGAACAGGACCAGTCGACCATACCTCATCATCGCTCCATTGCGCTGCCGCCGGCAGCGCGGATGTCGATGCAGAAATCGCGCAAGCTTCCTGGCAGTTCCAATGCAATGAAACGACGCGTCGAAGGGCCTGGATCACCAGTCCGGATCTTATCCGGAATGGCCGATGCGGCGGGGCAAGGTGGACCTTCGCTCGATGTCAGGACTTCGCCACGCTCGCATCAATCAGCAGCTTCGCCACCGTCGCTGCCGACTGCGCCGGGCTGTCTTCGGACTGCTGGCCTGTGCCGTAGATGCCTTCGATCAGGAGCAACGGGCGCGTCGCCGGGCACAACGGAGTAGCGCCCATGCTGCTTGCGAGCTCGTGCAGGCGCTTGCGGAAGACGTTCTTGTGAGCTTCGGCGACCAGCCGGGCAGGATTGTCGCGCGCTTCCATGGTGGCGCTGCTGAGACCGCGGCCTACGGACGCCGAACCTCGCGCCGTGCCGCAGCGCGTATCTCCGAGGGCGTGGCGCCGAAGTGCCTGCGGAAGGTGCGGTTGAAGTAGGACAGATCGCCGAACCCGGCTTCAAACGCAACGGCACTGATGCTGCGATCGCTGCGGCGCGGATCGGTCAGCAGGCGATGGCTGTGCGCCAGCCGTTGGCCAAGTACGAAATGCGAAAACGTCGACTGCTCGCCCGCGAACAGCCGCTGGATGCGCCGCGGCGTGATCTCCAGACGCTTTGCCACAGCGGTCAGGCTGAGGCCCGGCTCCCCAATCCTGCGACGGATGTCGGCCTTGACGGCGTCGAGCCGCGCCGCTGCCAGTCCACCGTGTTCCGCCACAACCATCCCGTCTCCGGTCGCGCCGATCACCAGCGCCACGAGATCGACCACATGGGCAACGACGAGATGTCGCAATCCGGGGCTCGCCAATCGACAGGAGCAATCGAGTCCCCTGGCATAGTGCATGAGCAGCCGCAGTGTCTCGCTGGCGCGCGGCAGCGGGCGCATCAGCAAGTCTTCGGGATTGCGCACCAACGCCGCGAGCGCCTTGCGCGGCACCCGCAACGTGATGATGCGCGTCAGTTCGGGATAGGTGATGCTCCCCACCTCCGCGCTCGAGGTCAGAAGCGCATCACCGGCGCCGAGCGCAATCTCTCGACCCACTTGCGACACCCGAAGATTGCCGCTGATACCGAGCACCAGTCCGAGATCATCGACCCCATCCAGCAGTTCGAGCGGTCTGCCGATGCGCAGCCCGGCGAACGCTGAGTGCCCGATCGAGAGTCCGGGCCACGCGCGCAAGGTCGTCTCGCAGTGATACGAATCCTCGGTGAGCGGCTCCGGATCAAGCTTCACCAGTTGGCGCCCGAACTCCTCCCGGAATATCGCCAGCCGATCCCGCTCCGGCAAATCCGCCGTCGAGAATCGGAAGATGGTGGGCTCTCGGTGCTGCGATGTCATGGATCAACCCTGCCGCAACGGTTACGGTGATCGCCATTTGCGGCTGATTTCTGGCCGCTCTGCAACGCCCGGTTCGAAGCGCTGGTCGACTCCCTCACCCCTTCGCCAGGCTCGCATCGATCAACAGCTTCGCCACCGTCACCGCCGACTGCGCCGGGCCGTCTTCGGACTGCTGGCCGGTGCTGTAGATGCCTTCGATCAGGAGCAACAGCGCGTCGCCGAGCACGGCGGGCTGGCGCGCGCCCATGCCGGCGGCGAGCTCGCGCAGGCGCCTGCGGAATACTTTCTTGTGGGCTTCAGCGACCTGCCGCGCGGGGTTGTCCCGCGCCGGATATTCGATCGTGGCGTTGCTCAGCCCGCAGCCGCGATAGCCCTCGCGCACCGCGCGCGTCGACAGCACGCGGATATAGGCCAGCACGTGCTCGCGCGGGTCGCTGTATGATTTGCCGCCGGGGTTCTCGAACTTCTCCCAGAAATCCAGATCGTAGTCGCGCATATAGGCAGCCGCGAGATCGTCCTTGGAGGCGAAGCTGCGATAGAGGCTCGGCTTGGTGACGCCGGCCCGCTCCACCACCTCGTCGACGCCGACGGCGCGGATGCCTTCGCGATAGAACAGCTCGCTGGCGGAGGCGCGAATCCGGTCGGCGGCCCTGGGGCCGTTCGCGTTGCGATGGGACCGCGAACCGGTCGCCACTTCGCTCGAAAGCGCTTTGGCCGGGCGCTTCGCGGATGCTTCAACGGTTTTCTTCATGACGGTCCTCCGGACCCTCCCCCACGGCGCTCTTGACAATGTTACTGACCGGTACGTATATGCGCCGGACATCAACACGTACCGGTAAGTAACATGCCCCCTGCCTCGCTTCAAGCTGCCGCCGTGTCGCGGCGCCCGTTCGGCCAGAATTACGCCTTCGTCGTCGTCGCCGTGATCTTCCTGGCGCTGCTCGCCTCCGCCGGATTGCGCGCGACGCCGGGCGTGCTGATGCTGCCGCTGCAAGCGGCGTTCGGCTGGGATGTCGGCGTGATCTCGTCATCGGCCGCGGTCGGCATCTTCCTCTACGGCCTCGCGGGGCCGTTCGCCGCCGCCGTGATGCAGCGCTTCGGCATCCGCCGCACCGTGCTCGGCGCGCTGGCGCTGATGTCGGTCTCGACCGGCATGAGCTACTTCATGACCGCGCCGTGGCAATTGTTCATGAGCTGGGGGCTGTTGTCCGGCATCGGCTCGGGCGCGGTCGCCAACGTGCTCGGCGCCACCATCGTCAACCGCTGGTTCACCACCAATCGCGGCCTCGTCATGGGGCTGCTGACCGCGTCGACCGCGACCGGCACCCTGATCTTCATGCCCGGCCTCGCGGCGCTGGTGGCATGGGGCGGCTGGAAGCCCGTGGTGCTGACGGTCGCCGCGTGCTGCGCGGCGCTGATCCCGCTGGTGTATGTCCTGATGCCGGAGCGGCCGGCATCGATCGGCCTGCGCTCGTTCGGCAGCACGCATGACGATCAGCCGGCACCGCCGGCCGCGGGCAATCCGTTCACCGCCGCGATCGGCAATCTGGTGCGCGCCGCGCAGACGCGGGCGTTCTGGTTCCTGTTCGCCACCTTCTTCATCTGCGGCTTCACCACCAACGGCCTGGTCGGCACCCATCTGATCGCATTCTGCGGCGACCACGGCATCGTCGAGGTGCAGGCCGCGAGCCTGCTCGCGCTGATGGGATTCTTCGACCTGTTCGGCACCACGCTGTCGGGCTGGCTCACCGACCGGTTCGATCCGCGTAAGCTGCTGTTCCTGTATTACGGGCTGCGCGGCCTGTCGCTGATCTATCTGCCGTATTCGGATTTCTCGCTGGTAAGCCTTTCCGTGTTTGCGGTGTTCTATGGCCTCGACTGGATCGCGACCGTGCCGCCGACGGTGCGGATCGCCAACGAGGCGTTCGGCGACAAGAACGCGCCTCTGGTGTTCGGCTGGGTGGTCGCCGGCCATCAGTTGGGCGCCGCCTGCGCCGCGTTCTTCGCCGGCTTCATGCGCTCGGCGCAGGGCGACTATTTGCAGGCCTTCATGATCGCGGGCCTGACCGGCATCGTTGCCGCCGTGCTGTCGCTGCTGATCACGCGGCGCCCGGCACAACCGGTGCTCGCCGCAGCGTGAGAGCGCGCGGGGCCTGCCGCTATGCTCGCGAGCTCTTGAACGAGCCCAAGTCAGCGGCGATCGCCTCGAAATCCAGTCTATTCACATCGATGTGACGCATTTGAACGTCCTTCGGAAGCCCCGCGATCGACGTGTCACCGGAGACCAAAACGAGCGTGGGTTTCGCAGAGGCAGCGGCGGCCTGGATTTCGGTATTCACCCAGGGGGAGACCTCACCTTCTGATACGAGCCCAACGACACCATCGGACTGCTCTATCATGCGCCGGAGCGTATCGCTCCAAGGGGCGCCGGGCTCCAGTCGTGTTTGGTCCAAAATCTTGACACCTGCATCTTCCAGCCCGGCGCGGAGTTTGGCCGCCACCCGCGAATCCTGCGCGCTGTAGGACAGAAAAACGGTGGGTGGCTGCTCCTTCAGATCAGACGCTTTCGACTGTCCAGCAGGCACGTCGGAATCCGGGTATTCCAGCTCGACGTTGTGCTTGAGCAGTACCTTCTTTGCGTCGGACAGCATAACCTCCGCTCTCAGTACAAAGGTACCCCAACCAGCGGTGCTCAGCCGAAACTTGTCGGCCCGATCCTTGCTGACGACGCGCGGCTGACGAAAACTCGGATGGAGAATCCAGACGACCTCCTTGACCTTGTCGAGTTCGGTATTGCCGCTCTCGATCCAGGCGTGCCAGCGCCAATAGTCTTTGCCGACATATTCGAAATCTTGCGCAATTCGATAGCTCATGCCCGCTGTTCCTCCAGGCGAACTCCGCCTACGAACGGGTCAATGGCGTGCCGCGATTGCCACGTCTTGTTGCCTTGACGCAAACGCAAGCGAACCCTGTCTCCGACACGCAGCTTCGGAAGCACCGCATAGGCTGCGCCCGGCTCTGGAAGGAAGCTTGCTCGTTGAAAGTCACGAAATCCACCATCCAGCGAAATCACCTGAAAGTCGCAGCGGTCTCCTTGTGCCTCGTCGTACTGTGCCGTGATCTCGTCCGGTTCGATCCGCACGCGCGCGACCTGACCGTACTCACGCTTCCACAAGGCAATGGTGGCCAACAGTTTGAGGATCACGTCGACGTCTTTGCCGGGAGTGTCGGGATTGTAGGGCGTATACTCGTTGTCGCGGCCGATCCCGCCGTGCATCGGCAGCTTGTAATGCCACACTCGCATCGTTGGCTTCGCTTGCCCCTCGGCATACAGGAACTCGCTGAGGACGTATGCCGGCTCAATCAGGGCGTTGGTGTCATCGGCCTGCGGTGTCACCAGGGCGATGAGCGCATCGGCTTCTTCGATCCTCTTGCGTAGCGCGTTGTCCAGCGGGCGTCCGCCCACCTCCACACCATCTACAACACGCAAGCCCATGGCTTCGATGGCCCGAATGACGTGCCGGCGCAGCCGCTCGAGATTAGCTTCATGATCCGGATGCGGACGGAACGTGTAGGAGAGAAAGACCTTTTCCATAAAGGCTGCCTCAATCCAAAATCAATTGCGGCCGATCAATCAGTGCCGCCAATTCGTATGGAGCTTCGCGGTAAGGTAGTTGAAGTCAATAGTGTCAACTACACCAATTTAGCATCAAGTCAGCAAGGGGATTCTTGAAAGAATGCCACCACGGCCTGCCCCGGGGCAGAAAATAAGGCTGAAAATATGAAATGGCGCTCCCTAGGGGAATCGAACCCCTGTTTCAGCCTTGAGAGGGCCGCGTCCTAACCGCTAGACGAAGGGAGCGTTGAAGGGAAGGCAATAGCCTTGAAATCCCCCCGCCGCAAGATGGCTTGTGCATTGCGGCGGGGATTTTGTCATCCATGCTTACCGCGCCGGGCCGGCGGTTTCGCCGCGAATGGGTCCCAACGGGCCCGGCATGAGGCCCCCGCACGGTACGACGATGCGGTTGTCGCGCGCATCGCCACCTGCGGATGTCGTCTGCGCATCGTGCACGGCCCTGCTTTCGACAAACCGCGGCTGCAGAATCGCTTGCTCTGAAACACCTGCCTGTGAAGTCACACCGCGCCCTGCTCTGCTAACATCGCAGTCCTTCACCATGCTGCGCCCGGCACGGCGCCCGAGAAGCGAGAGGAGTGCTTGGAACAAAGCGCAAGCCCTCGGCGTCAAGTGGTTGACGTCAAGCCTTTGGCGCACGGCAATTTGGCTCACCAACATCTTGGCACACAACAATCAGCGCGGCCGCGGGCAATGGAAGATGTTCCCTGCCTCACGTCGCACCGGTCAATAGCTTAAGCAGAGCGAGGACAGACCATGATCAAGCTAAAAATCAACGGCCAGGAACAGAATTGGGATGGCGACCCGGATCTTTCGCTGCTCTGGTTTCTGCGTGACGAAGCCGGCCTCACCGGCACCAAGTTCGGCTGCGGCCAGGCGCTGTGCGGCGCCTGCACCGTGATCGTCGACAAGCAGGCGGTGCGCGCCTGCATCACCTCGGTCTCCGACGTCGTCGGCCGCGAGGTCACCACCATCGAGGGGCTGCATCCGACCGGCGACCATCCGGTGCAGAAGGCCTGGCGCCAGGTCAATGTTCCGCAATGCGGCTACTGTCAGGCCGGCCAGATCATGCAGGCGGCGGCGCTGCTGAACGAGAACCCGAAGCCGAACCACGACCAGATCCGCGAAGCCATGTCGGGCAATATCTGCCGCTGCGGCTGCTACCAGCGGATCGAGAACGCCGTCCACCTCGCATCGACGGGGGTGTGACATGAACATCCGCACCAATCCGAACCGGCTTCGCGGCTTCGAGAAGCATGTGAAGGTCGAGAACCTGTCGCGCCGCAGCATCCTCAAGGGGCTCGGCATCGCAGGCTCTTTCGTACTCGCCGCGCCGGTGATGACACGGCAGGCGTTCGCCTATGAGACCGGCGCCGGCAAGATGCCGCACGGCGTCGTGGTCGATCCGCGCGTGTTCGTCGCGATCGCACCCGACGGCGTCGTCACCATCCTGGCGCACCGTTCCGAGATGGGCACTGGCGTCCGCACCAGCCTGCCCTTGATCGTCGCCGAGGAGATGGAGGCCGACTGGTCGCGCGTCCATGTCCAGCAGGCGCATGGCGACGAGGTCAAGTTCGGCAACCAGGACACCGACGGCTCGCGCTCGACGCGGCACTACCTGATCCCGATGCGCCAGATCGGCGCCTCGGCGCGCGCGATGCTGGAAGCCGCCGCCGCCAAGAAATGGGGCGTGCCGATCGGCGAGGTGAAGGCGCAGAACCACGAAGTCGTGCACAGCGCGAGCGGCCGCAAGATCGGCTTCGGCGATCTCGCCGCCGATGCCGCCAAGGAACCGGTGCCGGATATCAAGAGCCTCAAGCTGAAGGATCCGAAGGACTTCCGCTATCTCGGCAAGGGCCAGGTCTCGATCGTCGATCTGCACGACATCACCACCGGCAAGGCACATTACGGCGCCGATACCCGCCTGCCCGGCATGAAATACGCGGTCATCGCCCGCCCGCCGGTCACCGGCGGCAAGGTCAAGTCGTTCGACGACGCTGCGGCGATGAAGGTGCCGGGCGTCGAGAAGGTGATGGAGGTCAAGGGCTGGCCGTGGCCGTCCAAGTTCCAGCCGCTCGGCGGCGTGGCCGTGATCGCACGCAATACGGGTGCCGCGATCAAGGGCCGCGACGCGCTGAAGATCGTCTGGGACGACGGCGCCAACGCCAAATACGACTCGGTGACCTATCGTGCCTCGCTCGAGGAGGCCGCGCGAAAGCCCGGCCTCGTGGTGCGCAAGGAAGGCGATGTCGACGCGGCGCTGAAGAGCGCCGACAAGGTCGTCACCGGCGAATATTACCTGCCGCATCTCGCCCATGTCAGCATGGAGCCGCCGGTCGCGGTCGCCAATGTGACCGGCGACAAGGCCGAGATCTGGGCGCCGGTGCAGAGCCCCGGCGGCACCCGCGAGGATGTCGCCAAGACGCTCGGCATCCCCGAGGACAATGTCACCGTCAACGTGACGCTGCTCGGCGGCGGCTTCGGCCGCAAGTCGAAATGCGATTTCGCGCTGGAGGCGGCCTTGCTGTCCAAGGCACTCGGCGCGCCGGTCAAGGTGCAATGGACCCGTGAGGACGACGTCCATCACGACTTCCTGCACACGGTCTCGGTGGAACGGATCGAGGTCGGTCTCGACAAGAGCGGCAAGGTGATCGCATGGCGGCACCGCAGCGTGGCGCCGACCATCGCCTCGACCTTCGCCGCCGGCGCCAACCACGAAGCGCCGTTCGAGCTCGGCATGGGCCTGATCGACAACCCGTTCGAGATCGCCAATCTGCAATGCGAGAATCCGGAGGCCGCGGCGTTCACGCGGATCGGCTGGTTCCGCTCGGTGTCCAACATCCCGCGCGCCTTCGCGGTGCAATCGATGGTGGGCGAGATCGCGCATGCGACCGGGCGCGACCAGAAGGAGATGCTGCTGGAGCTGATCGGATCGCCGCGGATCGTCAATCTGTCCTCGGTGAAGGATCCCTGGAACTACGGCGAGCCCTATGACAGCTACCCGATCGACACTGCGCGGCTGCGCAAGGTGGTCGAACTGGTCGCCGAAAAGGGCGAGTGGGGCCGGTCGTTACCGAAAGGCCATGGTCTCGGCATCGCCGCGCACCGGTCGTTCGTCAGCTACATCGCGACCATCGTCGAGGTGGCGATCGACGACAAGGGCAAGCTGACGGTGCCGCGGGTCGACACCGCGATCGATTGCGGCGCCTACGTCAATCCGGAGCGGATCGCCTCGCAGATCGAGGGTGCCGCGATCATGGGGCTCAGCCTCGCCAAATACGGCGAGATCAGCTTCAAGGACGGCAAGGTGCAGCAGAGCAATTTCGACGACTTCCCGGTGATCCGGATCGACGAATCGCCTGCAATCACCAACGTCCACATCGTGCCGCCCGGCGCCGACACGCCGCCGAGCGGCGTCGGCGAGCCCGGCGTGCCGCCGTTCGCGCCCGCGCTGATCAACGCGATCTTCGCCGCCACCGGAAAACGCATCCGCGCGCTTCCGATCGGCAAGCAGCTCGAGACCTGAGTAGGAACGTTCGGCGAAGCCGGCGGTTCTCATCGACACTCTCCGGAGCAGATCGATGAGAACCCCGCCTCAAACATTCGGAACGCTCGCGGCAACCCTGTCCGCGGGCGTTCTGCTTTTTGCCGCGCAGGCATCCGCCCAGACCGCCTCGCCGCCAAGCGCGACCGCTACGCGGCCGGCAAAGGTGCTGCCCGACCAGACCTCGGCCCCGAACAACGCGCCGCCGGCAACGGCCGGCCAGACCACCGGTGAGGCGGCCAAGGATCCCACGATCAAGCAGATGAACGACGACGAGAAGCGGAAGGTCGACAGCAAGGGCAAATAGCCCGTTGCAAGGACAGGCAAGCAGCCGGAGACCTGAAGGAGAAGGTTCCCCGCCTCTGGAATTTTGCGAGCTGGCATCACTCTGGTCATTCGTCATTCCCCGGTGCGCAATTGCGCGCCTGATGGCTCGCGAAGCGAGAACCCGGAATCCATCAGGCCGCAAGGTGTGCGGCGAAATGGATTCCGGGCTCATGCTTCGCATGCCCCGGAATGACGGTGATGGTGAGCGGACCGGGAAGCGGCGGTCTCCCCAACCGCCGCCTCCCGATCGCATCGCCCCCTGTCCGATCACGCTCCGGATCGCGCGCTACTTCTTGTTGAGCGCGAACACCCAGATCACGCCGCCTTGCGGCACGTTGTTCTCGAAGCCCGCGACCTTGCCGGCCAGCGCGTCCTGGATGCGCTGCGCGTCGACGCCCCAACCCGACTGCACCGCGATGTATTGCGTGCCGTCGACCTCATAGGACATCGGCATCGCCATGATGCCGGAGTTGGTCTTCTGCTCCCACAACAGCTCGCCGGTCTTGGCATTGAAGATGCGGAAGGCGCGGTCGTTGGTGCCGCCGGCGAGCACCAGATCGCCCGCGGTCGCGGTCACCGAGCCGAACAACTGCGAGGTCTTGTAGTCGTGCTGCCAGACCTTCTTGCCGGTCGCCGGATCCCACGCCTGCAACTCGCCGAAATGATCGGCGTTCGGCGCCGGGAATAGTCCGATGTCCTCCGGCTTGGTGCCGAGCCAGAGCTGACCGGGAACCAGCGGCTGCTTCTCGCCGGTGAAGCCGCCGCAGAAGTTCTCATTGGCGGGAACGTAGACCAGCTTGGTGTTCGGACTGTAGGCCGCCGACGGCCAGTCCTTGCCGCCCCACAGCGACGGACAGAACTCGACCCGTTTGCCGAGCACCGGCTTGTGGTCGGGATCGAGGATCGGCCGGCCGGTCTCGGCCTCGATGCCCTTCCAGACATTGGTCTTCACGAACGGCCAGCCGGCGACATAGTTGATCTTGTCCGGCTTGCGCTCCAGCACCCAGAAGATCGCATCGCGGCCGGGGTGGATCAGGCTCTTGAACGAGCGGCCCTCGCGTTGCAGATCGATCAGCATCGGCGCATCGACCTCGTCCCAGTCCCAGGAATCGTTCTGGTGATACTGGAAGTGGGTCTTGATCTTGCCGCTGTCGGGATCGAGCGCCAGCACCGAGCTGGTGTAGAGGTTGTCGCCGGGATGCATCGAGCCCGGCCATGGCGAGGCGTTGCCGATGCCCCAATAGACCGTCTTGGTGTCCTTGTCGTAGGTGCCTGTCATCCAGGCCGCACCGCCGCCCGACTTCCAGTCGTCGCCGCTCCAGGTCTCGTGACCGGGCTCGCCTTCACCGGGAATCGTGAAGGTGCGCCAGAGCTCCTTGCCGCTGCCGGCGTCGAAGGCGACGACATAGCCGCGCACGCCGAACTCACCGCCGGAGCCGCCGACGATCACCTTGCCGTCGACCACCAGCGGCATCAGGGTCATGTACTGACCCTTCTTGTAGTCCTGCACCTTGGTGTCCCACAGCACCTTGCCGGTCTTGGCATCGAGCGCGACGACGTGATCATCCGTGGTGGCGAGATAGAGCTTGTCCTCCCACAGGCCGACGCCGCGGCTGGTCGGATGCAATTGGAACAGGTCGTCGGGAAGTTGCCGCTTGTAACGCCAGTATTCCTCGCCGGTCTTGGCGTTGAGCGCGATCACCTGCCCCATCGGGGTCGCGACGAACATCACGCCGTTGTTGACGATCGGCGGCGCCTCATGACCCTCGAGCACGCCGGTGGAGAAGGTCCAGACCGGCTTGAGGTCCTTGACGTTGGAGGTGTTGATCTGGTCGAGCGGACTGAAACCCTGTCCGTCATAGGTCCGGCGATACAGCATCCAGTTGCCGGGTTCGGGATTTTCGAGACGGGCTGACGTCACCGGACTGTAATTGTCGATCGGTCCTGCGACTGCAAAGGTCGAGATGAGGCACGTGAACGCGACACAACTCGACAGCAACAACTGCTTCCTGGTCATGAGATGCTACCTCCCTGCTCTGTTTTGTTTTTCAGTTATTATTTTGAGCACGATCTCTTCGGAAAACCGCTTCACACTTTTCCGGATCATGCTTTGTCTTGAGCATGATCTCTTCGGAAAACCGCTTCACACTTTTCCGGATCATGCTTGGATCATGCAGAAATCCCGATGCGGCCTCATCCTCCCTGCTGGGCACCCACCTTTCCGACGAATGGCGCTGCGACCGTGATCGCTCCGTCGGCGACCATCAGCGGCAAGGCCGCGAGGCGACGTGGCGCCGGCCCGAACACGACCTGCGCACTCTGCCGCGGATCGTATTCAGAGTTGTGACACATGCATTTCAGGACGGTCTTGTCGCCCTGCTCCTGCTTGACCCAGGCGGTGACCGGACATCCAGCATGCGAGCAGATCACGGAGTAACAGACGATGCCGTCCGGCGCGCGGGCGCGCGTGGCGTCGTCGAACTCGTTGGGATCGAGCTTGACCAGCACGACCTCGTTGAGCCGCGAGCCCTTGCGGATGACGGAGGTTTTCGGGTCCTGCGGCCAGGCGCGAACCGGCGGTCCGCCCAATGTCAGATCGTCCGACTTGATGACCTGGCCGGCCTTGTCGCCCTCGGCACGCACCAGCAGATCGGCTTTTTGCGGCCGCTCACGCGCGCCGGGTTGCTCGTCATCGTCGGCGGAGGCGGGCTCGATCGCCGCGAGGCAGGCGCAACCCGCCAATGCGGTCAGCAGCGCGCGGCGCGTCGGGTCCGCGCAGCCATCCGCCGGATCGGATTCACCGATCGGTCCGACGGAAGCGCTGGGGTTGGACTCCGACATGACGCAAGCTGAGCGTGCAACTCGGCCGAAAAGATGGCGGCACGCATTCACCACGCAGCAACGCAGGCGCAAAAACGACTTTGCAGCTTTTGGTTGATCGACGGCGCGGCTACGCGACTGCCGAGGTCAGGATCGTTGGATCAGGGCTCGTTGACGAAGGTCAACCTGCCCGCAGGTTTCAGCGTCTTTGCATCAAATGTGCGGATCTCGGTTGCACCGCCTATATCGAGCGTGAGCACCAGCCGGTCGCCGGCCGTGCCGGTTGCGACGATGCGGGCGCCCTTCGGCAGCGCAGCAGTGACGTCGGACACCGAAACGGGGCTTCCCTCGCTGCGATAAAGGCGGTAGCCGATGGCGATCAACACGACCGCCACGGCCAATGCCGAGGTCAGGCCCGCGATCAGCATCATGCGCCGCACCCGCGCGATCAGCGCGGCCTGGTCGGGGGTCGGTTCGGTCACGGCAGTGTCGGTCATCACGAGGCTCTATATCTTTGCAACAGGTTTCTTCGAATGGCGGTCAGAAGCTGGAGGTCATCGTCGCCGGCGACGAGGGCTCGGCCCGGCTTGACCGCGTGCTCGCGCAGCGTTCGCCCGAACTGTCGCGGTCCCGGCTGAAGGCGCTGATCCTCGCCGGTTCCGTGACCGTCAAGGACGCCGTCGTCCGCGACCCCGCTTATCATGTCGCCCAGGGCGATACGATCATAATCGACGTGCCGGAGGCCGTGCCCGCCGAGCCGAAGGGCGAGGACATCGCGCTCGATATCGTGTTCGAGGACGACGATATCATCCTGATCAACAAGCCCAGGGGCCTGGTGGTGCATCCCGCGGCGGGCCACGCCACGGGAACACTGGTCAACGCGCTGATCTCCCATTGCGGCACCAGTCTTTCGGGCATCGGCGGGGTCAAGCGGCCGGGCATCGTGCACCGCCTCGACAAGGACACCACCGGGCTGATGGTGGTCGCCAAGAACGACCAGGCCCACCAGTCGCTGACCGCGCAGTTCGCGGACCACGGCCGCACCGGCCCGATGGAGCGCGGCTACATGGCGTTCGTCTGGGGCGTGCCGAACCGGCCGCACGGCACCATCGACGCGCCGATCGACCGGCATCCCCATGCCCGCGAGAAGATGGCGGTCCGCCAGGGCGGCCGCGAGGCGATCACCCATTTCGAGGTGCTGTCGAGCTTCGCCGGCCGCGACGGCAAGCCGGTCGCCTCGCTCCTGGCCTGCCGGCTGGAGACCGGGCGGACCCATCAGATCCGGGTCCACCTCGCCCATCTCGGCCACCCCCTGCTTGGCGATGCCGTCTATGGCCCCCATTTCAAGACCAAGGCCGGGCACCTCAACGCGGAAGGTAAGGACGCACTTACCGCCCTCGACCGGCAGGCCCTGCATGCCTATCTGCTGGCCCTGGAACACCCCCGCACCGGGGAACTTTTGCACTGGGAAGCCCCCTTGCCGGAGGATTTGCTTCTCCTGCAACGGGCGCTGGCAGCGGCGGTATGACGCACCCCTCCCGGAAAAGCCACGCTATGACAACAGGTTATAGCTGGCACACGGGGACGTGACGTCAGCAATCCTTCCCTATCACGGACAGTTTGGTGTATGTTGCACCTGCGTTGAATATCCAACGCGGAACATCGCAGCATGGCCGGCTTTAACCCAGCGGCCACCTGCCGGGCCCGCCGCTATCGGGGGTCTGAACCACTGGAGGGCGCTCGAATGGCCCGTACAGCTACGTTGCCGGTTCTCAATGGAGAATCTGGCCTTTCACGTTACCTCGCCGAGATCCGCAAGTTCCCCATGCTGGAGCCCCAGCAGGAGTACATGCTCGCCAAGCGTTGGCGCGAGCATGACGATCGGGACGCGGCGCATAAGCTCGTCACCAGCCACCTCAGGCTCGTGGCCAAGATTGCCATGGGCTATCGCGGCTACGGCTTGCCGATATCCGAAGTCGTCTCGGAAGGCAATGTCGGCCTGATGCAGGCGGTGAAGCGATTCGAACCCGAGAAGGGCTTCCGTCTCGCCACTTACGCCATGTGGTGGATCAAGGCGTCAATACAAGAGTACATTCTGCGTTCCTGGTCGCTCGTGAAGATGGGCACCACCGCGAACCAGAAGAAGCTGTTCTTCAACCTGCGCAAGGCGAAGAGCAAGATCTCCGCGCTGGAAGAGGGTGATCTCCACCCCGACCAGGTGAAGCTGATCGCCAAGCGCCTCGGCGTGACCGATCAGGACGTGATCGACATGAACCGCCGCCTCGGCGGTGACGCGTCGCTCAACGCCCCGATCCGCGACGACGGCGAAGCCGGCGAATGGCAGGACTGGCTGGTCGACAACTCGCCCAACGCCGAAGCCTTGATGGCCGAGAGCGAGGAGTTCGATCATCGCCGTCAGGCCCTGAACGGTGCAATCGGCGTGCTCAACCCGCGCGAACGCCGCATCTTCGAGGCGCGGCGTCTGGCGGATGAGCCGATGACGCTGGAAGACCTCGCCGCCGAGTTCGGCGTGTCGCGCGAGCGCGTGCGGCAGATCGAGGTCCGCGCGTTCGAGAAGGTGCAGTCGGCCGTCAAGGGCACGATTGCCCGCCAGGAAGCGGCTCTCGAAGCCGCGCACTAAATCGCGCGGCGACGAGCAAGCCAACAGACACGAAAGCCGGCGGCAACGCCGGCTTTTTTGTTTTTGGGCAGGCTCCGCCGTCGTCCTCCGCGAAAGCGGGGGACCCAGTACGCCGCGGCGGTCGAGAGAGGGCTCTGAGCTTGCCGCAAGATGCTGGCGGGTGTATGTGCTGCCGCCCGGCACGACATCGTGCCCTCAATTCAACGCTCACGAAGGAGGCGGCATGAAACGTAGATCGAACATCCTGACCGCCCCGATCGGCTGATCGGCGATCGGTCATGAGCTGAACGCCGCTTCGCGGCCGTTCTCCATTCATCATATCTCGCTACGAGGGGCGTAACGCACACGGCGTTGCGCCGTGTCGTGATGTATTTGCGGTTCGTTACACCGCTCATCCACCCGCATAGCCGCGTGGAGAGCGGCTTCTTTCGCGCGTCCTGGTATCTCTATCGCAACGACTGTCCGGACTGGATCCGGCAGGCATTGTCGGACGAGTTCGACTGGTTCAGCCGGCATCTGCCGATCCCCGGGCGTATCGCGCGGCACTTCAAGCGGCGCGATTCGATCCATGGCATCTGCTGGTTCGATCCCGACGCCCGCGAGGCGATCAGCCGCGCGCGCTATTGCGCCTGGCTGCTCGAAGAGGGCGGCCTGCCGGTGCGGACAATCACCACCTCGCGGCAGCGCGAGGTGATCTGGCGGGATGCGCACCAGATCGTCACCAAGCCGACCGCTGATCTGCCCAGGGCGTTCGCCTAACCGCGGAGCCACGGATCAGATGGAGGTCGAAGGCCATCGCTCACGGCTGCGATCGGGCACCGGCGGTTTCGGCCGCCGGTTTGCCAGCGCGCGTCTCGCCAAGAGCAAAGACAATGAGATCCCCTGCTCACGCCAGAGACGATCGCATGCGGAGACAACCTGGCGGGCATTGTCCTCGGGGCCATCCTTCGAGACGCCCGCCTCTGGCGAGCTCCTCAGGATGAGGTGTTGTCGTGCGGCACCATTTTAGACCCTCATGGTGAGGAGCGCCGCTTGCGGCGCTCTCGAACCACGAGACCGAGCACCTCGCCGAGACCCAACGGAGACGATAGCCCCGCTACTCGCCCCACTCGCGCGCCATGGTCGCGAGCGCGCAGCCTTCGCAGTAGCGGGCGTCCTTGAAGTCGATCCAGTTGTGCGCGTAGACGTGATCCAGCGGGATGCCGTAGCGCGCACGCAGCAGCTTCACCAGCACGCGCCAGGCCGCGATCTGCGCGTCGGTCGGGCCCTTGGTGACATCGGGATAGTTGCCGGCGAACTCGACGCCGATCGAGGTGTCCTTGTTGACCTGACGATAGGTCTTGCTGTTGTCGATGTATTTGTTGTCGTTGCGATCGGCGCCGTCGGTGTGGGTCGGCACCAGATTGTCGGCAACCGCCCAATAGACCGTGCCGTCGGTCTCGACCCAGACCATGACGCCGCGCCGGGTCGGGTGCTTGTGCTGTTCGGCCGCGCCGTAGCGCGCCGAACCGGCCGGCCCTTCGGTTTGATGCACGATGATGTTGCGCCAGGGATGAGCCTTGGCGACATCGCCCCAGGGCGACAGCCAGACCATCTTCAAGCCGGGAATCTCCGGCGTGCCCTGCGACCGGGCGATCGCAGCGAGATCGGGCGCCTCGGCGAATGCCGGCACGGACAGTACCAGCGCGAGAAGTACGGTGAGCAGGCGAGGCGTCATGACGGCAGGATCCAGTGTCACGCTTGAGTTCAGCAACGGCTTCTTCTCACCTCTCCCAAGGGAGAGGCGGAGCCTGCCGCCGCTCCAGCTCAACATGGTCTCACCGCACTCCAGCACGGTCAGGCGCGGCGCAGGCTCGCCTGCATCGGTTCGAGCATCTCGGGCGGCAGCTTCGGTTGATAGGTCGCATATCCGTTCTTGCCGCCCTTCTTGGCGTCGTAGAGTGCGTGGTCGGCTGCGGCGATCAGGCGGTCGGGATGCAGCCCGATCTCGCGGGTCCATTGCGCGACGCCGATCGAGACCGCGATCGGGATGTCAGCGCCGGCGCACTGCTCGGCATCGGCGCGGCAGACCTCCAGCACGCGGCGGGCGATCATCGCACCCTCGCGCAAGGTCGAGGACGGCAGCACGATGCAGAACTCGTCGCCGCCGGTGCGGGCCAGCATGTCGCCCGGCCGCAGCCTGGTCTGCGCCATCAGCGTGAAATGTTGCAGGCAGGCGTCGCCGGCGGCGTGGCCGTGGGTGTCGTTGATGCCCTTGAAGCCGTCGAGGTCGATCACCAGCAGCGCGAATGCCTCGCCATTGCGGTCGGAGCGCGCGCATTCCTCGGTCAGGCGTTGCAGCAGATGGCGGCGGTTGCCGACGCCGGTAAGATCGTCGAGCAGCGCGAGGTCGGCGACCTCGGTGCGCAGCCGGTCGATCGCCATCAGCAGGAAGCCGAAATTGAGCGCCATCGACAGGAACACCATCAGCAGGATCGCCAGCGACTGGCCCGCATTGAAGCGGACGAAGGAGAACTCGCCGGGATGCAGCAGGGCGCCGACGAGGCGCAGCGCATAGATGCCGATCAGCACGGAGGCGACGACGCCGGCAAGCCGCGCGCCGGGATTGACCCGGCCGTTCTCGCGCGACAGCAAGAGCTTCAGCGTCAACGCGAACGGCATGACCTGCGCGACGGTATAGACCAGGATGCGCATCGGCATGCTGTCATAGGCAAAGATGAAGACGCCGAGGCCGACGAAGGCGAACGCGCTGGCCAGCGCGGTGCTGCGCCAGCGCACCGGTTTGCCGTAGAACCGCTCGATGCCCATCGCGGCAAGGCCGGCGGCGAACACCATCAGCGTGCCCGCCGCGATCAGCGGCAAGAGCGAGCCCGTGATCATGACGCGGAACATCGCGCTGGAGGCACCGGCGGATGCGACGAAGGCCGACGCGGTCCAGAACCGCGCCGCGCCGAAAGCTGGATAGCTGTGCGCGACATAGGCCCAGATCAGGCCGAGCGCGAGAAAATTGATAACGAAAACCGTCCAAAGCGTCGGAACGCTCAACATCGCCCCTGTTCGAGACCGTACCGGCCTCGCCTCTCCTGAAATGACTTGCCGCCCCCAGAGCATGATCTTTCGGAAAACCGCTGCGCGCTTTTCCGGATCATGCCCAGGGCGTTCCCTCCCAATGACAATCCCCGTTGCCTTACGGGAGAGGATGCGGCCGCGCCGCTTAACGGACTCTCACCCGCGACCCGTCAATCCGCGCCGTGGTTTTGAATTGATGAAGATACGCGCATCCGGCATTTGCGCGCCGTTAAGCATGGCGACGCGATGGCGTGACGACGCGCGGCAGCAGCAGCGCCACGAGAAAATTGGCGAAAACACGTAACAACTGTGGATAACACGATGACAGCGCCGTGACAGCGCGCGGCAGCAGCCTCCGAATCTGCTCAGTTTGATACTGAGGATGTTGCGAGGCTGGCCCTCCGCCAAGCATGCCTCGGAGTCGCGTTCAATCCATGAAACCCTGAGAGGATACTATGGCTAAGAAAGCGAAGAAGGCGAAGGCGAAGAAGGCCCCCAAGAAGAAGAAGGCCGCCAAGAAGAAGTAACCCGTTTCTCGCCCGGGTAGCGGCTCAGCCCTGCCCGGGCACCCAGACCGGAGCGACCGGCCCAAGACCTCAGCTCCGGATACACCATTCGAACAACTCGGCCCCTGACAGAGCGGGCAACATGGCAGGCGCAAGGCCTGCTTTTTTATTGCCCGCACCGCTTTTGTTGCCGGTGGCAGGCGCGGACGAAGACGCCGTCAGCGCTCCGCGAAGGCGAGCTTGGCGCCGAGCACCGCAAAGCCTGCGGCAAAGCTCCGCCTGAGCCAGGCCATCACCTTCGGCCGGGTGATGACGCGATCGCGCACCGACGCCGCGAACAGCCCGTAGATCGCGAACACCGCGAAGGTCATCGCCATGAACACGCCGCTGAGCTCAACCATCCGCGCCAGCGGATGGGCCTCGTCGACCGCGATGAATTGCGGCAGGAAGGCCAGGAAGAAGATCGACAGTTTCGGGTTGAGGATGTTGATCAGGATCGCGGTCACGATCACGCGGCCGTTCGAGCGCGGCTTGATCTCGGTGTCGACGGCCAGCGCGCCGCGCTCACGCAGCGCCTGCCAGGCCATGTAGAGCAGATAGACCACGCCGCCCCATTTCAGCGCCGCGAACGCCATGGCGCTGGTGTGCAGGATGGCGGCCAGGCCCAGCATCGCGGCGATCATCTGCGGCACGATCCCGAGCGTGCAGCCGAACGCCGCCGCCAGGCTCGCCCGCGAACCGCGGGTCAGCGCCACCGCCAGGGTGTAGAGCACGCCGGTGCCGGGCGAGGCGACCACGATCAGGGTGGTCAGCAGGAAGGACCAGGTCATTGCAGTTCCTCGATTTCAAATTCTTGAGTCAAACCCTTGGGGGCACGTCATTCCAGATCTCGCTTCAGATAGTCCAGCACGCGCGGGAAGGCATCCTTGCGCGCCTCGGGATCGGTCCCGATCACGGGGATCGAGCCATCCCGCATCGTATAGGCCGGCAGCTCGGTGCGCGGCAGGTTCGGCGCATCGAACGCATGCACCGCGCCGGGATAGCTCTTCAGCTCGACCGGATTGCCGCGCGCCTTGGCCGCCGCGATGAAGGCGTCACAGGGCTTGTACGGCGTCCAGACGTCGGCCTCGCCGATCAGCACCAGCAGCGGCACCCGGCTGGTCCAGCCGTTCGGCTCGACATTCGTGAAGGGCCTCGATTGATAGATGTCGGCGCAGGCGCCGGGATAGAACGCCACCGCGGCCCTGAAATCCTGCGCCAACTCGGCCGGCCGGCCGATGCTCCTGTCGTTGATCGAGAGCAGCACCACGCCGCCGCCCTGCGACCAGCCCATCAGCGCGATGCGGTCCGGCTTCACGAAGGGCTGCGCCTGCAAATAACGCAGCGCGCCATAGGCATCCTTCGGCCGCTCGCGCCACATCCTGCGGCTGTCGGGCCCGCGCGAGCAGGTCTGGCCGAGCCCGCGCGGCGTCGCGCTGTCGACGATCAGGGTGACATAGCCCTGCACCGCGAGCGCCCGCGCCCAGGCGCGATAGAGGCCGAACACGCGGCCCTTCTTGTCATTGAGGCCGGAACAGCCATGCATCAGCACCACCGCGGGCCGCGGCGTGTCGTTCTCGCGGCGGTCGAGGTGACCGATCAAGTCGGTGGTGCCGTCGAGTGAGGGGAAATTGACGATCGTCTCCGCCGCGGCGGGCGCCGCGGTCGCGAGCACGAACCAGACCAGTCCGATGATCGGCCACAGGCGGCGCATCAGCCGCCAATATCACGCTGCCCGGGCGGGCGGAAGCGACCAGCGCCCGCCCGCCACACGTCGGCGCTGACAAACGCGTTATGAAGGCCTCGACCGGCCGCCCGGCAGCGTCGACGCCTTGGTCTCGGCGAGCCGGATCACGTCAAGCGGCGCCCACGGCTTGGCCCAGAACAGGGCGCCGTCCGGCAGGCGCTGACGCAGCGGCTTGCCCGAAGTCACGATCACGTCGAGGTCGGGCTTGTGTTTCTTCGCCGCATGGGCAAGCTCGACGCCGGTCATGTTTCCGGCGAGTTCGACGTCGGTCATCATCAGCACGACGTTGTCGCCATTGCCGAGCAGCACCAATTCCGCAGCCTCCGCGCTCTCGCAGGCGATGACGTCGAAATCGCTTTCCTCCAGCAGCAAGCCGATCATCTCGCGCTGCATCGGGTCGTCTTCGACGACCAACGCCTTCGCACGATCGGGCCTCGACTGTCCCATGGTGTGCCTCCTCTGTTCTGATCGCCTGGATTGATCGCCGCGTGAAAACGAACACTGACTAAATGCCTAAAATCGCTGGATGGTTCAGTTCCAATTTGAGAAAAGCGGGGAACCGCCGTGTTCCCGCATGGCCACCACCACCCTCGTCGAGATGGAGCCGACCCGACATGACCGCGATCTCTGGATCCGCCGCCGCCGTGACCGGAGCCGCCAGCGGCATCGGCCGCGCACTGGCGTTTGAACTCGCACAGCGCGGCTGCGACCTGGCGCTCGCCGACCGCGACGAGGCCGGTCTACAAGCAACGGCCGCCGAGATCGCGAAAGCGAGCCCGCGCAAGGTCACCGTGCATCGCCTCGACGTCGGCGAGCCCGACCAGATCGCGGCATTCGCGGCCACCGCCAGCGCCGCGCATCCCGCGCTCAACATCGTCGTCAACAATGCCGGCGTCGCCCTGCTCGGCCAGTTCGGCGAGATCGAGCAGGCGCAGATGGAGTGGCTGTTCAACATCAATTTCTGGGGCGTGGTGCACGGCACCCGCGCCTTCCTGCCGTATCTCGCGCGGCAGCGCGAGGCGCATATCGTCAACGTCTCCTCGATCTTCGGCATCGTGGCGCCACCCGGCCAGAGCGCCTATTGCGCGGCCAAGTTCGCGGTCCGCGGCTTCTCCGAAAGCCTGCGCCACGAGCTCGCGGTGGCGAACAGTCCGGTACGGCTCTCGGTGGTGCATCCCGGCGGCGTCGCCACCAACATCGCGCGCAATTCGCGCACCGGAGCCGGCGTCACCGACAATGCCCGCCGCGTGCAGTCGATCGAGCGCTTCGACGCGTTGGCCCGGACCACGCCGACCGCGGCCGCGCAGCGCATCATCGCCGGCATCGAGAAGAACCAGCCGCGCATCCTGATCGGCAACGACGCCCGCTTCATGGACCTGCTGCAACGCTTCCGCCCCGGCACCTACTGGAAGGTGCTGCAACGGCAGATCGAGAAGGCGACCGCGAAGGTGGCGGGGGCCGGTGCCAAGTAATCGGTGTCACCACCCGCGCATGCGAAGCGGCAGCCGGCGCAGATAACTCTGTCGTCGTCCCTGCGAAGGCAGGGACCCATAACCACAGGGTTGGGTTGGCGAAACACGCTGGGGCCGCAGCGTCAGACATCATGAGCAGTCGTGGTTATGGGTCCCGGGTCGCGCTGCGCTTGCCCGGGACGACACTGAATCTGTTGCGCGATTGTCGGGTCACGCATCCACGGCGAACAAGAGAGCTCAACCCAGCTGCTTCTTCACCCCAAGCGCCAGCCGGAACAGCGGGTCGCTCTTCTCCGACGGATACAGCGCGCTTCGCGTCACCTGCGGAAAATTGTCGTTCTTCCAGAACGACACCGGCGCGAAGGAGAATTTCGCGACCAGCCGCCGACCGAAATCCATCTCGTAGGGAAAATAATTGTCCTTCTGCTCGGTGCCGGACATTTCAGGATATTCGCCGAGCAGATAGCCCTCCTGGATATGCGGCCGCACGGCCGATGGCGGGCAGACGCTGGAGAGGCGGACGATCTGGAGGCCGGCCTCCGCGCTCGCGGTGATCGCGCCAGAGAGGTTCGGCACGCCGAGCACATAGAGGAAGGCGGTGCCGGTCTCGGCCAGCGAGGCGAACGACGCCGCGATCCGGATCGAATGGGTGACGTCGAGCAGCGGCGTGGTGCAGACCTCATAGTGTTGCAGGATCGACCAGCGCAGGATGCGATGCCGCTTCAGCCGCTCCAGCCCGAGCAGCTTTGCCTTGGCATATTCCGCGACCAGGACCTGCTCGGCGCGGCGCAGGGCCTCGAAGCGTTGAACCAGCGTCGCCTGATCAGGGTTGCCGCGGCCGCCGCGAAACAGCGTCGGCTTCAGCGACGAGTTGTTCTTGACGTTGCGGTGATCCGCGCCCTGGCCGCGAAACAGCAGCACGTGGTCGCGGTTGAGGAATTGCAGCTCGGCGATCTTGGTGGCGAGCTCGAGATAGGAGCCGACGCGATGGCCCGGCCCCTCGCGCACCGCCGAGTTCTTCGCGATCTGGCATCCGCGGCGGTCGAAGAACGACCAGATCTTCTGGCTGCCGATGGTTTCCATGGGCCTCGAACTCTCAACCCGTCATTCCGGGGCTCGCGCAGCGAGAGCCCGGAATCCATTCTTCAACACGTGATGCGGCTCGATGGATTCCGGGCTCGCGCCAAGAGGCGCGCCCCGGAATGACGGGGATGACCGCAGCGCCCTCACCGCCCGACGAGCTGATCGGCAAAATACCCGATCGTCTTGCGATAGATCACCGCCCTGTTCCATTCGCGCATCGCCTCGAAATTGGCGCTACCTTCGCCATAGGGCGCGCCCATCTTGAAGCCGTTCGAGTGCAACAGGTTCGCGGTCGAAGCCAGCACGTCGGGCACCGAGTGGCGCAGGTCGACATGGCCGTCGCCGTCGAAATCGACGCCGTATTTGATGTAGGACGACGGCAGGAACTGGGTCTGGCCGATCTCGCCGGCATATGCGCCGATCATGTCGTTCAGACGAAGATCGCCGCGTTGCAGGATCTTGAGCGCGGCGAGCAGCTCGCCCTGGAACAGGTCGGTGCGGCGGCAATCGTGCGCCAGCGTGGTGAGCACGCGAAACACCGGCAGCTTGCCCATGTCGCCCTTGCCGAAATCGGTCTCCAGCCCCCAGATCGCGACCAGGATCTGGCGCGGCACGCCGTATTGCTGCTCGATCTTGGAGAGCAGCGCGGCGTGACGCTGCAACATCGCGCGGCCGCCATTGATGCGCCCCGGCCCGACGCGGGTCGCGACATACTGCTCGAAGGTCTTGTTGAAGGTGTAGCGCTGCCGCCGGTCGAAGGCGAGCACCCCGCCATCCTGCTGCACCCCGCCGAGCGCCTGCGAGATCACATCCTGCTGGATGCCGGCCGCCGCCGCCTCCTGCGAGAACGACTGTACGAAGGCTGGAAAACTGCCGCCGCAGCGGGCGGCATAGGAAGGGGTGGCAAGCAGCAAGGCGCCGAACACAACCGCCAAACGACACCTGAGCATGCAACAATCCCTCCTGCTTCGAATGGCCGATCATGCCATGGAGCAAACGAGGCCGTCAAAGCGTCGGCACCGACATTCCACCCACGCGCTCGTCCCGCCGGCGCGCACCAGTACCCGCACCCTCGCCCTTCCACTTCCGCGGCGCGTTCACCATGCTCACCAGCGTGTAGCTGACGATCACGAGCAGGAACCAGGACCCGAGCTTCTCGATTCCGACCATCGACCAGCCGAGCCGCTGCGAGGGATAGAGCCAGGTCTTGGTGAAGGTGCCGATGTTCTCGGTGAACCAGATGAACAGCGACACCAGCACGAGACCGAGCAGCAGCGGCATCGAACGATGGCTGGTCCAGACCTTGAAGTGGACGCTGGTGCGGCCGAACAGCCAGATCGCCCAGGCGAACAGCCCCCAGCGCAGGTCGATGACGTAGTGATGGCTGAAGAAGTTGACATAGATCGCCACACTGAGGGCGATCAGGCCGAGGCGGCGCGGATGCTGCGAGAAGCGGAAATCGAACAACCGCCAGCAGCGGCAGATGTAGCTGCCGATGCAGGAATACATGAAGCCCGAGAACAGCGGCACGCCGCCGATATGGAAGATGCTGGGCTCCGGATAGATCCAGGAGCCGACCCGCGTCTTGAACAGCTCCATCGCCGTGCCGACGACATGGTAGATCAGGATGACCCTGGCCTCCTCCCACGTCTCCAGCCGGCCGGCGAGCAGCACGAGCTGAACGGCGAGCATCGAGAGGAACAGGAAGTCGTAGCGCGCCAGCGCCGCATCCGGCGGATAGAAGCGCCAGGTGCCGATCATCAGCGCGACGGCGATGCCGCCGAACAGGCAGGCCCAGGCCTGCTTGATGCCGAAGCGCAGGAATTCGTAAAGAGCCGCGGTCCAGCGGCGCTGTGCCATGACCAGGCCGAGGCGATGCTCGCCGGCGATGAAGCGACGCAGCGCCGGCCAGTTGGCCGCGGCGCTGGCGATGGGTTTGCCTTGACGTGTCAGCCTGTGATGCACGCCGCGCAAGGTCGCGACGGATCACGGTCGCAGCGCGGCGGAGATGTGCAGATTTCCCTCAATCCCTGAGCTGCCGCTCCAGCCCGTCGAAATCGATCTCGGCCCAGCATTCCGAGAGCTTGCCGTCCCGGATGCGCCAGAACGTCATGCCGCGGAATTCGACGTGGCGGCCGGTCGGCTGGATGCCGCGCCACGGGCTGCGGTGACGGCCGCGCCAGACGAAGCGGCCGGCGACCATGTCGCGCTCGGCCACCAGGCATTCGGCCACCGCCGACAGCTCGGCGAAGGTCTCATGCATCGCCGCCGCCTGCGCGAGCACCTCCTCGGCACTCAGCCGCTTGCCCACGGCATGGTCGAAGAAGTCGGACGCCAACTGCGCGCGGATCGCACCGGCATCGAGCCGGTTGGTCACGGCGTCATGATGCGCGAGCACCAGCGCCTTGTTGGCCTCGAGGGTGGCGTGGGACATCGGAGGAGGCTTCTCGAAAAGGGAGAGTTGTAAAAAAGGAAGATGCGCCTCATACGCGAATCGCATGGTGCAATGCAAGTGACGATGGTCAGAAAAGCCCGGGCTTTCGCCCGCCCTTCGTTTGAACGGCGATCCGAAAGACGGCTGTCATGAGTTGGCTCGATGGCCGCCCCCGAGCGGTAACATCATCCGACGCCGGCCATGCACGCGGCGGCAACGATCCGCATGCGGCGGGAACCGGCGGGTGCACGATGCATGAACGCCGCCGGTGTCGGCTGCGACGAAGCAAGACAGATTCGCCATGCCGGTTCCCCCCGCGCGGCTGCCGTCGCGTCTTGTTGATGCAATGCCGGGCCGTTAAAGCCGAGCAGGCTGGCTACACCGACGCCGTCATTCGTGGGGACGAAGGGCGCGCTCCATGATGAGGTACCATTGCTGATGAAGTCCGCCGACGCTTTCGCCCGCACGCGCAAGGCCGCTGCATCGCTTGCCATCATCTTCACGCTCGGCGCGCCCCTGACCGCAACGATCGCCCCCGCGGCAGCGCAGGACAAGCGTGCGCCGGCGCAACGCCCTGCCGCCACGCAGGCCGTCGCCGCGCAGATGAAGAACGCCATCGCGCTGACGCGCAGCGGCAAGATCGAGGCCGGCGCCGCGCAGCTCACTGCCGCGCTCGATGCCGCGGACAAGCTCGACGATGCGCAGTTCGTCATGGAGCGATATTACGACGCCACCGCCACGCTGCGTGCGGTCAAGCGCGACGACCTCGCTGAAAAGCTGTTCGTGCGCGCGTTCCAGAGCAAGGCGGCCGCACAATCGCCGCCCGGCAATGCCGATGTGCTGCTGGAATACGCCATCCTGCTGTCCGACCACGCCAGGATCGCGGAAGCGGTCCCGCTCTACATGAAGGGGATCGCGGCCTTCAACGCCTATTGGGGCGAAGGCTCCGAGGAATCGCTGATCGCCAGCGACAAGCTCGCGGTGGCGCTGTCGGCCAACGGCTCGGCCGCGTCGGCGACCAATCTGGGCCGGCACAATTTCGAGCGCTCGGAGAAGGCACTGGGGCCCGACCATCGCACCACCGCGAAGCTCGCCAACAATTATGCCGACATGCTGCGCGAGATCGGCGCGCCGGCCAAGGCGCTCGAGCTCGATTTGTTCGCGATCGAGAAGCGCGTCAAGCGTTACGGCGAGAACCATCTCAACACGCTGGTGACGGTCAACAATGCCGGCCAGGATTTCCTCAATCTCGGCCGCTTCGACGACGCGCGGCGCTATTTCCGCCGCCACCGCACGATCGCGGTCGCGATGGCGCCGAAGGATCCGAGCTTCGCCGGCCAGGCCGATGCCTGGCTGTTCTACACCGACATGCTCGCAACAGGCGATGCCGCGATCTCGCCAGCCGACCTGACCCGGCTGGAGGCGATCGTCGCCAATGAGGAGAATTTCGCCGACTTCCTGCGCATCAAGGCCGCGGTGCTGGCCGCCGGCAAGCGCGAACAGCGCGGCGAGCCGGATGCCGGCATGCGGCTGCGCGAGACCGCGCTTGCGATCTCGACCCGCGCCTTCACCGCGCAGCATCCGATCTCCTTCGAGATCAAGCTCGGCATCGCGGTTGCCCTGATCGCGACCGATCCGAGCCGCGCGGTGCAGAGCTTCACCGCGCTCGACCGCGAGATGTTCGCGTGGATGAAGCGCGAGGTCGGCACCGCGGGCGATCGCGCCGTCGCCGAGGCGATCCGCGCCCATGCCGACCATCTGCTGTTCGCGTTCGGCCGCTTCGCCACCGGGGCCGGATCATCGGTGGCGCAGCCGGCCTTTGCCGCCGCGGTGCTGCGCTGGAAGACGCTCGGCGGCGGCGACGCCACGGCGCTGCGCCGGCTCGAGACCCAAATGGCGGGCAAGGACGAGGAGACCGCGACGCTGCTGCGTGCGGCGCTGCGGCTGAATGGCGAGAAGCAGGAGCTGTTCTCGTCGGGCAATATCGACGACTGGGCGCGATCGGTGTGGGGGCGGCAGGACGCCGCCGAGAAGGCTTTGAACAAGCGACTCGATGCGATCGGCGTGACGCTGCCGCAGGACCCGATCCGCCCGTCGCAACTGCTGGCGGGCAATGAAGCCGTCATCAACTACTTCATCACCCGGCAATGGAAGGCGGACCGTCAGTCGAAGCAGCCGCTCGCCGCCAGCGTGCTCTACGCCATCGTCGAGACCGCGCAGGGCGAGCCGCGCGTGATCGATCTCGGCGATCCCGGCAAGATGGTCGACACCGCCGTGCGGACCGAGATCGCGCGGCTGCGCGCGACGCGGGCGACCATGCCCGATCTCGACGCCAGGGGGCTCGACGGCAAGGGCCGCTTCCAGAACCTCCGCGAGCGGCTGTTCGCGCCGCTGGAGCCGGTCCTGAAGGACAAGACCACGCTCTACGTGGTGCCGGACGGCTTCCTGTTCGCGGTGCCGTTCTCGCTCTTGCCCGGCGCCGATGGCGGGCTGCTGGAAGACAGGTTCACGATCCGGATGCTGACCAGCCCCGATGCGCTGATCGCGATCCATGCGCGCGAGACGCTCGAGAAGACGGGCGCGATGCTGCTTGCCGGCGGCATCGAATATGGCGTTCCCGGCCCGATGCCGCTGCCCGGCACCAAGACCGAGATCGAGGCGATCGCAAAGCTCGCCCGCGCACGTGGCGCGCCGGTCGAGATGCTGAGCGGCAGCGGCGTCAGCGAAAGCACGCTGCGCGACAAGATCGGCAAGGCGCGCATCGCGCATCTGGCGACCCACGGCTTCTATCACGACAGCACGGCGTCCGGCCTCGATACGCTGTGGCAGAGCGGCATCGTGCTGTCCGGCGCCGGCGACAGCCGCTGGCCGCTGCGCGACGACAAGGACGGCTATCTCTATGCCTTCGAGCTGATGGACTGGGACCTGTCCGGACTCGATCTGCTGGTGCTGTCGGCCTGCGAGACCGGCCGCGGCGACGAGAGCTTCGTCAGCGGGCTGCGCGGCCTGCCGACCGCGCTCGGCATCGCCGGCGCCCGCCGCGCGCTGCTGACGCTGTGGCCGGTCGCCGACGAAGGCACCGCCAACTTCGCCGTGCGCTACTACGAGCACCTCGCCGACGGCATGACCTATTCGGATGCGCTGCGCCAGACCCGGCGCGATGCACGCGACGGCAAGGTCGCCGGCGCCAACGACCCCAGCGTGTGGGCTGCCTTCGTGCTGTTCGAGGGCTGAGGCGGATATGTCGGCGATGTGACCGGTCGGGCGCCGAGCGCCTGCCGGCCGAATTGCACACCGCTCTCCACAAGGGCCCTGCACCGCAGGGCAGACCGGCGGGAGGGTGCGGCGATTTGCTTTGACAGCGGCGTCCTGATCGAGGACAAGCCACCCATGCCGAAAAAACCCGGGACCAATCCCAAAGGCGAATTCGCCTTCTTCAACGTGTTCTATGAAGACGGCTCGCAGCGCTCCAACCGCCGTGTGCCGTCGGAACTGCTGGGCGGGCTCGACGGCGACGAGCCGGTGCGCGCCTTCCTGCGCGAGCAGGACCGCGAGATCGCCGAAAAGGGCGGCCGCCCGCCGCTCGAGATCAAGACCATCGAGCGGGTCGGCGCGAAGAAGAAGTAGCGAGCGGCGACCTCGCGTACTCCGTTATCTCCTCATTCGTCATTCCGGGGCGGCGCGCAGCGCCGAGCCCGGAATCCATTCTACCGCAAAATGCGTGGCCCGATGGATTCCGGGTTCGCGCTTCGCGCGCCCCGGAATGACGATGGGATAGCGATTACTCGACAGACAAAAACGGCGGGCACCAGCCCGCCGTTTTCATTGAATGAATGCCCGTAGGCCTAGTTATCGAGGAACGAGCGCAGCTTGCGCGACCGTGACGGGTGCTTGAGCTTGCGCAGCGCCTTGGCTTCGATCTGGCGGATGCGCTCTCTCGTCACCGAGAACTGCTGGCCGACTTCTTCCAGCGTGTGGTCGGTGTTCATGCCGATGCCGAAGCGCATGCGCAGCACGCGTTCCTCGCGCGGCGTGAGCGAAGCCAGCACGCGCGTGGTGGTCTCGCGCAGGTTGGACTGGATCGCAGCATCGATCGGCAGGATCGCGTTCTTGTCCTCGATGAAATCGCCGAGATGCGAATCTTCCTCGTCACCGACCGGGGTCTCCAGCGACAGCGGCTCCTTGGCGATCTTGAGGACCTTGCGGACCTTCTCGAGCGGCATGCCGAGCTTCTCGGCGAGTTCTTCCGGGGTCGGCTCGCGGCCGATCTCGTTGAGCATCTGGCGCGAGGTACGGACGATCTTGTTGATCGTCTCGATCATGTGCACGGGGATACGGATGGTGCGGGCCTGGTCGGCGATCGAGCGGGTGATCGCCTGCCGGATCCACCAGGTGGCGTAGGTCGAGAACTTGTAGCCGCGGCGATACTCGAACTTATCGACCGCCTTCATCAGGCCGATATTGCCTTCCTGGATCAGGTCGAGGAATTGCAGGCCGCGGTTGGTGTACTTCTTGGCGATCGAGATCACGAGACGGAGGTTGGCTTCCACCATCTCCTTCTTGGCCTGACGGGCCTCGCGCTCGCCCTTCTGCACGCCGTGCACGATCTTGCGGAATTCGCCGATCTCGAGCCCGGTGAGCGCCGCCAGCGACTGGATCTCGTGGCGCAGGTCCTTGATGCGGTCCTTCTCGTGATGGACGAAGTTCTTCCAGCCCTTGGCGGAGAGCTTCGAGACGCGGTTGAGCCAGCGCGGGTCGAGCTCCGAGCCCTGGTAGTTGCGCAGGAAGTCCTCGCGCGCGACGCCGTGGCTGTCGCCGAGGCGCAGCAGGCGGCCCTCGAACGAGACCAGCTTCTTGTTGATGTCGTAGAGCTGCTCGACCAGCGAATCGATGCGGGCCTGGTTGAGGCGCAGCGACTTCACCTCGACGATGATCTCGTCCTTCAGCTTCTTGTACTTGCGCTCCTGCGACGGCGACAGCGACTCGCTCTGCAACTGGTTGGCGATGTCCTGCTCTTGAAGACGCCGCAGCTTCTTGTACTCGGACGCGATCTTGTCGAAGGTCTCGACCACCTTCGGCTTCAGCTCGGCCTCGATGGCGGCGAGCGACATCTGGTTCTCGAACTCGTCGTCGTCCATGTCGCCTTCGGCGGCGGCCTCGGCGGGATCCTTCTCCTCGGTGCCGGCTTCGCCACCGGCGGGCGCGGCACGGAACGGGGTCGGCGACGGCGGCGCAGCAGGCGGCGCGACATGGGCCGGCGCGGCCGCGTCGGCGCCATTGCCATTGGCTTCAGCCGCAGCGCCTTCGGGATTGTTGCCGATCAGGTTCGGATTGATGCCGCCCTTGGATTCCGGGCCCGCGTAGGTCGCTTCGAGATCGATGATGTCGCGGAGGAAGATCTTGCCTTCGTTGAGCTCGTCGCGCCAGATGATGATGGCCTGGAAGGTCAGCGGGCTTTCGCAGAGGCCCGCGATCATCGCCTCGCGGCCGGCCTCGATGCGCTTGGCGATCGCGATTTCGCCCTCGCGCGACAGCAGCTCGACGGTGCCCATCTCGCGCAGATACATGCGCACGGGATCGTCGGTACGCTCGCCGGGCTCCGACTTCTTGACCTCGGTGACGGCCTTCTGCGTGACCTCGACGAGTTCGTTGTCGGTCTCGTCCTCGCCGTCGTCCTTCTCGTCCTCGCCTTCAGAGTCGTCGGCCTCGGTGACATTGATGCCCATGTCCGAGAGCATCGACATGATGTCTTCGATCTGTTCGGGCGACGTCGTGTCGGAAGGCAAGACTTCGTTGAGCTGATCGAAGGTCACGAAGCCGCGCTTCTTGGCCTGCTTGATCATCTTCTTCACCGCGGCATCCGACAGGTCGAGCAACGGCGACGGCGCGTCAGCGGAATCCTTCTCAGGAGCATCCGCCGCCTTGTCGTCTTTTTCCTTGTCCTTAACCTGCAGCGTCTTTGCCTTGGTGGCCATTCACTAAGCTCCCGAAACGCGGTCATGCAAAATGGTGCCACGCACGCACGTTTGCACGCTATCTAGCTAGAATTACTCTCGACGCACAAAGGGCGGCGCAAGATTTCGCCACCCCTGTCATCCGTCTCGATGGTTTCCATCTGCAATAGCCGTGAGGCTATTAAGTTTCGCTTAACCCTGTTTTTGCAGCCAAACCATGGATTTGGCGAGTCTTTTTGCGGGTGCGACAAGCGCCGTCCGCAGCATTTTTGTTATCAGACATTACGTTGGAACCGGCCCGACAATTCGCCGAACCCTTCGATCAGGGCTTCGGTCCCATCGGCTTCTGCCATCCGGGCCTGGATATCCTGCAACCATGCCAGATTGGCTTCGCTGGAGTCTTCAGCCAAAGCCGCCTCTGCATCTTTTCTTTCCCTAAGTAAGGCGTGGGTTTTCTGATGCAAGGCAACCAGTTGACGCCAGGTCGATAAAACATCCTCACGCGCGGCGCCAACCTGCGCGCCCCACACCGCCTGGGTCGTGATCGCCCGCTCAACCCTTTGAAGAATCGGCGTTAATTCCCGCATCTCCAGATCAGACCGCATCTTCTCGGCCTGCTCCTCGGCATCGGGGGAATGGTGATGATCATGGGCAAAGGCTGCGATAATGGCGGCCCTGAGCTTGTTGGCCTCGGGATGCGCAAGCTCCAGCGCCGCCACCTCCTCGAGATGGTCGTGCAGCAGCCAGGGGTGATTGATCAGGCATTGCAGGATCAGCGCCTCGCGGCGCGAGATCGCGCTGCGCTGGCCGCGCATGATCGGGCTGTTGGCGAGCTGTGGGCTCGCCGCCTGATAGGGACCCCGTAGAATCCCGGGGGTGGCGCCGCCCTTGCTGCCGCCCTTGGCGCCGAACCGGCCGGCCTGGCCACCTTGGGCCGGTCCGCGGGGAGCAAACTGGCGAGGTGATTCGCCGCCGCGGCCGCCGCCGAAACTGCCCCTCGCATAGCCGCCGCGGCCATAACCGCCGCGCCCGCCCTCGGGAGCGAAGTTGCGTTGCAGCCGCTCCTGCAAATCCTGCCGATAATAGCGCCGCACCACCTCGTCGCGGATGCCGTTGGTGAGCTCGCCGATCCTGGCCTCCAGCGCGGCGCGGCGCTCCGGCGTGTCGAAATTGCCGCCTTCGATCTCGCGCGTCCAGACCATGTCGGCAAGCGGACGCGCCGCCGAGATCACGTCCTCGATCGCACCGCGGCCGCCGGAGCGGGCGAGGTCGTCGGGGTCCTGGCCTTCCGGCAGCAGTGCGATGCGCAGGCTCTTGCCCGGCTTGAGTTGCGGCAACGCCAGGTCCGCTGCACGGTACGCCGCCTTCTGCCCGGCGCGGTCGCCGTCGAAGCACAGGATCGGCTCGTCGACCATCTTCCAGAGCAGCGCGAGCTGGTTCTCGGTCAGCGCGGTGCCGAGCGGTGCGACCGCGCCGGGAAAGCCCGAGGTAACCATCGCGATGACGTCGACATAGCCTTCGACCACGATCAGCTGCGCGCCGTCATGCGCCGCCTGCCGCGCGGTGAACAGATTGTAGAGATTGTCGCCCTTGTGAAACAGCGTGGTTTCCGGCGAGTTCAGGTATTTTGCCGGAACGTCCTTCTCCAGCGCACGGCCGCCGAAGGCGATGACGCGGCCGCGGCCATCGGTGATCGGGAACATGACGCGGTCGCGGAAGCGATCGAACGGCACCGGCTTGTCCTCGCCGGACACCAGAAGCCCGGCCTCCACCATGTCCTCGGTGGAGATGCCCTGCGCACCGAGATGCTCCTTCAGCGCAAAGCGATCCGGCGGCGCGTAGCCCATCCGGAACTGGAGCTGGGTTGCCGGCGAGATGGCACGGTCGGCGAGATAGCCGCGTGCCTTGGCGCCGTGGCGCGAGGCCAGCGTGTCGGCGAAGAACTTGGTCGCCAGTTCCATCACGTCGTGCAGGGTGCGCCGGCGCTGCTCGTTGCGTGCCGCATCGGGCGTCGCGGCGGGCAGCGGGACGCCCGCCATCGCGGCAAGACGCTCCACCGCCTCGGGAAACGTCACGCCCTCGGTCTTCATCAGGAAGTCGAAGATGTTGCCGTTCAGCCCGGACGAGAAGTCGAACCAGGCCTGCTTCTGATCATTGACGAAGAACGAGGGCGTCTTCTCCTGCTGGAATGGCGACAGCCCCTTCCACTCTCGCCCCGCCTTCTTGAGCTTGACGCGCCGACCCACGACTTCCGAAACCGGAAGCCGGGCGCGCAGCTCTTCGAGGAATTCGGGCGTGAAACGCATCTGGCTCCAGTCCGGAATCAACCGGCGGTCGGTAACTCAACTACGTGGTGATATAGTGAGGAAGCATTCGGAGGAGCAAGCTCGTCCGCCTTCTCCCGGCTATCCACACCCTCCTCGATCCGGGCGGATGCGAAGCATCGAGCCTGGAATCCCATGCATCCGCATTGCCGATCTATGGATTCCGGGCTCAGCCCCGACGGGCTGCCCGGAATGACGCTGGGGATGACTTCAACCGCCGCGCTTGCCCCCTCCCCGCTTCCGGGATTGGATAGCGCCATGTTCACGACATTCAGAGGCGGGCAAAGCGGGGGCTGGCAGGTCACGTCCATCACGCGGGTGACGGGCGAGACGCTGCCGAAGGTCGCGGCGGTCTCGGTGGTTGCGAGTGAGACCATCGCGCTGCCGCTGCTGCCGTCGCAGACCTCCTGGCGACTCGCCGGTGTCGCGAGCCATCTGCGCTACACCGAGAAGGAGGAGCGCGAGAAGCTCGCCGCCGTGCAGGCCGGGCTCGGCCGCAGCGAGGCGACCCATGCGGCATTGATCCCGATCCGGAAATCCGCGGCGTGGTGGGAGCTGACCCAGGATGAGCGCCGCAAGATCTTCGAGGACAAGTCGCACCACATTTCAGGCACCTTGAAATTCCTCCCCGCGATCGCCCGCCAGCTGTTTCACGCCCGCGATCTCGGCATGCCGTTCGACTTCCTGACCTGGTTCGAATTCGCCCCCGAGCACGACAGTCTGTTCGACGAACTGGTCGGCATGCTGCGCGCCACCGAGGAATGGAGCTTTGTCGAGCGCGAGGTCGACGTTCGCGTGATCAGGGAAAGCTGACGCGGGACGTCGTCACGCCCAGCGTCGCCGTCCGAGCCTGTTGAGCACTTCGGCAACCGCGGGAGTTGGTCCGATGAGAGCGTTCTTGCGCATCACGATCATGGTGGTGATCTCGATCGTGGTGCTCACGATCTGCTTCGGCGGCCTCAGTGACTGGCATTCCTTCGAGGTGATCGGCGGCCTGCTCGCCGTATTCTGGGGCATTCCGCTCTTCATCCTCTTCGCGATATGCCATCTCATCTACAAGGCAATGCGGCGTCCGAGCGCGGACAGCTAGAGCATGATCCGGAAAAGTGGAAACCGGTTTTCCGAGAAGATCATGCTCAAACGAAGATCATGCTCAAACAAAGAGATGAGATCATGATGCGATTCCGTGGAAACGCATCATGATCTAATGCTCGAGGAATTTTCCTGACGCGATCCGCGGCAGCTCGGCGACCGGCCAGTTGTAGAGATAGGTCCACGCCTCGCTCACCCGGCCGTCGGCGCGCGTGACGGCAAGCATCTCGCGGACGTATTCGGTTGGCGGCGGAAAGCCCTCGCCGCAGGCCTCGTACATGTCGAACTCGCGCAGCATGGCCTCGCGCTCGCGCAGGCGGAACAATTCGCCGTGCACGATGTCGGCGGCATCGTCCGAGGCGACCAGCCCCGGATAATGCTTCACCAGATAAAGCCGGCCGCGGCACTGCGCCGGCCCGAGGAACTCGGCATTGCCCGCGAGCAGCTTCGCCATCGGATGGTCGAAGCCGCGCATCAGCGTGCCGTAGACGAAGAGGAGATCGGAGATCATGGTTGCTCGGTCATTCCGGGGCGCGTCGCAGACGCGAGCCCGGAAGCCATCGCGCCAGACGAATGCTTTGAAACATGGATTCCGGGTTCGCCCTGCGGGCGCCCCGGAATGACGGAATGGCCGCGAAGAATCAAGCCGTCACCACCTCGTCGGTCACGACGACGAACTTGGTCAGCGTCATGCGGCCGAAGCTCGTGGTGAGCGCGACGTCGGCGGCGTCGCGACCGGTGGCCATCAGGATGCGGCCGATCCGCGGCACGTTGTGGCGGGCATCGAAGGTGTACCATTGGCCGGACAGATAGACCTCGAACCAGCCGGAGAAATCCATCGGCGCGGGATCAGGCGGCACGCCGATGTCACCGAGATAGCCGGTGCAGTAGCGCGCCGGGATGCCCATGCAGCGGCAGAAGGTCAGCGCCAGATGCGCGAAGTCGCGGCAGACGCCGGTGCGGCTTTCATAGACGTCGTGCGCCGACTTCATGTGATGGGCGTGCTGATAGCCGAAGGTGACATGATGGTGCACGAACTCGGTGATCGCCTGCACCCTTGCCCAGCCAGGCTGTGTGTTGCCGAACAGCGACCAGGCGATATCGGTCAGCTTGTCGGTCTCGCAGTAGCGGCTCGGCATCAGATAGAGCAGCATGTCGTCGGGCAATTGCTCGATCGCAACCTGCTGCGCCGCCGGATTGACCAGGTCAGGCTGCCCGGAATCGCGCACCAGTGCATCGCCGCGGAAGGTGAGGCCACCGCCGGGGGCGACCAGCCGCCCGCAGACATTGCCGAAGCCGTCGCGATAGAGGCCGATCGGAACGGCAGGCTCGGTCGAGATGCTTTCGGTGCCGACGATGTCGGCATAGCGCGATGGATGAATCGACAGCATGATCACCATCGGTGTCGGCTGCGTGGCCGCATAGGTGATCTCGAAGCCGACCTTGATCTGCATCGTCAGGCTGTCTCCCGTTCCGCTTCCTCGCCGACCGACACCACCTTGATGTCGACGTCCATGCCGAGATAGGCGTCCGCCGCGCCGAGATAGACGCCGTGCAGCGGGATCGCCTGGCGCGGATCGCGCGCCACCGCGACGCGGATCAGATCGCGGGTGCCGACGATGCCGTTGGTCGGATCGAACTCGATCCAGCCCGCGCTCGGCAGATAGACCTGCACCCAGGCGTGGGTCGAGCCGCCGCCGACATAGCCATGCGCGCTGCCGGGAGGCATCGCGAGATAGCCGGAGACGAAGCGCGCGGCGATGCCGAGCCGGCGCAGCGCCTCGATCATGAACAGCGCATAGTCGCGGCAGGTGCCGGACCGCGTCCGCAGCGTGTCGAGCGGATGCTGGGTGCCCTGCTCGTAGCGCTTGCGATAGCTGAACGCCTCGCGGATGCCATGGGTCATGTCGCTGAGGATCTTGAACGTCAGTGTCGGCGGCTCGCCGTCGAGGAAGCGCCGCGCCCAGGCCGACAGCTCACCGTTCGGGTCGCCATATTGCGGCGTGATGAACTGCTGTAGATCGGGGAATTCCTCATCGTCGTAGAGAAACGGATAGAAATAGGCCGGGTCGTCGGGCGTCAGCGCGAACCTGTCGGCCGGATTGTGCTCGACGGTCGCCGTCGAGACGAACGACAGCGTGTCGGCGCGTTCGTCGAAGGTCGCGATCGCGACGCTGTTGCCGAACACGTCATGGATCCAGCGCAGCGACATCGGCATCGGGTCGATGACCAGCGCGCTGTCGAGCACGCATAGGTCATGGCCGTCGCGCGGGCGCAGCATGAGGCGGTGTTCGCCGAACGCCACCGGACGGGCGTAGCGATAAACGGTCTTGTGATTGATGGTCAGCAGCGGCATCGTCAAATAATCATGGTGATTTGGGCCGCCAAATCTATAGAGAATGCTGCCCGATTCCAAACCAGCATGCCGCTCGAATAGGCAAAGTTGAGGAAAAAGCCCGTGAATCACGCCGGTGGTCCCTCCGTTCTGCTCGCGAACACCGACGTTTCACCGGTTCTTGAACACAATCCCGGCGGCCGGTCGCCGTTCCTATTCACCTGCGATCATTTTGGCAGGCTGATTCCCTCCCCGCTCGGCGACCTCGGCCTGCCCGAAAGCGAGCTCGTGCGCCACATCGCCTGGGACATCGGCATCGCCGGCGTCGCCAAACAGCTCTCCGACCGGCTCGACGTGCACCTGATCGCGCAGCGCTACTCGCGCCTCGTGATCGACTGCAACCGCCCACCGCATGTCGCAAGCTCGATCCCGCTGATCAGCGAAGCCACCACGGTGCCGGGCAATGAGGGCCTGTCGCGCGACGCCGCCGAGTTGCGCCGCGCCCAGATCTTCGATCCCTATCACGCCCGCATCGACGAGATCATCGAGACGCGCGCGCGTCAGGGCATGCCGACCGTGCTGGTGTCGCTGCACAGCTTCACGCCGATCTACGCCGGCATCGCTCGTCCCTGGCACATCGGCACGCTCTACCATCGCGACACGATGTTGCCGCCGCTGCTGCTGAAGCAGCTGCGCGCGGAGGGCGATCTCGTGGTCGGCGACAACGAGCCCTATGCGGTCAGCGACGAGACCGACTACACGATCCCGGTGCACGGCGAGAAGCGCGGCCTGATGAATTCCGGCATCGAGATCCGGCAGGACCTGATCTCCGACCAGGCCGGCGAGACGGCATGGGCCGAACGGCTGGCGCGCATCCTCGGCGAGATCGAGACGACGCTGCGCGCCGAAGCTCTGATCTAGGACGTCGTCCGTTCAGTTCGGCCGGCGTCGCCAGATGTACAGCAAATAAAGCAGCACGGGCAGGCCGAGCGCCACCCAGGAGACGGCATCCCACCAGCCGTCGCCGACCAGCGCACTGATCAAGCCCACCGTGCTCACGATTGCGATCACGAGCGGGACGGCGAAGATCTGGTTCAATGAGCGATGTGCGACCATGCTGACGTCACGAGGTGAGTGCGGGATTTTCGATCGACGCGGCGTTGGCGATGGCGCGCTCCTGGCTCACCCCCGCCTTGCGGCGGCGCAGCCACAGATACACGCCGGTGACCAGGATGAAGATGGTCAGGATGTCGAGCAGCGCCCAGATGATCTTGAGCGGCATGCCGCCATAGTCGCCGAAATGCAGCGGCTGCGAGACGAACAACGTCGTCACATACCACGGCATATCCCTCGTGTCGGTCAGCTTGCCGGTCTCGGCATCGATCAGCGCCGGCTTGAGCAGCCGCGAGGTCAGCGGCGTATCGCCACGCAGGAACACCGCGTAGTGGCTCTTGCTGCTGAACAGGGTTCCCGGGAAGGCGACGAAGCTCGGCGTCATTCCGGGTACGGCGTGCGTCGCCACCTCGACGGCGGAGTTCAGCGAGGTCAGCTTGGCGGGCACCGGCCGATCCTTGTACTGCGCGGTCATTTCCGCGAGTTGGCCGAACTGCCACATCTTGACCACGAGATCGGCCCAGGTGTTGATCACGCCGGTGAAACCCACGACCAGCGTCCAGGCGACGAGCAGAATACCCGCGAGATTGTGCACGTCGAGCCAGCGCACGACCCGGGTCCGCTGCGCGCGGTAGGCGCCAAACCGCAGCTTCCGCATCGACGGCGCATAGACGACGATCCCGGAGATGATCGCGACGCAGAACAGGATCCCCATCAATCCGAGGAACAGCTTGCCGGGCAGACCCGCGAACATGTCGGTGTGCAGCTTCAGCATGATGTAAGTGAAGCGGCCGGTAACGTCGGGCGCGTCGAGGTAGGCTCCGGTATGGCTATCCATGCGGATCAGGCGATTGTTGCTCGGATCGGCGTCGATCGTCGGACCGACGCTGACGAACATGGCGTTGGGATCGTCGCGATCCCAGATCAGGAAGTGCGGTACCTGACCCGGCGTCTGCGCCAACGCGTTGGCGAGCAGATGGTCCAGATTGGCCGGCGGCGTGCCGGGAGGCACGTCGGCGGCCTTGACCTGGCTGTGCAGGAGGTCGTCGATCTCGTCGTGGAAGATCAACGGCAGGCCCGTGACGCACAGGAGCAGCATGAACAAGGTGCAGATCAGGCTGGTCCATTTGTGGACCGCGCCCCATCGCCGCAGTGATTTGGTCGTCGCAGTCAATTTCGTTACCTAGTTCCAAGTGTACTTCATCGTGCCCAGCACCGTCCGGCCGTTGCCGAGACCGCAATAGGGCAGGCCGGTCAAGCAGGACGCCACATAGAAATGGTCGGTCAAATTGGTCACGTTGACCTGGGCCTTCCAACCCTTCCAGTCTGGCCTGAGATAGGCGAAGTCGTAGCTGACCGCCGCGTCGAGCAACGCATAGGAGGGTATGACGAAGGTGTTGAAGTTGTCGCCGTAGGTCTCACCGACATAGCGCACGCCGAGGCCGAGTCCAAGGCCCGCAAGCGCGCCGTCGTACCAGGTATACTTGCCCCAGATCGAACCCTGATCCCTCGCCGTGTTCATCATGTACTTGCCGGCATAGCCGGCGATGCTCGTGGTCACGCGCGGATCGAGATGGGTGTAACCCGCCGTGATTTCGAGCTCCCGGGTCAGATTGCCCTTCAACTCGAGCTCGAAGCCGCGTACGCGCACGGCATCGGTCTGTACGTTGAAGATCGGATTTGCCGGATCCGCGGTCAGCACGTCCTGCTGACGGATGTCGAACACCGCCGCCGTCACCATGAAGTTCGAGCCGTTCGGCTTGAACTTGACGCCGACCTCGCCCCCCTCGCCCGTCGTCGGCCTGAAAGAGCGGCCGGCGCTATCGGCGCCGAGATTCGGGGTGAATGATGTCGAATAACTGATGTAGGGCGACAGGCCGACATCGAACAGGTAGTTCAGGCCGACGCGACCGGTTTGTGCCGAGTCATCGCGCAAATAGTGGCCGGGCGGCGGATAGAACGCCAGACTGTTGAAGCCGGAACTCACCCAGTCCTGGCGACCGCTCATCGTCAACGTCCAGCGATCGAGCTTGACCTGGTCCTGTATGTAGGCCCCCACCTGCGACTGCTTGTCGTCGCGCAGGATGAACGAAGGTAGCGCGTTGAAGGACGGCACAGCGGCGCCATAGACCGGATTATAGGCGTCGATCGGCGCGATCGGCGTGGTGCGATAGTCCGTGCGAGCCCACAGATCGAAGTAGTCGACGCCGGCCAGCACCTTGTGGACCAGCGGCCCGGTGGCAAAGTCCGCCTGCAACTGATTGTCGAGCGCAACGTTGGCGGCATTGGCCTTGACGTAATTGTAGGTGCGCGCGACCAGTCGGTCCGTCACCATGCCTTCGGTCCGCACCGACGCCAGGTCATTGCTGACCTCTGTGTAGCGGAGATTCTGCCGGAACTGGAAAATGTTGTCGAAGCGGTGCTCGAACGCGTAGCCGACCGCGAACTGCTCGAGATGGTAGCCATCCAATCCGGGCTCGCCGAGGTACCGGCCATAGGGAATATGGCCGTTGGGGTTGGGCAGGAACGACACCTGTCCGGGCACATATTGCTGATAACCCTTGTTGTCGACCTTCTGATACTGCGAGAGGATCGTGAAGCTGGTGTCGGAGGTCGGGCGCCAGGTCAAGCTCGGCGCAATGAACAGCTTGTTGTCCTGGACGTAGTTGGTCTGACTGTTGCTGTCACGGCCAAGGCCGACGATGCGGTAGAGGACCTGGCCGTTCTTGTCGACCGGACCACCGATATCGAAGGCGCCCTGGAAGCGATCGAACGAACCGAAGCTGCCCTCGACTTCATAGTGCGGGGTATCGGTCGGCCGCTTGCTGACCATGTTGAGCAGGCCGCCGGGATCCGACTGCCCGTAAAGACCGGACGATGGGCCCTTCAAGACCTCGACCCGCTCGAGCCCGTAGGTCTCGATCCGTGGCACCGCGAATGTCGTCGCATCCGTGGGGAGCCGCAAGCCGTCCAGATAGCGCGGCGCAGTGAAGCCGCGCAGCTTGAACTCGTCGAAAAAGGCGTTGGCGCCAAAGCTCTCGATCGTAACGCCGGGTGTGTAGCGCAGCGCTTCGGTGATGTTCTGCGCGCCCTGCGCCTCGATCTGGTCCTTGGTGACGATCGAGATCGACTGCGGCGTAGTAAGGACCGGGCTGTCGGTCTTGGTTGCGGTGACGCTCTGGCTTGCGAGATAGCCGGTGACCGGCCCATTGCCGCGCTCTCCGATGGAGCCGGCACCGCGTAGCGGAGCGCTCTGCGCCTGCGCGGGTGCCCGGTTCGCGGTGGCGCGCGAACCGGTCCGCGCAGCCCGTGCCGATCGGCGCGCCGGCTGCGTACGCCGCGCCTGCTGCTGTTGCTTCGGCGCCTCCACCGTCACCGGAGGCAAGGCCGACTGCGCCACGCCTTCACGCGGCATCACGACACTCAACACAAACAAACCGCTGCACGCCATATATCCGGCCGCCGCCGTCATTCCGCGACGAAACATCTGACCCCCGTCAACTTACATCGCCCTCATCTTTCGCCGTCACTAGCATGACCAACGAAGAGCGCTGCCGATCGGCGGTTAGAACACGTCCAGTATTGGTCCAATCGTTGCGGGTGTTGCGGGCAGGCAACGCGCGCGCCCTATCGGCTTGCGACAACACGCCTCAGCTTTCGAACGGTTCTAAGGATTGCTCCAGTGTATTTTCTGCGCCGTGGCATTTGGCGCATCTGCGCGAAGCAACGACATGGCGCGCTTCAGTGCGGCTTGCCGAGTACCGATGCGAAGGACAGGAGCACGATCTCCTCGCCGGCCTCGTCGCTGACATGCACGGCCCAGTCGCGCCAGTCTTCCATGCTGGCCGATGCGACCAGCGCTCGCATCATGCCGGTCGCCGCCTCGCAGGCCTCCGCAAGGCTGGTCACCGCGGTGCCGCGGCGGTCCATCAACACGCCGCGTGTGTTCGAGCAATGGAAGTAGACCTGAGCCATCTGCGTATCCTCGCAAGCCGCGGGCGAGCAGGCTCGCCTGCATGACGAAGCTTTACGCAACTGGGGCGCAAGCATCCGTGATGCATTTCACACAGGCCTCGGCGGACCCGGCCGGCCGCTTCACCAAATCGCGATTTGACAGTTCGTCTATTATTGTCAAAATCGTCAAATGGGACCGAAAGACCGTATTCTCGATGCCACCATGCTGGTGTTCCGCCGGCACGGCTTCCGCCGCTCCTCGATCGAGCAGGTCGCCGAAGCGGCCGGGCTGACGCGGCAGGCGCTCTATCATCATTTCGAATCCAAGGAAGCGCTGTTCCGCGCCGTGATCGAGCGCGTGCATGAGGCCGCGATCGCGGCCGAGGACGCGGCCGTTACCGAGGCTGAGACGGCCGGCGGCGATCTCGGCGATATCCTGGCCGCGGGCATGACCGCGCGGATGTCGACCATGATCGGATCGCTGGACGGCTCGCCGCATCTCGAGGAGCTGTATTCCGAGCACCTCGTGCACGCGCGCGACCTCTACCAGACCTATGCCGCGCGCTATGCGGAGCGCATGGTCGCGACCATCTCGCGGATCGTGCGTACGCAGCAGCTCGCGCTGCCGCAGCAGCTTTCGCCGGCCGAATTCGCCCGGCTGGTCGAAATGGCGATGTACGCCGCGAAGTCGCAATACCCGGCGATGCAGCCGGCCGAGGCGTTCCTGAAGGACATGGCGGTGATGGTGCGGACGCTCTGCGCGGGCGCCAAACCGAAATCGGAATCAAAATCCGCGCCGAAATCGCACAAGCCGCCCGTCACGAAGGCGGCGCTCCGGAAAAAGCCGACACGCAGGACGACTGGAGGACATCCATGACCACGACGACCATCAACGGCCGCGCGGCTTCCCTGCCCGACGATCCCGACGCGCTGCTGATCGAGGTGGTGCGCGACCAGCTCAAGCTCACCGGCACCAAGCTCGTGTGCGGTGGCGGCGTCTGCGGCGCCTGCACCGTGCTGGTCGATGGCGCGCCGGTCGCAAGCTGCCTGATGCCGGCGCATGCCGCCTCCGGAAAATCGGTGACGACGGTGGAGGGCATCGGCGCGGCCCAGCTGCATCCGGTGCAGAAGGCATTCATGGCGCATGACGCCCTGCAATGCGGCTTCTGCACACCGGGCTTCATCGTGGAAGCCACCGCGTTCTGCGACCGCTGGCGCGCGACCAGGGGAACGGCGGTGCCGACGCGCGAGGAGATCGGCGCGGCGCTGTCGGGCCATCTCTGCCGCTGTGGCGCCTATGACGGGATTTTCCGCGCGGTCGCCGATGCATGCGCCGGCCGGTTCGACGGCGACAATATCGCAGCGCCCCGCATCGAGGCGCGCGACAAGGTGACGGGCGCGGCGAAATACACCGTCGACATCAATCACGACGGCCAGCTCGAAGGCCTGATCCTGCGCTCGCGCGAGGCCCATGCGCGGATCGCCACGCTCGATCTTGCGCCGGCGCGCGCGCTGGCCGGCGTCACCGCGGTGTCGTTGATCGGCGACGACCGGATCGTGCGCTATGTCGGCGAGCCGATCGCGGCGGTCGCCGCGAAAGACCGCAAGACGGCGCTTGCCGCGCTGGCCGCAATCAAGCTGACCAGCGAACGCCTGCCCGCGGTGATCGGGCTCGACGCGGGCCGCAGGGACGACGCGCCCGTGGTGTTCGACCGCGCGAGCCGGAAGCGGGCCGGCAACGTTTCGGAGGCCGCCGGCGGACCGGCGCCATGGAAGCAGAACATCCGCGGACCGACCGCGGTGTTCTCGACCCGCGCCAAGAAGGCCCGCAACTGGGTCGATGAGGCGCGCCAGGCGAGCAACAAGCTGCTAGTCGAAGCCACCTTCCGCACCGCCACGCAGCAACATGCCTGTCTCGAGCCGCACGCCGCAGTGGCGCGCTTCGACGGCGACCGGCTGACCCTGCACGCCTCGACCCAGCAGGTGTTTCACCTCAAGGAGCAGATCGCCAAGCGCTACAAGCTCGAGCACGACAAGGTCCGCGTGATTGCCGATCACGTCGGCGGCGGCTTCGGATCGAAGGCAAGCCTCGGCGTGGAGACGATTGCCGCGATCGAGCTGGCGCGCGAGGCGAAAGCCCCGGTGCGCGTGGTCTACGACCGGCATGAAGAGCTCTCGGTCGCCGGCTATCGACCGGCCGCGGAATTGAAGGTCGCGCTGCTGCCCTCCGAGCGGGGCGCGCTGAAGGCGCTCTCCGTCACCGCCCATGCCGATACGGGCGCTGCCACCAACTCGACGATCGCGGGCCTCGCGCGGCTGATCTATCCGGCGGAGGCGAAGGACCTGTCGGATTTCGACGTCATCAGCAATCTGCCGCCCGGCGCCGCCTTCCGCGGCCCCGGCGGCCCGCCGATGGCCTTCGCGGTCGAGCAGTCGATCGACGAGGCCGCGCTGCGGCTCAAGGTCGACCCGATCGCGCTGCGCAAGCGCTGGGATCCCGATCCCAACCGACAGCGGCTGTACGATTGGGCCTCCGGGCTCGAGGTGTGGCGCAACCGCAAGCCACAGCAGGACGGGCGCTATCGCCGCGGCATCGGGATGGCGACCGGCTACTGGCTGTATCTCTGGCAGCCCAATGTGAAGGTCGAGGTCGCGGTCAAGGGCGGCCGCATCGTCGCCAGCACCGCGACGCAGGACATCGGCACCGGCACCCGCAGCGTGCTCGCCGACACCATCGCGCGCGAGTTCGATCTCGAACCTGCCGACATCGACGTCCGGATCGGCGATTCCGCGCTGCCCGAAGGGCCGGGCTCCGGCGGCAGCCGCGTGACCGCCTCGGTGCTGCCGCCGACGATCCTTGCCGTCCGGAAACTCAAGGCCGCGATGCTCGAACAGGCGACGCGAAAGCCCGCGCCCGGCTCCAACGCGCCGTGGCGCGAGCTGATCGCGCGCTCGCCCGACATCGCGGTGACCGAGACGCGTGGCGAGGACAGCAAGAACACCGCGCCCGGCATCCGCTCGCCGCTGCGCGAGGTCGGCCTGCTCGGCATGGTGTTCGGCTGGATGATGCGCCGCTTCTCCAACATCGCGGTCGGCGCCGGCGTGCCGAGCTCGGTGCAGGTGATCGAGGTCGAGGTCGACACCTGGCTCGGCCATGTCCGCGTGCTCAACGTGCATACCGGCATCGCGGTCGGAAAGATCGCGGCACCCGCGCTGGCACGCAGCCAAGCCTGCGGCGCCGTGATCCAGGGCCTCGGCTATGCGCTCTACGAGGCGCGCGAGCTCGATCCGACCAATGGCGACGTGCTGACCGCGGGAATGGAGGATTATCGCATCCCCGGCATCGCCGACACGCCGGAGATCGACGTCCATTTCGACGAAGCCGGCTTCGACCACGTGCTCGGCAACAGCGTCGGCATCGGCGAGGCGTCGACGGTGCCGACCTCGGCCGCGGTCGCCAACGCGATCCACGACGCGATCGGGATCCGCCTCACCGAAATTCCGATCCGGCCGGACCGCATCGTCGCCGCGCTGAAGGGGAGGACCGCCGCATGAGCGCCGCAACCGCATTCGCAATGTCCGCGCCCGAATTCCGTGCCGCCGGCACCGACCTGTCGGAGCGCCGCCGCAGCGGCCTGTCGTGCGGGTCGATCATCGACCTCACCGCCAGCCCCGATACCATCGGCATCACCTGGGATGGCAACGGCTCGGCACGCATCGGCGCGCTGACCGCGATCGCCGCGATCGCATCCGACCCGCGGCTCGCCCAGGCCTATCCCGGAATCAGTGCTGCCGCACAGGGCCTGGCTACACCGCAGATCCGGCACATGGCGACGCTCGGCGGCAACCTCGTCCAGCGCTCGCGCTGCTGGTACTACCGCAATCCGCAGATCGCCTGTCTCAAGAAGGGCGGCGCCGACTGTCCGGCACGATCGGGCAACCATCTCTATCACGTCGCGTTCGATCTCGGCCCCTGCGTGGCGCCGCATCCGTCGACGATGGCGATGGCGCTGCTGGCCTATGACGCGAAGCTCACCACGGACCAGCGCAGCGGCCTGTCGATCTCCGACCTGCTCGGCGACGGCAGCAACGGCACCGCCGACAATCTGCTCGCGCCGGGCGAACGGATCGAGCGGATCGAGCTCCCTGCACCGCTCGCCGGCGAGCGCGCGCTCTACCGGCGCGCCATCAGCCGCTCCTATGCGGAATGGCCGCTGGTCGAGATCTGCGTGCGCGCGGTGATCTCGGACGGCACGTTCCAGCAAGTCGACATCGCCGCGGGCGGCATCGCTCCGGTGCCGCTGCGTCTCGCAACGTCCGCGGCGGCGCTCGAAGGCAAGCCGGCCAATGCGGCCAGCGCGGCGCAAGCCGCCGAGCTTGCGACATCGGGAGCCAGGCCGCTGCCGATGACCGGATACAAGCTCGAACTATTGACGGGCCTGGTGCGCGACGTGGTGGAACGGATCGCGGTGTAACGCGCAGGCGACTGTTTCGGCGCCGGGCTCACCGCGCCCGGGTCAGCGCCAGCCAGATGCCGCCGCCGATCATGAAGCCGCCCGAGATGCGCGACATCAGCCGCGTCCGCTCCCTGGAGAAGAATTTTCGGGCGCGGCCGGCGGCCAGCGCGTAGGCGGCGTCGGTCAGCACGGCGGTCACCATGAAGGTGATGCCGAGCAGCGCGACCTGCGGAATGTGCGGCTTGTCCATGTCCATGAACTGCGGAATGAAGGCGCCGAAGAACACCAAGACCTTCGGGTTTGAGAGCAGCACCAGAAAACCCTGGAGGAAGAAGCCGCCGCGCGGCGGCGGCGGTGTCTCATCGGTGCCGACGCCCTCGACCGGCGAACGGATCAGTTTGAAGCCGAGCCAGACCAGGTAGGCGGCACCGGCGAAGCGCACCCAGTCGAACCAGTAGCCCATGGTCGCCATCAGCGAGGTCAGGCCGACCGCGACGGTGCCGATCACGATCGCGAGCCCGACCTGCGCGCCCAGCACATTGGTCAGCGCCGCGCGCGTGCCGTAGCGCAGGCCATTGGCGATCACCATCGTGACGATCGGACCGGGCAGCAGCGCCAGCGCAATGCAGGCGGCGACGAAGGCGAAATAGGCTTGCAGGGACATCATCGAATTCCGGTTTGAGCGCTCGCCATGGCCGGGCTCGTCCCGGCTATCCACGTCTTATGGTGGCGCAACCGGGATCATAGAGGCGTAGATGCCCGGGACAAGCCCGGGCATGACGGATTCTATCGACCGTTCATCGCAGCAACCATCCATGTCGTGATCGCCCGCGAACCCAGGAACGCCAATACTTCGCGCTGGACGTCTGCAACGTCGCCCCTGCCCTGCGCCGCCACCGCCATCAGATCGCAGCGATGCGACACCGCGATGCCGATCGCGGTGCGGTGGCCATCGAGATCATAGGCCCTGATCCGTCCCGGCATCTCGGCGACATCGACGACGTCGCCCGCCTTCCGCGGCACGAAGCGCGGGCTGATCATGTCGACATCGGCGACGCGGTCGACCTCGTCGTCATCGGCAACCCCGCTGTCGCAATTGCAGAAGCCGAGCTTCGGCCGGGCATAGACCTCGACGTCGGCACCGCAATCGCTCGCGTTGCAACGAAAGGCGCGGCCGACGGGCCAGCCGTCGCGCGGAAACGGCCAGGCGATCTCGCGCCACTGCGCCGCGCGCGGCGGCGCCATCTCGTAGCCGGCGACGGCCGAAAGCCCGCCGAGCGCCAGGAACATCGCTGCGATGATCGGCCAGGAGCGCATCATCGTGCACTCACGGCGTGCCGGCGATGGCGCGCGCGGCGCCGGTCAGTTCGAGAATGTGCAGGCCGGTGTTGGCGCGATCGACCGCATAGATGTAGCCGCGATCATCGGTCTCGACATTGTTGGTCTGGATCGCGACCTTGCACCGATAGAAGCCGTCGACGGTGTTGCAGCGCTTGTCGGTCGCCGATGTGATGGACGGAATGAAGTACCCGACTTCCTTGGGGTGATAGGGATCGCGGATGTCGAGTGCACGGACGCCGGCATTGAAGAAGGCGATGAAGGCCAGCTTCTTGTAATAAACCGGCGCCATGCTCTCGTTCGACGAATGCGAGCCGAACCGGCCGCCGCGCTCGCAGAACGCGCCGGAGGCCTCGGGCACCGTATAGCTCGAAATCATCATCGGCCGGGCTTCGGTGGTGACGTCGGCGAACCACACCATCTGCCGCGCCTCGCCGCATTCGTTAAGGATCGCCTCGTCGACGATCATCACGATGTCCCGCGTCTTGCCGTCCTTGTCGCGGGCGAATTCCGCGATCGGCATGCCGGGCATCGGAAACACCGTGTGCGCGCCGTTGAACGCCGACATCGGCATCCGCGCGATCTCCGGGAATTTCAGATTATCCGGGGTCGGCGCCTTCGGTCCGTTCAGGAGCTTGTCGCGATCGACGATCTGCAGGAAGCCGCCCTTGTCAGTGCCATAGCCGAAATAAACCCGATTGCCTTTCGGCCCGGTCGAGATCGGCCCGTGCAATTCGGTCGGCACCGCGCCTGTGGCGCCCGGCTCCTGCCCCGGCAGGCCGAAATCCCTGATCTTCACGGGATGCGCGGGATCGGAGAGATCGTAGACCTGGGTCATGCGCCTTGTGCGCCAGTCCGGCGCGCCCGACACCAGATAGGCGATCCCGGTGTCGCACTCCCAAAAGTTCTTGTGCGTGTCCTTCAAGCCTTCGCCAATGTGGGTCACAAGAACCGGATTGGCGGGATCGGCGACGTTCCAGATCTCATGCCCTTCGGTGCCGACCGCGCGCAGCATGTAGACCGCGTTGCGATCGGCTTTCGGCAGGGTCTTGCCGTCGCAGACCCGCACCATCTGCGCGCCACCGGCTTCGTATCTGCCCTCCTGGCCTGGAATGTGCCGCAAATACTTTGGATGCGCGGGATCGGTGACGTCGACGATCGAGGTGCCGTTTGGCTCAGCCTTGCCGGTCATCGGATTGACGGGATCGGGAATGTCGTCGGTGCCACCGTGATGGCCGATATAGGCGATCCACCTGTTGCCCTGATGATGGATGGTCGGTTGATAGGCACTGCGCGCCTGCAAGTCATCCCACCCGACCAGTCTCATGTTGGAGGCTTCGGGCGGGTCGCCGATTTTCTGCTGGGCACTCGCACCATGCGCGAGCAGGACGAGGAAAAACGTGCAGCAAATTGTCGTAACGCGACCGCCCATGCGCACCACCCCGTAGTTCCCTGCCAATCTGTGCTGGCTGCGGCCAACGCTAGCACGGTGATCCCGGCGCCCAAACACACGCTCTTGACATGCAACCATTTGGTTGCCTATTATCCAACCCATGGATGAAGTCTTCAAAGCCCTCGCGGATGCCTCACGGCGCACGCTGCTTGACCGGCTTCACGATCAGAACGGACAGACGCTCGGTGAACTCTGCGACGGCCTCGACATGACGCGTCAGGCCGTCACCAAGCACCTTGGGATTTTGGAGGAAGCCAACCTCGTCACCACGATCAAGCATGGCCGCGAGAAGCTGCACTACCTCAACCCGGTTCCGATCCATCAGATCGGCGAGCGGTGGATCAGGAAATTCGAGCGCGGCAAGCTCGCCGCGCTCAGCGAATTGAAGCGACAATTGGAGAAGCGTGATGAGTAAGCCGGACTATGTCTACGTCACCTATATCGAGACCACGGCGGAGAAGCTGTGGCACGCGCTGACATCGAGCGAGTTCACCGAGCGCTTCTGGTTCGGCTATCGCGCGACCTCCGACTGGAAGGTCGGTTCGCCCTATCATTTCGCCAAGGACGGCCGCCGCGCCATGCAGGGCGAGGTGCTGATCGCCGATCCGCCGCGAAAACTCGCCTATAGCTGGGACGTCGTGAAGGAAGGCGTCGAGCGCGAACAAATCTCGCGCGTCACTTTCGATATCGAACCGCGTGGCCGGATCGTCAAGCTCACCGTAACGCACGACGATCTCGGCCCGAAGACGCTGCGCGACATCTCCGGTGGCTGGCCGATGGTGATTGCGAGCCTGAAGAGCTTCCTGGAGACCGGCCGCGAACTGCCGGCCGACCTGCCCACCAGCGGCGCGAAGGAGACCAGCAATGTCTAAGCCCGTCTTCGTCTACGTCACCTACATCGAGACCACGCCGGAGAAGCTGTGGGACGCGCTGACATCGAGCGAGTTCACGCAGCAATACTGGTTCGACACCGAGCTCAGGTCGAACTGGACGATCGGCGCGCCGGTGGCGCTGGTGATGAACGGCAAGGTCACCGACACCGGCGAGATCCTCGAGTTCGACCGGCCGCGCCGCCTCGCCTACACCTTCAAGCACGAAGCCGATCCCGAACTGCGCAAGGAACCGGCGACCAAGGTCGTGTTCACGCTGGAGCCGTTCGGCAACGTCGTGAAGCTGACCGTCACGCATGACGGCTTCGGCATCGGCAGCAAGCTGTTCGAGGGCATCGCCAACGGCTGGCCGGTGATCCTGTCGGGGCTGAAGAGCCTGCTCGAGACCGGCAAGGTGTTCAGGATTCCGCCCGAGAGCCTCGGGCTCGACTGCGCCTGACCTGCCATGAAGATCTATCGAAGGATACGCGCGGACATGAACATCGAGAAATTCAACCCAGCGATCGTCTACGCCATCTACATCGCATCGACGTCCGAGAAGGTGTGGCAGGCGCTGACGCAAGCCGAATTCAGCCGGCAGTATTTCTCCGGCCACGCGATCGAGGTCGACCAGAGGGTCGGCGGCGCGTACATCGTGCGCACGCCCGACGGCGCGCTGCATATTTCCGGCGAAGTGATCGAGTGCGTGCCGCAGCGGCGGCTGACCGTCACCTTCAACGTCAACTGGCCGCAGCTCGTCGAGAAGCTCGGGCCGACGCTCGTCACCTGGGAGATCGAGCCGGCCGGCGACGGCGTCAAGCTGACCTTGCTGCAATCGCACGATCGCCCGATCAGCGACGACATCCTGTCCGGCGGCCGCGCCGGCTGGCCGGCGATCCTCTCCAGCCTGAAGAGCCTGCTGGAGACCGGCAAGGCCATGGTGATCCCGATGCAGCCCCCGCAGCGCATGCTGGCAGCGCTGAAGGAGCTGGGGATTGCGATGCCGACGTGAGGCACACGGCGATCTCCCCACATCAGCGCTGTCGTCCCGGCGAAAGCCGGGACCCATAACCACCGAACCTCGTTGTGTAGTCGCGCTGGGGCCACAGCGTCGCGCAACAACCGCGTCCTGTGGTTATGGGTCCCGGGTCGCGCTACGCTTGCCCGGGACGACGGTTTAGCCCAACGCCCTCAACTCTCGCCGCAGCACCTTCCCTGTCGCCGTCATCGGCAAGGTGTCCGCGAACTGCACGAAGCGCGGATATTCGTGGGCGGCGAGCTGGACCTTGACGAACTCCTGAATCTCGCGCGCCAACGTATCGCTCGGCGCATGGCCCGGCCGCAGCACGATCCAGGCCTTGATGGATTCGGTGCGGATCGGATCGGGAATGCCGACCACCGCCGACATCGCGACCGCCGGGTGCTTCATCAGCGTGTGCTCGATCTCCGACGGCCCGACACGATAGCCGGCCGTGGTGATGACGTCGTCCTCGCGGCTGACGTACCAGAAATAGCCGTCCTCATCCTGCACACCGAGATCGCCGGTCAAGAGAAACTCGCCGGCAAATTTCTTCGCGGTCGCCTCGGGATTGCGCCAGTATTCGATCATGGTGCAGGGGCACGGCTGGCGCACCCCGATGATGCCGCGCTGTCCGCGCGGCAATTCCTCGCCCTTGTCGTTGACGATGCGGACGTCGAAGCCCGGCGTGGCGCGGCCCATCGAGCCCGGCCGGATCGGAAACAGATTGGAGTTGCTGCCGATCACGAGATTGCATTCGGTCTGCCCGAACACCTCGTGGGCGTCGACGCCGAAGGTCTTGCGCACCCAGCCGAGCAGCTCGCCGCCGAGCGATTCGCCGCCGGTGAAGATGCTGCGCAGCCTGACGCCGGAATTCCTGACATCGGCCTGCCGCATCAGCTTCAGCGCGGTCGGCGGCAGGAACACGTTGCGGATGCCGAGATCGGCCATCATCTGCATCGCCGCCTGCGGCTCGAACTTGCGGGCGCGGTGACCGACCATCGGGATGCCGTGGTACCAGAACGCGAACAGGCCGTTGATCAACCCGCCGATCCACGCCCAATCGGCCGGCGTCCACATCAGGTCGCCCGGCCGCGGCAGGAAGTTGTGGCACATCTCGACGTTGGGCAGATGGCCGAGCACGACGCGATGCGCATGCAGCGCGCCCTTCGGATTGCCCGTGGTGCCCGAGGTGTAGATGATCAGCGCCGGATCGTCGGCCGAGGTGTCGACCGTGGTGAATTGCGGTGACGCCGATCGGATCGCGCCCCAGAACGATTTTGTCCCCGCCGGCGTCTTGTCGCCGACGATGTAGACACTCTTCAAATCGGGCAGGCGATCGCGGATCCTTGCAATCTTCTCCCAGCCGGCCTCATCGGTGACAAGGGCCTTGGCCGCGGAGTTCGACAGGCGGAATTCGAGCGCATCCTCGCCGAACAGCGCAAACAGCGGGATCGAGATCAGCGCCGCGCGGAATGCCGCGAGATGCGCGACCGGCAGTTCGAGCGATTGCGACAGGAACACCGCGACGCGGTCACCGCGCACCAGGCCATCGGCGGTCAGCACATTGGCGAAGCGGCGCGAGGCGTCCGCGACATCGTCGAACGAGGTGCGCGTGGTGCCGCCATCCTCGTCGACATAGATCAGCGCGAGCCGGCCGGTGCCGTCAGCATGACGATCGCAGCACGCGGTCGCCATGTTGAAGCGCGCGGGGACGTCCCAGCGGAAATTGCGGGTCAGCTCGTCGTAGGTCGCGGCTTCCTTGAGCATGGTGCGCGTCGCTTCCGTCCCTTGTCGTGGCCGAGCTTCACCCGGCGATCTTGCCGAGGGGGATTGTAAAGACGTGGATGCCCGGGACAAGCCCGGGCATGACGATGCATGGCCGGGATGGAGCTCAGTCGCCCTGCATGTAGCGGACCGGATTTTCCTGATCCGCCTTGAAGATGTCGGCGGCCTCGGCCAACAACGCAGCGACCGTCGGCGCATTCAGATCGCCGAACGCGACGAAGCTGAAATTGTTGCCGCCGGCGCGCAATTCGCCGAGCTTGCCGGCATAGCAGGACACCAGCGGCTTGCCGTCGCGGGTCACCGCGACATAGACGCTGATGTAATTTTTCTGGAGCGCCACCCCGATCACCGGCCAGGCCGCCGACTTGCCGGACTTGATCGCGTAACGAAACTGGCCGTAGCCGATCATGTTCATGCGCATGCCGGCCTCGCCGGCCGGCGTGCCGGCATGAAAATGCCGCTTCAGCGCAGGCGCGGCCTTTCGCATCACGTCATGAAGTTGTTCGATATCCGCAGCCCGCGCGGGATCAAAGGCAAGATAGGCTTCCAGACTGTCCGCGGCGACACGAAACATCGGAAGCCTCCGCCGCTATCCCGCGAGCGCCGCCTTCACCAGGCCGCTGGCCTTGCCGAAATCCATCTGGCCGGCGTACTTCGCCTTCAGGGCGCCGATCACCTTGCCCATGTCCTTGATCCCGGCAGCACCAGTCTCGGCGATGATCGCCGAGATCGCGGCCTTCACGTCGTCGTCGGACATCTGCTTCGGCAGGTAGGCCGAGATCACGGCAATCTCCGCCCGCTCCTGGTCGGCGAGTTCGGCGCGGCCGCCCTTGTCGTAGAGCTCGACCGATTCCTGGCGCTGCTTGATCATCTTCTGTAGGAGGCCGAGCAAATCAGCGTCCGAGAGTGGCGGCTTGCCCTGCCCGCGCGCGTCGATGTCGGCGTTCTTGATGGTCGAATTGACCATGCGCAGCGTGGAGAGCTTGCGCTCGTCCTTCGCCTTCATCGCTTCCTTGACCGCAGTGTTGATATCGTCGCGCAGCATCCTGGTATCCTTAAGCCGGTAATCCCTTCATGTAGGCAGTTTGCTGCACGAGAACAACCTAGTTTCGCAACCACTGAACCAGCGCATCGGCGCACGCCTGCGGCTGCTCCAGCTGCGGCAGGTGACCGCAATTGGCGAGCACCACGAGCTTTGCCCCAGGAATGCCGTTGGCCATCTCGTCGGACAGCGAATTCGGCACGGTGTTGTCGGTATCCGTGGTCAGCACCAGGGTCGGGCACTTGATCCAGGCCATGCTCGGCCGCGAATCCGGCCGGCTGAGCACCGCGTTTTGCTGGCGGATGAAGGCCTCGGCGCCGACGTCCTCGCTCATGTCATCAACGATCTGCCGCAGGCCCGCATCGCCCTGCCGCGACGGATGCACGAAGCCCGGAAACAGCTCGTCGACCACGTCGCGATATTGCCCGGTTTTGGCGCGTTCGATCATGCCGCGACGGCGCGCGGTCGCCTCGGGCGTATCGGGGCGCGCCTGGGTGCTCATCAGCGCCAGCTTGGCTACCCGCTCGGGCGCCTGCCGCATGATCTCGAAGGCGATGTAGCCGCCCATCGAGTGCCCGGCGAGGGCAAAGCGCGGCGGCGCCTCGGCCAGGATCCGGCGGGCGATCGCCCCCATATTGTCGTCCCTGACATGGTTGGCGACCGTGACCGGGCCGCACCGCCACAGCGCCGGGATGACCGGGGCAAAGATCCGCGGCGAGCAGATGAGGCCCGGGACGAGCAGGATCGGCATCGTGTTGTCCATGCGAGGCTCCGAACCGGGTCATTTTCGGCAAGCAAACGGCCGATTCAGGGAACTTTAGATTAAAAGGCCATTCCGGCCTGTCAAATCGACCGGCATTGCCGTGTGAATCCGTGTCCTTTCGCTTTGACGCCACAGGGTGCGGCGTCTATTTAAAGCGCTCATGACAACATCCGAAAACGCTCCCGCCTGGCCGGACCATAAACCGACCGCGCTCCTTGTGCTCGCCGATGGCACCGTGCTGGAAGGCTTCGGTCTCGGCGCGGAAGGCCATGCCGTCGGCGAGGTCTGCTTCAACACGGCGATGACCGGATATGAGGAAATCCTCACCGATCCGTCCTATGCCGGTCAGCTCATCACCTTCACCTTCCCGCATATCGGCAATGTCGGTACCAACGAGGAAGACATCGAGACGGTGAACATGGCCGCGACGCCCGGCGCGCGTGGCGTGATCCTGCGCTCGGCGATCACCGATCCGTCGAATTACCGCGCCACCCGCCACCTCGACCAATGGCTGAAGGCGCGCGGCATCATCGGCCTGTCCGGCATCGACACCCGGGCGCTGACCGCGCTGATCCGCTCCAAGGGCATGCCGAATGCGGTGATTGCGCATTCGAAGACCGGCGAATTCGACCTGCACGGACTGAAGGAAGAGGCCCGTGAATGGCCGGGCCTCGAGGGCATGGACTTGGTGCCGATGGTCACCTCCGGTCAGCGCTTCACCTGGGATGAAACGCCCTGGGTGTGGGGCAAGGGGTTCGGCCAGCAGGCCGCACCGGAATTCAACGTGGTCGCGATCGACTACGGCATCAAGCGCAACATCCTGCGGCTGCTCGCCGGGGTCGGCGCCAAGGTGACCGTGGTGCCGGCGACGACAGCGGCCGAGGACATCCTGGCGATGAAGCCGGACGGCGTATTCCTGTCGAACGGCCCCGGCGATCCGGCGGCGACCGGCAAATATGCCGTGCCCGTGATCCAGAAGGTCATCGAGTCCGGCACGCCGACCTTCGGCATCTGCCTCGGCCACCAGATGCTCGGCCTCGCCGTCGGCGCCCGGACCATGAAGATGCATCAGGGCCACCACGGCGCCAACCATCCGGTCAAGGACGAGACCACCGGCAAGGTCGAGATCACCTCGATGAACCACGGCTTCGCGGTGGATCAGGCAACGCTGCCGAAGGGCGCCACCCAGACCCATATCTCGCTGTTCGACGGCTCCAATTGCGGCATCGCGCTCGAGGGCAAGCCGGTGTTCTCGGTGCAGTATCACCCCGAAGCCTCGCCCGGCCCGCGCGACTCGCACTACCTGTTCCAGCGCTTCGCCGACCTGATGCGGAAGAAGAAGCAGGCGGCCTAACAACATCCGTCATTGCGAGGAGCGCAGCGACGAAGCAATCCATTTATCCCGTGCGGAACGATGGATTGCTTCGCTCCGCTCGCAATGACGGAGATCTTTCCCGATGACCGACAGCGCCACCCCGAAGCCCACCTACGGCGTCTCTTCGCTGGAGCTGATGGCATCGATGCCGGGGCTCGACTTCGTGCGCGGCATCTTCGCCCGCACCCTGCCGGAGCCGCCGATCATGGAGACGGTCGAGCCGTTCGACTGCACGGCCGAGACGGGCCATGTCGTGATCCATAGCGTGCCGGGCCTGCGGCACTACAACCCGATCGGCTCGGTGCATGGCGGCTACATCGCGATCCTGCTGGATTCCGCGATGGCGCTTGCGGTGCAGACCACCCTGCCGAAGGGCTCCGGCTACACCACGCTGGAATTCAAGATCTCCTTCGTCCGCGGCATGAGCAAGGATACCGGCAAGATCCGCACCGAAGGCCGGGTGCTCAACGCCGGGCGTCGCGCCGCGACCGCCGAAGGCCGCATCACCGACGAAAAGGGCAAGCTGATCGCGCACGCGACCACGACCTGCATGGTGTTCGAACTGCCGAAGACGGCGTGATCCGGCGGAACGCGGAGCCCTGACAGCGGGTTGATCCGCTTGTAGTCTTCAGCCGATGCGCCGGAGGATCGCCATGTCCGCAGTGAAAGCCGGGGCCGAGCCGCTTGCGATCGTCTTCAGGGACGACGGGCTCGTGCCGAACAATCCGATGCCGTTCCTGGTCTACCGGAGCGCGGTCGACGTCGGCAAGAATCCCGAGACTACGATCGAGCGGCTGTTCGGCAGCAATGGCTGGGGCGCGATGTGGCGCAACGGCGTCTACGACTTCGCGCATTACCATGCCACCGTGCATGAGGTGCTGGGCGTTGCCCGCGGCCGTGCACGGGTGCAGTTCGGCGGCGAGCACGGGCAGGCACTCGAGATCGCGGCCGGCGACGTCGCCATCCTGCCGGCCGGCACCGGGCATCAATGCCTGTCGGCGAGCGACGATTTCAGCGTGGTCGGCGCCTATCCGCCGGGGCCGGCAATGGATTTGCAACGGCCGACAGCCGAGGCCCACGCCAAGGCGCTGAAGACGATCCCGCTGGTCACGATCCCCGCGACCGATCCGGTGATGGGGAAGGATGGGCCGCTGGTGCGGCTGTGGAAGCCTGTCGGTCGTCCCGGCGAAGGCCGGGACCCATAACCACAGGATGGCGTTGTCGCATCGCGCTGGGCCTCCAGCGCCGCGTAACAAATGCCATTGGTTGTTATGGGTCCCGGCCTTCGCCGGGACGACGTGCGTGCGTGTGCAAGTCAGGCCGCGTTGCTGCCTTCCTGACGGCTGGCCTCGAACAGGAACCAGGTGCGGCGCTCGGTTTCGTCGATGAAGGTTTCGAGCAGACCGGCGGTGCCGGAGTCGTCGTGGTCGTCGCAGAGCTTGCGCGCCTTGCGCATCGCGGCGGCCATTTGCTTGTTGTCTTCCATCAACTCGCGCAGCATTTCGTGCGGCGGCACATAGTTCTCGTCATTGTCCTTGATGGTCTGATGCCTGGCGACGTCGCCGATCGACTTCAGCGTCACGCCGCCGAGCTTGCGCACCCGTTCGGCGAGCTGGTCGGTGGTCGCGAAGATCGCGTCCGACTGCTCGTCGAGTAACAAATGATAGTCGTGAAAGTGCCGGCCGCTGACGTGCCAGTGAAAATTCTTCGTCTTCAGGTAGAGCGCGAAGGCATCCGCCAGAAGCGTGTTGAGCGAGGCTGAGATCTTGTCCACCGCCGCCTGCGGCAGGTCGCTCGGCGTATCGAGATCCGGCGAGATCTTGTCGGACTTGGTGTCACTCTTGGCTTTGCTCACGTTGGACCTTCCTGTTAGGAACCCGTCATTCGGCGCATTGAACATTCGCCGCCGGACCGCTAACGCATCGCCAGCCCACCCGTTCCTAGCCAGGAACCGTTCTGCCGGATACCCAACGCGATGGATGAATGGATCGACTATTACGATTCCACGCATACGATCTATGCGAGCCGACTGCACCGCGACCTGCATTTCCAGGTCATCGCCAACGACATCATCGGCTACATCGCATCGCCCGACGCCGTGGTGCTGGATTATGCCTGCGGCGAGGCGCTGTCGGCGACGAAGGTCGCCGGTGCCTGCGCCCAGCTCTATCTGGCGGAGCCTGCGCCGGGCGTCCGTGGCCGGCTGGTCGCGCGCTTCGCGCCCGACACCCGGATCCGTGTCCGCTCGCTCGACGAGTTGAAGAACATGCAGGCGGACTCGATCGATCTCGTGGTGATGAATTCGGTGGCGCAATACATGACGCCGCAAGAACTCGACTCCGCGTTCGACGTGATCCATCGCCTGCTGAAGCCGTCGGGCCGATTCGTGGTCGGCGATATCCTGCGGCCGGAAGTCGGCATGTTCAGGGACGTAGTGGCGCTGCTGCGGTTTGCGGCGACCCACGGCTTCCTGCGCGATGCGCTGATCGGGCTGGCCTCGACCGCCTTGTCCGATTACCGGCAGCTGCGCACCAGGATCGGGCTGCAACGCTACGGCGAGGACGAGATGATCGCCAAGCTCGGCGCCGCGGGATTCAGCGCCACGCGGGCGCCGCGCAACATCGGGCACAATCCGTGGCGAATGACGTTCGTGGCGCACCACTGAGCAAGGGCGCGGATCAAGGGTTGTGAAAAAAGTTAGGGTTAACCAAAAGTAAACGTGGCGGCTGCCGAAATAATCAGCAATGATCCGCTCGGCCCGGTGGCGGAAGCGTCGACGCGGCAGTGGTGCAACACTGTTTATCCTGGTTCAAACCCAGGCCGGGCCTCCACGCTTCGCCCTGACGGGCTACGCGTGGCGCAGTCACGCGGGACCGGCGGGGCAAAGCGTGTCCGGCGTAGCTTG
>NZ_DDOP01000042.1:0-1535 GCF_002341725.1 Bradyrhizobium sp. UBA2491
TTGTGAACTCAGGGGACCCATTACCACAGATATTTGCCGCTAAGCGGAATGTTGCCCCAGCGCCGCACCAAATAAACAGCCGGGGTAATGGGTCCCGGCCTTCGCCGGGACGACGAGGGTGGTTTTATCCCGCCCCTCGCTTCACCCCCGCCGCATTTTCGCATTCCTGACCCGGCGTCTCGCCGCAAGCCTGCCTCCCCCGACCTGCGTAAGCTCGCGTCCGCGAACAACAAAAAACGCACAGGGAGGCTCACGATGATCTGGAAGGCCATCACGGCACTGGCAGCTCTTGCGCTCGCGACACAGGCGCATGCCGCCGAGAAGAAATACGGCACCGGCGCCAGCGACACCGAGATCAAGCTCGGACAGACCTCGCCATTCTCCGGCGCGGCATCGGCCTACAGCGTGATCGCGAAGACCCAGGCCGCCTACTTCAAGATGATCAACGACCAGGGCGGCGTGAACGGGCGCAAGATCAATTTGATCACGCTCGACGACGGCTATTCGCCGCCGAAGACGGTGGAGCAGACCCGCAAGCTGGTGGAGCAGGAGGAGGTCGCCGCGATCCTCAATCCGCTGGGCACGCCGACCGGGCTTGCCGTGCGCAAATATCTCAACGACAAGAAGGTGCCGCAGCTGTTCGTCGGCGCCGGCGCCACGCTGTGGGGCGACTATCAGCATTATCCGTGGTCGATCGGCTTCCAGCCGTCGTACCAGGCCGAGACCGCGGTCTATGCCAAATACGTGCTGACCAACAAGCCGGACGCCAAGATCGCGCTGTTCTACCAGAACGACGATGCCGGCAAGGATTACGGCAACGGCTTCAAGAAGGGGCTGGGGCCTGAGAACACCGCGAAGATGGTGGTGGCGGAGACGACCTATGAATCGACCGATCCCACGGTCGACAGCCAGATCGTGAAGCTGAAGGCCTCCGGCGCCAACGTGCTGTTCATGCACGCGATCCCCAAGCAGGCGGCGCAGGCGATCAAGAAGATCGGCGAGATCGGCTGGAAGCCGGACATGTTCTTCCTCGCCGCGACCTCGACCTCGGTGTCCTCGGTGCTGAAGCCGGCCGGCTTCGAGTATTCCAAGGACATCATCTCGTCCTACTCGCTGAAGGATCCGAACGATCCGCAGTGGAAGGACGATAAAGACGTCATCGCCTGGAAGGAGTTCATGACGAAGTATTTTCCGGACGGCAATTTGCAGGACCAACTGATCGTCTACGGCTATGTGGTGGCGGAGGCGACGGTGCAGGTGCTGAAGCAGTGCGGCGACGACCTCACCCATGAGAACATCATGAAGCAGGCCGCCAATCTCGACATCGCGCTGCCGATGTTCCTGCCCGGCATCAAGGTGAAGACCTCGCCGACCGATTACTTCCCGGTGGAGGCGATGCGGCTGCAGAAGTTCAACGGCGAGACCTGGCAGCTGTTCGGCGACACCATCGGGAACGATTGAGGGGCGAGTGAGAAGAGAATGACTGTGGGGGTGATGGGACGCTGAACCATCCCCATCGTCGTCCCGGCGCAGGC
>NZ_DDOP01000042.1:1708-192299 GCF_002341725.1 Bradyrhizobium sp. UBA2491
AGGCCGGGACCCATTACCCCGAATGACAATTGGGTGGGATGCTGGGGCCACAGCCCGCTCGAACAACAGGCTGCGGTGGTTATGGGTCCCGGCCTTCGCCGGGACGACAGCGTGGCTACACCCCCTTCTCCAGCAACACCTTGAAATCCGCCCGTGCGCGCTGCGCTTCGGCGCGTGCGGCCTCCGAGGCGTCGCCGAGACCGAAATAGCCGTGAATCAGGCCCTCGCCGGTGTGATAGGTCACCGGCACGCCGGCCGCCTGCAACGCCCTGGCATAGGCATGGCCCTCGTCGCGCAGCGGGTCGAACCAGGCGGTGGTGACGACCGCCGGCGCGGTCCCCTTGAGGCTCGACGCACGCAGCGGCGAGACGCGCCAGTCGGTGCCTTGCGCGGAGTTCGCCAGATAATGGCCGCAGAACCATTCCATCACCGCGCGGGACAGGAAGTAGCCCTCGGCATTCTCCGCGCGCGACGGGAATTTCGCGTTCTCCGCCGGATCGGCGAAACTGCCGACCACGTCGGTGACGGGATAGACGAGAAGCTGCCCGGCAAGCGCGATGCCGGCATCGCGGCAGGCCAGCGCCGAGGTCGCGGCGAGATTGCCGCCCGCGGAATCGCCGGCGACGCCGACGCGGGAGAGATCGCCGCCGAATTCTGTGATCCGCGCCACCACGTCGCGGACCGCGGCGAAGGCATCCTCGAACGCGCCGGGAAAGCGCGTCTCCGGCGGACGGCGGTAATCCACCGAGATCACGACAGCGCCGGTCTCGATCGCGAGGTTGCGGGCCTGGCGGTCATGGGTCTCGAGATCGCCGGCGACCCAGCCGCCGCCGTGGAAGAAGATCACGGTCGGCGCCGTGCCGCGGCCGTTGCGATAGAGCCGCGCGGCGAGCTTGCCGCCGGCGCCCTGCACCTCGATATTGCTGGCAACATCGACCGGCGGCGGCGGCACCGCGGCGCGGGCATCGGCCAAGGCACGCAGCGAATCGCGCGCGCTCTGCGGTGTCATGGTGGCGGGATCGCGCAGCGGCAGCAGCGGAATGATGTTGGCAATGATGGCATCGAGCGGGAGCGGCATGGGTATCCCTCAGATCAGTGCTTGCAGTTGGATGATTTCGAAAGCGTGCCGGCCTCGATCGCTGATATCTGCAACGCGATGAAGCGGCTGAAGATGCGGGCCTGCGAGAACGCGCCGCCGGTGAACCAGAGGCCGGGCTGGCCGGTGCGCGTCCACATGTTGCGCAGCTCCTGCGTCGCCTCGTCGAAGCCCCAGACCCGGCCGACGCGCGCGGCGACATCCTCGCCGAACAGCCTGCCGACCAGATGGTCGGGGCCCTTGTAGCCGGTGGCGAGCACCAACAGCTCGGCGGCGAGCAACGTGCCGTCGTTGAGCGCAAGGCCGTCTGCGGTGAAGCCGGCAATGTCGGTGGCCTGGACCAGGCGGATCTTGCCGTCGGCGATCAGCTCGGAGCAGCCGACGTTGAAATAATAGCCGCCGCCGCGGGAGCGGAATTTCAAGGGCCAGCCAGTGCCGTCCTCGCCGAATTCGAGCCGGAAGCCGGCGTGCTCCAGCCGCGACAGCAGGGGCGCATCGAGCCGCTTCACCTCGTCGGTGATGATCTTGTGCGCGATCTTCATCACCGGCAGCGGCACGCCGGAATTGAGAATGTCGCGCACCTCGATCGGCGGCCCGTCGCCGAGATAGGTCTTGTCGTAGAGCTGCGCCGGCTCGACGTTGACCACCATGGTCGGGCTGCGCTGGATCATGGTGACGTCGGCGCCGGCAGCGTGCAGCTCCTGGCAGATGTCATGCGCGCTGGTGCCGGTGCCGAACACGACCACCGAGCGTCCGGCCCATTCGCGTCCGGCGGCGAACTGGCTGGAATGCAGCACCTTGCCGCCGAAGCGCTCGATGCCGGGGATGGTCGGGATGTTCGGCGTGCCGCTGACGCTGGTCGCCAGCACGATGTGCTTCGGATGCAGCGTGCGCGGACCGTCGCCCCGTTGCAGCGTTACCGTCCAGCGTTGTGTCGCCTCGTCATAACGCGCGGCTTCGAACGAGGTCTCGGTCCAGAAGTCGAGCTCCATGATGTCGACATAGCTTTCCAGCCAGTTCGCGATCTTATCCTTCGGGATGTAGTCCGGAAAGCTCAACGGGAACGGCAGGTAGCGGAACAGATTGACGGGCGTCTTGTTGTGCAGCTTGAGGCCGCGATAGCGCAGCCGCCAATTGTCGCCGATGCGGCGCTCGCGATCGACGATCAAGGCGTCGAGCCCGATCCGCTTGCACTCGACCGCGGCCGCGATGCCGGCGTGCCCGCCGCCGACAATGAGGACATCGGGCTCTCGGTCCGCATAGGCGCGCGAGGCCTGCCGCTGCTCGAGCCAGTCGGGTGCGGCGAAATCGCGCGCGTGAGATTGTTCGGCGGCCTGCCCGGCGCGAGCATCACAGATGCGGTCGAAGTCGAGCATGGTGGAGAAGGTCCACGCCGCGGAATTTCCATCGGCGCCGGGAAGCAGGCGGAGCGCGCCGGTGCCGGCGCCGTTCGACGTCTCGAAGGCGAAGACGGCTTCGATCACCTCACGTCCGGCCACCACCGCGCGCCGCGGTATCAAGGCACGGTCGTCGAGACGAAAGCCGCGCGCGTTGACCGCCTCAGCGCGCGCGAGCAGCTCGGAAACGACGCTCTGTTGCCCGCTGAAGGTCGCGAAATGCCAGGAGATGCCGAAGATGTTGCGCCAGTGGCTCTCGGGCGCGAACAGCGCGGCGACGGTTTCACGAGAACGGTCGGCGAGCGCTGCATCGAGCGCGGCAATCCATCGTTCGGCGACGAATTCAGGCCTGTCTTCGGTAGCCGGGTTCAGTCTGTCCAGCATGATCGTGCTTTCTCGGGAGCAGTTGCCGTCCATCTGACAACATGCGCCCGAAAAGCACAACCATCATGCCAAGACTCATGCGACATGTTGCGCGAGCGGCTCCGGCTCGGCCGGCTGCTCCTCGGCCTGCACAACCGGCGCAGCCGCGAGTTCCTTGGCGAGCGCCGTCGCGCCGACATAGTCGGTCTTGCCGGTGCCGAGCAGCGGCACCTTGTCGACGACGCGGATGTCGGCAGGTACCGCGAGCTCGGAGGCGCCGACGCTCTTGGCCTGGCGCTGCATCGCTGATCGGTCGGCATCCTTCTGCGTCGTGAGCAGCACGATGCGTTCGCCCTTGCGCTGATCGGGCAGCGTGACCGCAACCGACATCGCCTGCGGCCACAACGTGGTCGCCATGGTCTCGACCGCCGACAGCGAGACCATCTCGCCGGCGATCTTGGCGAAGCGCTTGGCGCGGCCCTTGATCGCGATGAAGCCCTGCGCATCGATCGTAACGATGTCGCCGGTGTCGTGCCAACCTTCGGGCAGCGGCTCCAGCACGCCGGGATTCTCGGCGCGGAGATAGCCGAGCATCACGTTCGGCCCCTTTACGGAGAGGCGGCCGCCTTCCTCGATGCCTGGGACCGGATCAAGGCGATATTGCATCAGCGGCGAGATGCGACCCACAGTGCCCTGGCGGTTGGCCATCGGCGTGTTCATCGCGAGCACCGGCGCGGTCTCGGTGACGCCGTAACCTTCGAGGATGCGGATGCCGTAGCGCTCCATATAGACCTGCCGCGTGCGCTCCTTCACCGCTTCGGCGCCGGCGATGACGAGCCGCAACGTACGGAAGTCATAGGCATGCGCCGAGCGGGCATAGCCGGTGAGGAAGGTGTCGGTACCGAACAGGATGGTGGCGCCGGTCTGGTAGATCAGCTCGGGCACGATCCGGTAGTGCAGCGGCGACGGATACATGAAGATCGGGATGCCGCCGAGGATCGGCATCATCATGCCGCCGGTCAAACCGAACGAATGGAACACCGGCAGGACGTTGAACACCTTGTCGTCGGCATTGGCATCGACCCGCGCCAGCGCCTGCGCCGCATTGGCGAGGATGTTGCGGTGGGACAGCACGACACCCTTCGGCGTGCCTTCCGAACCTGAGGTGAACAGGATGACCGCGGGATCGTTGGCCTTGCGCGCGACACGCGGCGCGATGCCGGCGCGGAAGCCCGCGATCTTGTCAGCGAGGCTGATGCCCTCCCTGACATCCTCGAGATAAACCACGCGCGCCTGGCCGGCGATCGCGGCGATCAGCTTGTCGAGCTTGCCCTTCTCGATGAAGGCCTTGGAGGTCAGCACGGTCTTGACCTGCGCCGCCTTCATCGCGGCCAGCACATTGACCGGACCGGCCGAGAAGTTGAGCATCGCCGGCACCCGGCCGATGGTCTGCAACGCGAAGAACACGACGGCGACGCCGGCCGAATTCGGCAACAGCACGCCGACATTGTCGCCCACCGCAGTGCCTTGCTCCAACTTGCGGCTCAGCACCTGTGCGCCGAGGATCAGCTTGCGATAGGTCAGCTTGGTGCCGAGCGCGTCCTCGATGATCGGCTTGCCGGTGTCGCGGTCGCGATAGGCATGGCCGAGGCCCTCGAACAGGGTCTGGTCGAGCATCGCATTCTGCACCATGGCGTCGATCATGACGTCCTGCAGCGCGGCGCCGGCGGCGTTGCGGCGCGCCTTGCCACGCAGCGCCTGGTCAATCGGCAGCTTCACCGGCGGCAGGATCGAGATCGTCACCTTGGGGAACCAGGAGCGCTTGATCTGGCCATCCTTGAGATAGCTCAGATGCGAGCGCTGCGCGCCCTCGATGCGGACCGGAACAACGACGGCATCGGCCTTGTCGGCGATCATCGCGGTGCCGTCATAGACCTTCATCAGCGAGCCGGAGAGCGTGATGCGGCCTTCCGGGAAGATCACCACCGGCTCACCGGCCGCGACCAGCTTGATCAGGTCGCGCGCGGCCAGCGGCTTGGACGGATCCATCGTGTAGTGCTTGATCATCTTCAGGAACGGCTTGGCCCACCATGCCTTGGAGATTCCGGTATCGACCGCGTAGCTCGCGTCGATCGGCAGCGTGGCGTGCAGCAGCGGACCGTCGACCAGGCTGACATGGTTGGGCGCGATCAGCATCCGCGTGCCCTCGGGCGGCAGGTTTTCCATGCCGCGGACCTCGACCCGGAACAGCGCGCGGAACAGCAACGCGCCGAAATCGCGGACGCCTTCCTTGCCCCATTTGCTCAGCACGAACCAGACCGTGCCGAAGCTCGCAATGGCGAGGCCGAAGAAGATCCAGGCGATCGGAAGACCGATGGCTTGCAGCGCGCCGACGAACACCGCACCGGCGACCATGAAGCCGGCCTGCAAGATGTTGCCGGCGGCGATGATGCGGGCGCGCTCGGACGGCGCGGTCCAGGCCTGCACCGCGGCGAACGACGGCACCACGAACAGGCCGCCGCCGAAGGCAAACAGGAAGAAGTCGGCCAGCATGCGGAAGCCGCCAAACGAGGTCGCGAACGCAGCCGCCGTGACGTCCTTGCCGAGCGAGGTGGTGGCGATCGCCCAAGCGAGGTCGAGGCCGACCAGGCCCATCACGATGGCGCCGATCGGAACCAGCGCAAGGTTCGGCCGAACATGACTCAGCTGCGCGGCGAACAGTGAGCCGGCGGCGATGCCGATCGCGAACACGGCGAGGCACAGCGTGACCACGCCCTCGGTGCCGCCGACGCCCTCCTTGATCAGCGCGGGCAGCAGCGACAGCACGATCGCGCCGACCATCCAGAACCAGGACACGATCACCATGCCGTCCCACAGCCGCTGTTCGGCATAGAGCGACTTCAACAGGCGCACCGTCGAGGTCCACGGGTTCTTGGTAATGGCAAGCTCAGGCGCGGAGGGCTGCGTGACCGGGATGCGCGAGGCGAACACCCAGGACAGCATCGACAGACCGACCACGGCGGTGCAGATCCAGCCCATGTGGCTCGCGCCGGCGACGAACAGGCCGCCCGCGATGGTGCCGATCAGGATCGCCATGAAGGTCGCGCCCTCGACCAGCGCGTTGCCGGTCGCGAGCTCCGAAACCGAGAGCTGGTCGGGCAGCATCGCATACTTCACCGGGCCGAACAGCGCAGCCACGACGCCGAACAGCGCCAATGCGACGTACAGCAGCGGGATCGAGTGCATGAAGAAGCCGGCGGCGGCAAAGGCCGCGGCAAAGATCTCGAAGAATTTCAGGCGCCGCGCCACGATGGATTTGACGTAGCGGTCGGCGAGTTCGCCGCCGAGCGCAGACAACACGAAGAACGGAACAATGAACACCGCGCCGGCGAGTTGCACCAGCGCCGGCCCCTGCTCGGTCGCCACGCTATAGAGCAGCATGATGACGAGCGCATTCTTGAGCACGTTGTCATTCAATGCCGAACAGAACTGCGACCAGAACAGCGGCGCGAAGCGGCGGGACGTCATCAATTCCTTGATCATGACCGGTTCCTTGGGTTAGCGCGCACGGCGCCAGCAGTCAGGGAGTTCGCGTGGCAGAGAGGGATGGGCGGGGTGACAATGACGGAGATGCCGCAGCTTTTAGTCTTTTTCGCAATGGTTCGGTTCGAACCGGCGCACATCCGCAGCGCCGAAACGACGGGACATTGCCCGCGAGAGATGTACGAGACCTTATCCAGACTTGGGGTTGTTTGATCTCGACATCAGTTCGCGGGGACATAGTGAGTGCTTTGTTGCGGTTTCGGCGACAATTGCGGACTGCGCACTTCAGGTCAGTTCACTCAGGCCGCGGAACGGCGACCAACGGCAGTTGCGCGATTTGCAACGGCCGCCGCCAGCAGCCGACGGGCGCGGCGCGTGTCGATCCGCGCGCCGCTGCTCCAGCACGCCGGCGACGTCGCAGGCGCGGGCGATCCGCTCGATCGGCGCAGTCGCCAGATCGAACATGACGCGGCCGAAGCCCTTCACGAACTCGATCGCGTCATCGACAAAGGTGGTGGTCAATTGAAGTGCTAGGGTCTGCATGTGAGTGGCCTCCTATGCCAACTTGAGCAACGCTCAAATTAGTAATACGAAAATGAACATTGTTCAAGAAGAATCGCGACGGGACCGGAGAAAACTTCAGCGGCGAGCTCTGCTGATCGAGATCGCGCGCCGGTACATCACCACTAAAGGATTGAGATCATTGAAGGTTCGTGATGTTGCCGAGGCAGCCGGCTGCTCGATCGGCAGCGTCTACAATGAATTCGGCGACTTCGACGGCCTGATCTTGACCGTGAACCGGGAGACCGTTCAGGCCCTGACCGCCCGGCTCAAGGCGGTTCCCGCCGACGATCCCCTGCGCCAGTTGCACGGGCTCGCCGATGCCTATCTCGGCTTCGCCACCGAGCACGCCAATCTGCTGCGCTCGCTGTTCGAGCATCGGATGGAGAACGACCGGCCGTTTCCGGAAGATATCCTCGCGATGGTGATGGACGCGTTCGCGCTGATGCACGCACCGCTGGTGCGGCTGTTGCCCGATCGCGATCCGGACGATATCGCGCTGCTGTCGCGCATGATGTTCTCCGCGGTCCACGGCATCATCTCGCTCGGCCTCGAGGAACGCATGGTCGCGGTGCCGCCGGAGCGGCTACGCGAGCGGCTCACGCAATTCGTCGACACGCATCTCGCCGGATTGGGCATCGCCGGCTGAGTCCAATCAGGCCCGGGTGCGCGCGATCGTGCCGGCGACGATCTGCATGGCGACGCCAAGCACCCAGCCTGTCATGATCGCCGCGGTCCAGGCGATGTCCGGCTCGCTGCGCAGCACGATCACGCCGACCGAGAAGAACGCCACCAGCGTGGCGAGGAAGGTGCCGACCGCGCTGAGCAACTCCGCCGCGTCGATCTTGCGCGTCGAGGCCGAGTCCTTCGGGCGAAACAGCTTCGGCGGCGTATCGATGCCGAGATAGAACCCGATCGCGCCACCCAGCATCATGATGAGCAGGAACGCCTGCGACGTCAGCGCCGAGACGCTCGAGCCGACATGGATGGCGACGAACAGGCCGCTCGCGGCTCCCGCCAGGGCAAGCCCGAAACGCTCCAGCACATGGGCAAATTTTCTGACGCGGCTGCGCATTGCTCTGCCTCATCAATGAATTGCGCCGTCGTTCAGGCTAGGCCTTTTCGCTGCATCGCGATAGTGCTCCCCACTCACATGACTGCGACCGGCACCACACTCTGCGGTTACTGCAACCAGTTACACCGATCCACGGGGTAATCGGATCAACGCATGCGGCGCATTCCGCCTGCGCATGACGTCGATTGTCCGACCTCACATGACAACGGGGCAGCCTCGCCGCTGCCCCGCGTTCTTTCTCACCGTCAAAAGCTAGGCCGCGCGGCCAACCGATGCATCGAGATGCTTCAGTCGCGGCAGCACCTCCTGCTTGAGCAACCGCAGCGAATTGTGCCAGGCCTCGGGCTTGTGCTTGTAGTCGAAGCCGAACACCAGCAGCACGCCGAAGCCGCCGACCTCGTGATAGATCTTCTCGATCTTCTCGGTGACGGTTGCCGGCGAGCCGACGATCCAGTTGTTCCGTGCACAATATTCGACCGTGACGTCGCTGTCGGGCACGTCGGGCGAGGCTTTCAGATAATCCTTGAAGCCGAAGTGACCGAGCAGCGGCAGGAAATATTCGCTCATCATCCGGCCCATCATGTCGCCGGTCGAGAGCTTCCAGGCCTCCGCGTCGGTGTCGGCGACGAACACTTCGCGTACCATCCGCCAGTCCTTGCGGCTCGGCTTGCGACCGGTCTTGGCGGCGCCCGCTTCTACCGAATCCCAGTGGCTGCCGACATAGGCCGGGTTCAGGTTGAGGCTCATCGGGATGAAGCCGCGCTCGCCGGCGAGCTTCAAGGTGTCCGAGTTCTTCGACAGGCCGGCGACGCCGATCGGCGGATGCGGCGCTTGCTGAGGCTTGATGTGCGGCTTGAGGAAGTCGAACATCGTGTCCGGCTTGGTGACCGTCCAGAACTTGCCCTTGTGCGTCCAGGGTCCCGGCTCGGTCCACATCTTCAGGATGATCTCGAGCGCCTCGCGGGTCATGTCGCGGTTTTGCCCGGACATGCCGTCGACATTGAACATCGCCCAGTCGCTCGGCAGGCCTGATGCCGCAACGCCAAAATTCAGGCGGCCGTTCGAGATGTGGTCGAGCATCGCGACGCGGTTGGCGAGTTCGGCGGGATGGTGATACGGCAGCAGGAAGCCGCCGGGGCCGATGCGCAGATTCTTGGTCTGCAACAGCGCCTGCGCCACCAAGAGATCGGGCGACGGGTGCGGCTCCCAGGGCGCGGTGTGGTGCTCGCCGATCCAGGCTTCCTGATAGCCGAGTTCATCGAGCCAGCGCAGCACTTGCAGGTCCCAGTCGTGGCCCTCTTTCAATCCGCACTCCGGCGGATGCGACGGCATCGCGAAGTATCCGAGTTCCATGGGTTTCCTCTCTCGCATTGTTGATGCGTGTCTTGCGCACGCGCTCCGAGAGTACCTGCCCAGGCCGCGGCAGGACAATGGCTTTGTCGCTCCATGATCCGCAGCGAGCGACGACGACTCCGTGATCGGTAACGCGCTAGGACATCACCGGCGAGGCGCGGCCGATCGTGGCGGAATCGAACGGCGCGGTTTGGTAGATTTCGTTGATCCAGTTGCCGAACAGAAGGTGGGCGTGACTGCGCCAGACGTTCTCTGAGCGTCGCGAGGGATCATCGCCCGGGAAATAATTGGCAGGCAGCTGAGCGTTGCCGTCGCGCGCATACTCATCCGCGAGCGTGCCGGTCTCGTACTCGAAATGATTGAAGATATGCAACGAACGGCGCCGCGGATCGCTCACGAGGCAAGGACCAGCCTCCTCGCTGGCGGCGAGGACATGCAGGCCGCGGCTTTGCGAAATGTCGGAGGTCCTGACCTCCGTCCAACGCGAGACCGGGACGTCGAATCTGTCCGAAAATCCTCTCATGTACGGCGACGCCGGGGCCAGGTTGCGATGTTGGAAAATTCCGAAGGCCTTGCGGGCAAGCTCGTGCTTCGGCACCGCATGGAAGTGATGGAGGGCCGCCTGAGCGGCCCAGCAGATGGTCAAGCAGCTGTGGACGTGGGTTTGCGTCCACTCGAAGATCATCCGCAACTCGGGCCAGTAGCGGACCTCTTCGAACGGCAGGCGCTCGACCGGAGCGCCTGTGATGATGAAGCCGTCGAAGCGCTCGGTGCTGACGTCGCTCCATGGCCGATAGAACGCCGCCAGATGGTCGGCCGACGTGTGACGCGCCACATGATCGGAGATCCGTACCAGCGTCAGTTCGATCTGGAGCGGGGTTGCGCCCAGCAGACGAGCGATCTGCGTTTCGGTGCTGATCTTGTTCGGCATGAGATTGAGCAGCCCGATCCGCAACGGGCGGATGTCCTGCCGTATCGCGTCGGCCTCGCGCATGACCGCGACGCCTTCTGCTTCCAGCGTTTCACGGGCGGGGAGATCGTCGGGGATCTTGATCGGCATGACGCGGCATTCCTTTGCCTGAGGAACGACGCTGGTGGCTCGGGTCCGCTTGGTTGCCGGCTCGGCCACATCCTCCCGGGAGGGAGTGCCACCTTGCCCGGATTGGCAGGTTGGCGTTGGGCGTCGCCCCAACTCTTGATGCGAGTGGAACGCTAGCACGCGGGTATGCCGCGATGCAATTATTCCGCCTCCAAACCGATGCGAGGAGCGATGCCGGCATCGCTCCTCGCATCGACGAAAGCCTCATGGCGAAGCGGGCTTCGCGACCGATGCAGCCTTACCGCGCACCGAAGGTGATCTTGCCGAACAGCGCCTTCTGCGTCGACGGCTGCGAGCGCCAGTATTGCGGCGGTGCCGAGACCTCGCCGCCAAGTTCGGCGGCGGCGTGCCAGCCCCAGCGCGGGTCGTAGAGCATGCCGCGGGCGAGCGCCACCATGTCGGCCTTGCCTGACGCGACGATCTCCTCGGCCTGCTTGGCTTCGGTGATCAGGCCGACCGCCATCGTGGTGACGCCGGTCGCCTCCTTCACCGCCTGCGCCGCCGGCACCTGGTAGCCCGGCCCGAGCTGGATCTTCTGCAACGGCGAGACGCCGCCCGACGAGACGTCCATCCAGTCGACGCCGCGCTTCTTCAGCTCCCTGGTGAATTCGACGGTCTGCGCGACGTCCCAGCCGCCCTCGACCCAGTCGGTCGCCGAGACCCGGACGCCGACCGGCTTGCGGTCCGGAAATGCAGCACGCACGGCGTCGAACACTTCCAGCGGAAAGCGCATCCGGTTCTCGAGCGAGCCGCCATACTGGTCGGTGCGCTTGTTGGCGAGAGGCGACAGGAACTGATGCAGCAGATAGCCGTGCGCGCCGTGCAGTTCGAGCGCATCGATGCCGAGCCGGTCGGCGCGCTTCGCGGCAGCGACGAATGCTTCGCGGATGCGCTTCAGGCCGGCATCATCGAGCGCCACCGGCGCGGCCTCGCCGTCCTTATGCGGGACCGCAGACGGTCCCACCGTCTGCCAGCCACCTTCGGCGATCGGAATCAACTGCCCGCCCTCCCAGGGACGCTGGCTCGAGGCCTTGCGGCCGGCATGAGCGAGCTGCATCGCGACCGCGGCCTTCGAATGCTTGCGCACCGAGGCCAGGATCGGCTTCAGCGCCGCCTCGTTGGCATCGCTGTAAAGGCCGAGGCAGCCCGGCGTGATCCGCCCGATATCCTCGACATGGGTGGCCTCGATGCAGAACATCGCAGCTCCCGACAGCGCCAGCATGTTGATGTGGGTGAAGTGCCAGTCATTGGCCGAACCGTCGTCGGCCGAATACTGGCACATCGGCGAAACCATGATGCGATTGGAGAGCTTGAGGCCGCGCAGTTCGATCGGAGAGAACAGGGTGCTCATGCGGGGATATCCGGGATCGGGGGAAAGGCGCCGTTAACATAGGGGCCGCCCGGTCGATCACCAACAGGCAGGAGCCGCGGAGAGGCCGGGACGCAGAGCAGCAATGCTCTGACGCCGTTGCCCGCGGATCATTCCACCAGCGTGAATTGCAGCAGCAGATTACGCTGGATCAGGGAGAAATTGTCATCGGAGATCATGGTCAGCACGGTCTCTCCCTCGTCGGTGACATGGGCATCGATGCCTTCCATATTGTCGATCTCGTTGCCGAGATCGGCGTTGAAGATCGCCGGCCCATCGACCAGGGCAGCTGGCACGATGTCCGACAGCGCGAGGCGGCGGATGCGGATGCCGACGCCGCCGATCCAGGAGAATTTCCGCTCCAGGATCAAGAGATCGCCAGAGCGTAGAAGCACCGCGTCGCTGATGTCGAAATTGTCGGTGCGGCGAACGCTGAACTGACCCGGCGTCTTGCCGCCGACCAGGAAGGCGATCAGGTTGCCGCTGGCATCGAGGCCCCGCTCGGACAGTGCGATCAGCGTGCCGGCAAGCGGTTGAACGTTGGCCATCGTCTTGGGAACGAAGACCAGCGCCTCCAGCCCCTTGTTGTTGGGAAGCTTGCGCGCCGCCGCCGGCAGCGGCACCACCTCGCCGCGCGAGCGGGTGAAGCCTTTGGAGAAATCGTAGCGCAGCACCTGGTTGACCCGCTCGAGCCCGACATAGGCGATCGAGCCGTCGAGCGCGAGCGATTCCGAATCGAACCAGCCCCTGTTGACTGTGATCGGCCTGCCATCTGCGCCGAGCAGCGGTGCAGCCTCGACGTCACCCAGCCCGACCATCTCCCGGCCGCGATAGACGATGCGGCCGGTGAGCCAGCTACCGCGATCGCTGACCGCGATGAAGCGCTCACCCCTGGGATCGAGGCGCAACGCCGAGTAGCCGCCGAAACCTGCGAACGACGAGGTCAGGATCAGGCCGCTGCGAAATTCCAGCGCACCGAACCGCACCCGCGAACGATCGCGGATATCGAATGAGGCCAGCGGCCGGGCCTTGACCTCGATCGAAACGGGTTCGTTGACGCGGGACGCACTCGGACCGGCGGCTGGTCTCGGCGGCAATGGAGGCTGCGTCGCGTTTTGCGCCTGCGCGAGACGCGGCAATGCCGCGACCGACAGCCCCGCCGCCATATCTCTCAGGAAATGGCGGCGGCTAGAATGTGAGCGCATGTCTCACGAGTGGAGGCGGCGCCGGGTGCCCGGGGCGGGCGCAGAGCCGTGGGTCTCGCTGAACAGCTCGGCGAGCTTTTCGGTGATGGCACCGCCAAGCTCTTCGGCGTCCACGATGGTGACGGCACGGCGATAATAGCGCGTCACGTCGTGGCCGATGCCGATCGCGATCAGTTCGACCGGCGAGCGGGTCTCGATCTCCTCGATGATGTGACGCAGATGCCGCTCGAGATAATTGCCGGGATTGACCGACAACGTGGAATCGTCCACCGGCGCACCGTCGGAGATCATCATCAGGATGCGGCGCTGCTCGGGACGCGCCAGCAGGCGCTTGTGCGCCCAGTCCAGCGCCTCGCCGTCGATGTTTTCCTTGAGCAGACCCTCGCGCATCATCAGGCCGAGATTCTTGCGCGCACGCCGCCATGGCGCATCGGCCGATTTGTAGATGATGTGGCGCAGGTCGTTGAGGCGGCCCGGATTGGCCGGCTTGCCGGCGGCAAGCCACGCCTCGCGCGACTGCCCGCCCTTCCAGGCGCGAGTGGTGAAGCCCAGGATCTCGACCTTGACGCCGCAGCGCTCCAGCGTGCGCGCCAGGATGTCGGCGCAGGTGGCCGCGACCGTAATCGGGCGGCCACGCATCGAGCCGGAATTGTCCAGCAGCAGCGTCACCACGGTGTCGCGGAAGGTCGCCTCCTTCTCGTGCATGAAGGACAGCGGGTGATAGGGATCGGTGACGACGCGCGACAGCCGCGCCGGATCGAGGATGCCCTCTTCGAGGTCGAACTCCCAGGCGCGATTCTGCTGCGCCATCAGGCGGCGCTGCAGGCGGTTGGCGAGCCGCGCCACGATACCCTGCAAATGCGCGAGCTGCTTGTCGAGATAGGAGCGCAGCCGCTCCAGCTCGTCATGATCGCAGAGATCCTCGGCCGCGATCACCTCGTCGAATTTCGGCGCGAAGGCATGATACTCCGGACCGCGCGGCTCGTTCTGGCCGCGCGAATTCGGCCGCGTCGCCTCGCCCGGCGTCTCGTCGTCGCCGAGTTCGCCATCGTCGAACGTATCAGACGTCGAAGCCTGCGCGCTCTCCATCGCGCTCTCGCTCATCTCCTCCGCGGTGGTCTGCGCCTGGTCGGCGCTCATCTCCTGCGCGGCATCGGAATCGGGCGAGCCTTCGGCGCCGGACTGATCGCTCTCGCCGTCCTGGTTCTCGTCCTGGTCGTCGTCATCGTCGGAATCCATGTTGCGGTCGTCGCCGAGATCGAGCGCCGACAGCAGATCATGGACGAGGTCGCCGAACCGGGCCTGGTCCTCGGTGAAGCGGCTGAGCTTGTCGAGCCGCGAGCCGATCTTGTCCTCCAGCAACGGACGCCAGAGATCGACCATCTTCTTCGCGGCGGCGGGCGGAGCGAGGCCGGTGAGGCGCTCGCGCACCAGCATCGCCAGCGCATCCGACAGCGGCGCATCGGCGCGATCGGTGATCTCGTCATACTTGCCGCGATGGAAATGGTCGTCGAGCATCGCGGTCAGGTTCTTGGCGACACCCGCCATCCGCCGCGAGCCGATCGCCTCGACACGCGCCTGCTCGACCGCTTCGAACACGCCACGCGCCTGCGGATTGCCCGGCATCAGCTTGCGATGCACCTTGGGATCGTGACAGGCGATCTTGAGCGCGATCGAATCGGCGTGGCCGCGCACGATCGCCGCATCGCGCTTGGTCATCTTGCGCGCCGGCTCCGGCAGCCGCGCCTTGCCGGGCGCGAGCCCGGGACGCTCGGCGGCGAACGAGACCTCGAGCTCCGGCTTCTTGGCGATCGCCTTCAGGCACGCCGACACCGAGCGCTTGAACGGCTCGGTCGGCGCTTCCTTCGACCCGGGACGGAATTTGATGTTGGAGGTTGTCATAGCGATTTCGTAAACCAATGGCGCGTGACGCCACCGGGATATCCCTCAATCGAACCGAACTCTTTATATCCGTTGGCGCGGTAGAAGCCCGGCGCCTGGAAGCTCATCGTATCCACGTAGGATTGCGTCGCTCCGAAGCGCCGCGCCTCGTCCTCGATCGCCTTGATCAGCTTGGCGCCGAAGCCCTTGCTGCGAAACCTCTGCTCCAGCCAGAACAACTGGATGAACAACACCGCTGTCCAGACCTCGCCGACGACGCCGCCGACGATCTCGTCACCCTGGCGCAGCGAGATGGCGAAGCGCTTGTACTTCTGCTTCCCCATCTTCTCGTTGTTGTAGCGGAGCAATCCGCCGAGCACCGCTTTCTTCGTCTGTGTGACTGTGCGCTCGACGGAGAGTTTCGGCATGGACTAGCTGAGCGCCACGTTGACCGAGGATTCCGGCAGCTCGACGTTGAAGCAGCGCTGGTAGAACTCGGCCACGAGCGGCCGCTCCAGCTCGTCGCACTTGTTGAGGAAGGTGACGCGGAACGCGAAGCCGATGTCGCTGAAGATATCGGCGTTCTCGGCCCAGGTAATCACCGTGCGCGGGCTCATCACCGTCGACAGATCGCCATTGGCGAAGGCGTTGCGGGTCAGATCCGCGAGCCGCACCATCTTGTTGACGATGTCGCGGCCTTCCTGGGTGCGATAGTGCTTCGCCTTGGCCAGCACGATCTCCACTTCCTCGTCATGAGCGAGGTAGTTCAACGTGGTCACGATCGACCAGCGGTCCATCTGGCCCTGGTTGATCTGCTGGGTGCCGTGATAGAGGCCCGAGGTGTCGCCGAGGCCGACCGTGTTGGCGGTCGAGAACAGGCGGAACGCCGGATGCGGCTTGATCACCTTGTTCTGGTCGAGCAGCGTTAGGCGGCCGGAGACTTCCAGCACGCGCTGGATCACGAACATCACGTCCGGGCGGCCGGCGTCATACTCGTCGAACACAAGCGCGATATTGTGCTGCAACGCCCAAGGCAGGATGCCGTCGCGGAATTCGGTGACCTGCTTGCCATCCTTGACCACGATCGCGTCCTTGCCGACGAGGTCGATACGGCTGATGTGGCTGTCGAGGTTGACGCGGACGCAAGGCCAGTTGAGCCGGGCCGCGACCTGCTCGATATGAGTCGACTTGCCGGTGCCGTGATAGCCGGTGACCATCACGCGGCGGTTCTTGGCGAAGCCGGCGAGGATCGCGAGCGTGGTGGCGCGGTCGAAGCGATAGTCGCTGTCGACCTCCGGCACGTGCGGGTCGACTTCGGAATAGGCGGGAACTTCCAGGTCGCTATCGATCCCGAACACCTGCCGGACCGACACCTTCATGTCGGGCAAGCCGACGGGTTCCTGATTCTTGGTCTGGACGGCGGTCGTCATTCATCCTCCGAGGTCCCGGGCATTCCCGAAACCAGATTGATCGTTTGGCTGCGGATTGGGTGCTAAACGCCAGCCTAGCAGAGAGCAACGGTCGGCAGAAGCCCGAGGGCCAATCAAAGTTCCGTTGTTCTATCATGAAGATAGGGCCGGCGTTCGGTTTTTGGAGGGCTGCCCTGCGAATCGCGCCGTACTTTTGTCCGATCGACGCCGACGCCTGACCGGAACCAGGCACTTTTCACCCCTGACCCGAGTTGTTAGGTCTGACACCCACACGCACGCCGCCACAGGAATCTTGTGACTTCATTCCTCGATCCCCTGATCACATTCGTTTCGGCCCATGCCTGGCTCGCCTATCTGACGCTGTTTCTGGCTGCCCTGCTGGAGGCCGTTCCGGTGGTCGGCTCGCTGGTGCCGGGCTCGACCATCATCCTGGCGCTGAGCGCGCTGGTGCCCGGCGGCGAATTGAAGCTGTGGCCGGTGCTGGCCGCCGCGGCCGCCGGTGCAATGCTCGGTGACGGCACCGCCTACCTGATCGGCTATCGCAGCCAGCGCGAGATCCTGTCGGCCTGGCCGCTGTCCAATTATCCGCGGGTGGTGGCGCAGAGCGAGGCCTTCTTCAACCGCTGGGGCGTGCTGGCGGTGTTCTTCGCCCGCTTCGTGCCGCCGATCCGTGCCTTCGTACCGCTCACGGCGGGCGCGCTCGACATGCCGCCACAGCGCTTCTACGCGGTCAACATCCCCGCGATCCTGCTCTGGGCGCCGGCGCATGTGCTGCCCGGCGTGCTCGCGGTCACCGCGCTGCATGACTATGCCGGCCTGCCGCACCACGAGCATGTCGGCAAGCACCTGTGGATGTTCGCGGTGGCGGGCTGTGCCGTGATCCTGGCGCTCGCGGTCTGGACCATCCGCCGCCGGCATGGCGGCGGCCTGATCGAAACCGCCAAGCCGACGAAATAGCTAGATGCTGTTGGTCGCGCCGGCCCGCCCCGGCGCCGGACCGACATAGCGGGCACGAGGCCTGATCAGCCTGCCGAGCGCGAGCTGCTCGCTGGCATGCGCGATCCATCCGACGCTGCGGGCCATCGCGAACAGCGCGAGCTCGCTGCCTGCCGGCATCCGCAGCGCATGCACCAGCACCGCCAGCGCGTAATCGATGTTGACGAACTCGCCGGTCGCCTCCGCGATCCGCTCCGGCACCTCCCGGGTGAATTTGCGCGGCGCACCGGCCCGCGTCAGCGCCTCGAGCAGCGAGATCGCGCGCGGATCGCCCTTCTTGTAGACGCCGTGGCCGAAGCCGGCGAAGCGCTCACCAAGCGCGACGCGCTCGCGGACCACAGGCGCTACGTCGTTGTCGAGCATCGTCTTGACCAGGCGCGAGGCGAGCACGCCGGCGCCGCCGTGCATCGGCCCTTTCAGCGCGACGAGGCCTGCGATCACCGCGTCGTACAGATTGAGCCCGGTCGATGCCGCGCAACGCGCGGTGAAGGTGGAGGCATTCAATTCATGATCGGCGAGCAGCACCAGTGCGCGGCGGATCAGGTCGGGCGCATGCTTGTTGTCGGCCGCCCACACCCGCGCCACCTGCTGATGCAGCGGTTCGGCCGACGGCACGGCGTTGAGCATGGTCGCGACCAGCAGCCGCAAGATCCGCCCGCCAACCATGGCGCGGCCGTCGGGCGCGCGGGTGAAGGCGCCGGGATCGGCACTTGCCGCCAGCGCCAGCACGGCGACGGTGCGGTCGATCGGCTGCGCCCGCCGCGCCGCCTCCGCGATCGCGCGCATTTCATCGGAGACGTGCGGACAATTGTCGGAGGCGAACGGATCGACGCCGGTGACGTCCCACAGCAGCGTCGCGGTGTGCTCCAGCGTATCCCGTTCAGCGAGATCGACGCAGTTCACACCGCGATAGATCGGGCCTTGCTCGGTGATGGTGGCGATCGCCGAATCCATCACCGGCAGTTCGGCGTCGAAATTGCGGAACCCGCGCGGTTCCGGCGACGGTACACGGCGCTCCTTCAGGCCCCTGATGTCCTCGGCACGGTAGCGGTGGCTGCGCGAATCCGGCGACGGCTCGGAGCGGATCAACCCGCGGCTGACATAGGCATAGAGGGTCGCCGGCGAGATCGCGAGCTCGGCGGCGGCTTCTCGGGCAGAGAGGTAAAGCTCGGCGGATTTTTTCATATTGATTGATATAATCAAGATTGATCAACTCGTCGAGGGGCCCGACCTTTGCGGTGTGAAGCAAGGAGATCGGGCCATGAACATGATTCTCACCAAGAGCCAGATCGGTCTGGACGGCGTTCCCGCCGCCGAGACCGTGTTGAGCCATGTCGACGGCGAGCGCGGCGAACTGATCATCGCCGGCGAGCACGTCGCCAACCTCGCAGGCAAGTCGAGCTTCGAGGGCGTTACCGCGCGGCTGTGGAACGGCGCCACCGGCAAGTCGCTGAGCGAAGCCAATGTCCGCGCCAGCCTCGGGGCCGCCCGCGAACGCGCCTTCGCCCGGCTGCCGGACCTGCTGCCGGCGACCCGCGGCATGTCGATCGTCGACGGCTTCCGTGCCGCCATCGCGGGACTGCGCGGCGAGAACGGGCTGGAGCACGAGGCGACCATTGTCGGCGCCTTCCCGGTGATCGCCGGCGCCCTGGTCCAGCGCGCCAGGGGGCATGATCCGATCGCGCCGGAGGCGAATGCGAGCCACGCCGCCGATACGCTGCGGATGCTGCTGGGTCACACGGCCGAGCCGCGCGAAGCTGCCGCGCTCGATGCTTATTTCGTCACGGTCTGCGATCACGGCATGAATGCATCGACCTTCACCACGCGGGTGATCGCCTCGACGCAGGCCGACCTGTTCGCGGCCATCACCGGAGGTTATTGCGCGCTGACCGGCCCGTTGCATGGCGGCGCGCCGGAGCCGGTGCTGGAGATGCTGGACGCGATCGGCACGCGGGAACGCATCAAGCCCTGGGTCGACGGCGCGCTGGCGCATGGCGAACGGCTGATGGGCTTCGGCCACCGCGTCTATCGCGTGCGCGACCCGCGGGCCGACGTGCTGAAGGTCGCAATCGAGCGACTGGAAGCCAGTGGTGCCGACCTGCCGTTCGCCGGCGAGGTCGAAGCCTATATCCGCGAGGCGTTGCGGAAGAAGAATCCGGAGCGGCCGCTCGAGACCAATGTCGAGTTCTTCACCGCGATCCTGCTCGACGCCCTGAAGATCCCACGACAGGCGTTCACGCCGATCTTCGCCGTGGCCCGCGCCGCCGGCTGGACCGCGCACGCGCTCGAGCAGCGCCGCACCGGGCGGCTGATCCGGCCGAGCTCGTCCTATGTCGGGGCAGTGCCGAAAGGCTGAAACAGCGGAAAACATGCGACGGCGGAGCCACAAACTCCGCCGTCGTCCCTGCGAACGCAGGGGCGACGGAAGTGCGAACTCAGGCCTCGCGCACCACGGTCTTCAGATAATTATACGCTTTGATGATCTCGATCAGGCGATCCTCGGTGGAGCGGTCGCCGCCATTGGCGTCGGGATGGTGCTGCTTCACCAGCGCCTTGTATTTCGACTTGACGTCTTCGAGCGTCGCCCCGGCACCGAGCCCCATCACCAGCAGCGCCTTGCGCTCGGCGTTCATGACCTTGCGGGTCTCGGGCTTGGGCTCCGCGCCACCAGGTCCCGGACGCCAGCGGCCGCGGCCGTTGAGTTCGGAGAAGACATGGAACGGATCGGAGGCGGCATCGAGACCGCTCTCCTTCTTGCCGTTGTTGGCGCCCATCTTCCAGGTCGGACGGTGACCGGTCAGCGCATCCTTCTGGTAGCGCGCGACGTCGTCAGGATTCATACCCTGGAAGAAATTGTACGACTGGTTGTATTCGCGGACGTGATCGAGGCAGAAGTGCCAATACTCGCGCGAATTCTCGCGGCCCTTCGGGGCGCGGTGCGCGCCCTTGTTCTGGCAACCCGCCCACTCGCAGGTCACAGCCTGCTCGCCAGCCTGCGCCTGGCGCTTCGCACTGACCTTGGTCGGCTTGATGCGAATGGAGTCGAAGAATTTTGATGAATCGATCGGCATGTTCTCTTTGACTACGCAATGCACAATTCTTCAAGTCTTGACATTGCGCAGACCTTGTTTCCCGCTTGCACCATTGACGAAAAGCCGCCGCGAACCTAACTCCGCCGCCATGAGCACCAGAGACGTTATCATAAACAAGTTGCGTGAAGCTTTCTTGCCGGAAAGCCTCGACGTGATCGACGAGTCACATCTGCATGAAGGCCACGCCGGCCACAGGCCAGGCGGGGAGACACATTTCAGGGTATATATTGTGTCTCCGGCCTTCGAAGGGAAGAGCCGGATCGAACGCCATCGCACGATTAATGCGACACTGGCGCAGGAACTCGCCGGCTCGGTGCATGCGTTGGCGATCCACGCACACGCCCCCGGGGAAAAGCCGCGCTAGTCCGTGCTTGCCGCAAGACGCCACGCCGGTTTTCCGATATTGAGACGAGCACCCTGGCGATCGACCTGCTTCAGATATGAGCAGGACATTGCGCTTGGTATCGCCGCCGATTTGGATGGGCCGTTCATGATCCCTTGCTGGCCGCGCTTCCGGTCGACCATCACCGCCGTCGGCCTGCTGCTGATCTGCGCGATGCGCCCGGCCGCGGCTCTCGACATGCCGAGCCCGTTCGTCCAGGAAGTGTTGATCAAGAGCATCCTGGTCTCGCTCAACGATGCGGTGGCCGCGAACAATTTCACGGTATTTCACACCAAGATCTCGAAGCCGTTCCGCGACCAGTTTTCGCCCGACAAGCTGAAGACCATCTTCAAGGATCTGGTCGACAAGCACGCGGTGTTCGATGCCGTGGTCGCCAAGCCGATCGTCCTCGATCAGGACGCCAAGATAGACGAGAAGGGCGTGTTGCGGCTGAACGGCCATTTCGACACCACGCCCAAGCAGGTGAACTATCAACTCGGCTTCATTTCCTCCGACGGCGCGTGGAAGCTGTCCGGCATCGCGATCGACATCCATTAGCAGCGGCCGACGCCGCCTATCAGACCCGTCATCCTGAGGGCCGCGAAGCGGCGTCTCGAACGATGCACGGCCACCAGTCGGGCCGTCGACCCTTCGAGACGCGCAAGGCGCGCTCCTCCAGCGACAAAGGCGGAGCCTTTGCGCGGGGGTGACGGTGCCGGCAGACGGTTCGCGCAAACTAGAGCGTTTTCGAGCGAAGTGGATACCGGTTCGCGTGAAGAAAACGCGTCAACACAAGAACCTAGAGCTCTGTTCCGATTCCATCGGAACGGGGCTCTAAAACGCCGTCCCCGCCCGCTTCGGCTTCCGCTCGTCGAGTTCGGCCGCCTCGCGCGGAACCGCGACGATGCGCAGCGCGGTGATGCGGTTGCGCTCGCGGCGGAGCACGCGGAAACGGAAGCCGTGGAAGGTGAAGCTCTGGCCGCGATCGGGGATCGAGCGCGCCTCATGGATCACGAGCCCGGCGACGGTGGTCGCCTCCTCGTCGGGCAGGTGCCAGTCCATCGCGCGGTTGAGATCGCGGATCGGCACCGAACCATCGACCACCACCGAACCATCCGGCTGGGCGCGGACACCGGCGACGACGACGTCGTGCTCGTCGGAGATGTCGCCGACGATCTCCTCCAGGATGTCCTCCAGCGTCACCATGCCTTCGACCTCGCCATACTCGTCGACCACGAGGGCGAAATGGGTCTTGCGGCGACGGAACGCTTTCAGCTGCTCGGAGACCGGACGCATCTCCGGCACGAACCAGGGCGGCAGTGCGATCGCCGACGCATCGATCGCGGACATGTCGCCCTCGTTGGCGCGGATCGCGCGCAGCAGGTCCTTGGCGTGCAGCACGCCGACGATGTTCTCCGGCTTCTCCCGCCACAGCGGAATGCGGGTGTATTCGCTCGCCAGCACCTCGCGCACCAACTCCTCGGGCGGCAGGTCGGCGTTGACCGTGGTCATCTCGGTGCGATGGACCATCACGTCCGACACTTGCAGTTCGCTCAGGTCCAACAGCCCGCCGAGCATGTCGCGGTCCTGCTTCTCGACCTTGCCTTCGTGATGCAGCAGATCGACCGCGCCGCGCAGGCGCTCGGTCGGCGACAGCACCGCCTGATGCGCCCCGACCTTGATGCCGAGCAGCCTCATCAGGGCGCGAACGATGACCTCGATCACGGTCAGCAGCGGACCGAGCACCAGCACCGTAAGCCGCATCGGCCGCGCCACCAGCAGCGACACCCGCTCCGGCGCGTTGATCGCCACGGTCTTCGGCAGCACTTCCGCGAAGATCACCACCAGCACCGTCATCACGCCGGTGGCATAGAGCACGCCGACGTCGCCGAACCACGCGGTGAAGATGCCGGTCGCAAGCGCGGAGGCGCCGATATTGGCGATGTTGTTGCCGAGCAGCAGCGCGCCGATCATCCGCTCGCGCATCGCCATCAGGCTGGAAACGACCGTCGCCTCGCCATTGCCTTGCTTCGACAGCCGCATCATGCTGGCGCGCGAGGCGCCCGTCAGCGCGGTCTCGCTCGCCGAGAAGAAGGCGGAGACCAGCAGACAGCCAATGACGATGGAAAGGGTTATCCAGTCCAACTTCGTTCACCCGAACCTTGCGAGCACGTCTTGCAGAGCCGGCCTCGACCTTTCGCCAATACGGTCCGCCGGCTCCACATCATGCCCTAGCGTTGATCAAGCTTGCGCTGCAGGAAGTCGCGCACCGGCTGCGGCTCGACATTGTTGGCGATCACGGCGCGGCCGACGGCCTCCAGCAGGATGAAGGTGAGCTTGCCGCGCTTGACCTTCTTGTCCTGCGCCATCAGCGCCAGCAGCGCGTCGGCATCGGCGAGCCCCTCCTGCGTGAAGCCTGCGATATCCTGCAGGCGCGTTGGCAATCCTACCGCGGAAAGATGACGCGCGATGCGGGCTGCATCATCGGTCGAGATCATGCCGAGTTGCGCGGAGAATTCGGCGGCGAGCACCATGCCGACCGAAACGGCCTCACCATGAAACAGCCGGTCCGAGAAGCCGGTCGCGGCCTCCAGCGAATGGCCGAAAGTGTGGCCGAGATTGAGCAGCGCACGCTCGCCGGTCTCGCGCTCGTCGCGGGAGACGACACCGGCCTTGGCGCGGCACGAGGTCGCGATGGCGTGCTCGCGTCCGGCGCCGCCGGCGAAGATGTCGGCGTGGTTGGTCTCGAGCCAGGCGAAGAACGCTTCGTCACCAAGAATGCCGTATTTCGCGACCTCGGCGTAGCCGGCGCGGAACTGGCGCGGCGACAGCGTATCGAGCACGGAGGTATCGGCGATCACAAGCACCGGCTGGTGGAACGCGCCGATCAGGTTCTTGCCTTGCGGCGAATTGATGCCGGTCTTGCCGCCGACCGAGGAATCGACCTGCGCCAGCAGCGAGGTCGGCACCTGCACGAAGTCGACGCCGCGGCGCAGGATCGCGGCCGCGAAGCCTGCGAGATCGCCGACCACGCCGCCACCGAGCGCGATCACCAGGTCGTTGCGCTCGATCTTCGCCGCGATCAGCGCCTCGCTGACCTCTGTCAGCGTGGCGTAGCTCTTCGAGCCCTCACCCTCCCCGACGACGATCCGCGACGTCGGCACGCCTGCCGATGCGAGCGACGCCTCGGTCGGCTCCAGCCAGTGCCTGGCGACGGTTCGGTCGGTGACAATGGCGGTGCGCGCGCCGGGCCGCAGCGCCGCGACGCGCGCGCCGAGGGACTGCAACACGTCGCGGCCAATGACGATGTCGTAGGCGCGGTCGCCGAGCGCGACATCGACGGTAACGGAAGCAGGGTGTTTCAAGGGCGCAGTCATGAGGTCGTGTTCATTCCATCAGATGGTGGTTCTTCGGCCGGACGCACGCCGCACAGATGCGCATGCAGGGCCTCGAGACATTCGTCGACGATGCGGTCGTGCGGCACGTCGCGCGAAGCGATCGTCAGATCCGCGTTGCTGTAGATCGGCTCGCGCTCGCCGAGCAGCCGGATCACCGTCGCCTCGGGGTCGGCGGTCTGTAGCAGCGGCCGATCGGCGCGGCGGCGGACCCGGCGCATGATGATCTCGCTGTCGGCCTTGAGCCAGATCGAGATCGCCCGCTCGCGGATCCGGTTGCGGGTCTCCTCGCGCATGAAGGCGCCGCCGCCGGTCGCCAGCACGACCGGGCCGCTGTCGAGGATGCGCGCGATCACGCGCGCCTCGCCGTCGCGGAAATACGGCTCGCCATGGGTCTCGAATATCTCCGGGATCGTCATATCCGCCGCGGTCTCGATCTCGGTGTCGGCATCGGTGAACGGCAGCTTGAGCCGCGCTGCCATCCGCCGGCCGATGGTCGACTTGCCGGCCCCCATCATGCCGACCAGCACGATCGACCGCGTCCCCAGCGCGGCCGCGATGTCGGCCTCCAGGGTCGGGTGGGTGGGTGCGGGTACGGCCGCGTCGGACATCAAAAAGCTCGGATATTGGGACGAATTGTTCAGAATTCGAGCCACCTATACTACCCCCGGCGATACCGTTACCAGCGACTCTTGCAACCGCGCGGGGAACATGTTGGATGATTTCATTGGTTAATTCGCCGCCCGAGTCGCTTCCATGCCCAGCCTGTTCCGCTTCCTGACGGTCGTCGCCGTGATTTTCGGGATCGGCTACGGCATCGTCTTCGCGCTGGCGAATTTCGTGCATCCGAAGCCGCGGGAAATGACCGTGACCATCCCACCGGATAAGTTCCTCAAGAAATAGGCGCTATGAGTCTTGGCATGACCGCATCCGCCAAGATCACCACCCAGATCGCCCGCAAGACCCCCGCAACGGCTCCGGCCAGGACCGCGCAGCCGAAGTCCTCCGACGCCAGATTGACCGCGCTGTTCCTCGACATGCTCGCCGCGGAACAGGGCGCCGGCGCCAACACACTCGACGCCTACCGGCGCGACCTCACCGATTTCTCCGATTATCTCGCCCGTGCGGGCGCCGATTTCACCGGCGCCGACACTGAGGCCCTGCGCGGCTATCTCGCCGACCTCGATACCAGGGGTTTCAAGTCGACCAGCGTGGCGCGGCGGCTGTCGGCGATGCGGCATCTGTATCGTTTCCTGCTCAACGAACGGATCCGCACCGACGATCCGGCCGCGATCCTGTCCGGGCCGAAGCGCGGCCGTGGCCTGCCGAAGGTGCTCTCCATCGCCGACGTCGACCGCATGCTGACCCGCGCCAAGCAACTGACCCAGACCGACGTCTCGCCAGCGCAGCGGTTGCGTGCGCTGCGGCTGCACTGCCTGCTCGAGGTACTCTACGCCACCGGGCTGCGCGTCTCCGAGCTGGTGTCGCTGCCGGTCTCGGCAGCGCGGCGCGACGCGCGGATGATCGTGGTGCGCGGCAAGGGCAACAAGGAGCGGCTGGTGCCGCTGAACGATGCCTCGCGCCAGGCGATGGCGGATTACCTCGCGGCGCTGGAGGTGATGACGCCGAAGGCGAAGAAGGCCGCGCCGTCGAAATGGCTGTTTCCCTCCTCCGGCGAGAGCGGCCATCTGACCCGGCAGCATTTCGCCCGCGATCTCAAGGAGCTCGCGAGCGCCTCCGGCCTCGCGCCGCGGCTGGTCTCGCCGCATGTGCTGCGTCACGCCTTCGCCAGCCACCTGCTGCATAATGGCGCGGACCTGCGCATCGTGCAGACCCTGCTCGGTCACACCGACATCTCGACCACCCAGATCTACACTCATGTGGTCGAGGAGCGGCTGAAGAGCATGGTCCGCGACCTGCATCCGCTGGCCGAGAAGTAAATCCGGCGTACCCCAATCGCGTCGGGACATCGATACCGTCGCCTCATCCGCCTTGACTTCCGCACCATCTCCGCAGAAACAGCGTCACCTGCCTGCGATCCCGAGGCGTGCATTCTGCCTGAATGCGCGTTAACCAATTGAAGTTACAAAACTTCTTTGTCATTCGCTGAATCCGCTTCGCCCCTCGCACCGTTCCTCCCTATATTGAGTTGATGCCCGACCCGATGCGCAGCTATCTCGACTTCGAAAAACCTGTCGCCGAGCTTGAATCCAAGATCGACGAGTTGCGCACGCTTGCCGCCAGCGGCAGCGATATCGGCGACGAGGTCGCACGGATCGAGGACAAGGCGGCGCAGGCGCTCACCGAGCTCTATGCCAATCTGACGCCGTGGCAGAAGACGCAGGTGGCGCGGCATCCGCAGCGGCCGCATTTCACCGATTTCGTCGGCGCGTTGATCACCGAATTCACGCCAATGGCCGGCGACCGCAAATTCGCCGACGACGAGGCGCTGATCGGCGGCTTCGGCCGCTTCCGCGGCGAGAGCATCTGCGTGGTCGGCCAGGAGAAGGGCGGCACCACCGAGAGCCGTATCAAGCACAATTTCGGCATGGCGCGTCCCGAAGGCTATCGCAAGGCGGTGCGCCTGATGGAGATGGCCGACCGCTTCGGCATCCCGGTGCTGTCGATCGTCGATTCCGCGGGCGCCTATCCCGGCATCGGCGCCGAGGAGCGCGGCCAGGCCGAGGCGATCGCGCGCTCGATCGATGCCTGCCTGTCGCTCGGCGTGCCCAATGTCGCGATCGTCACCGGCGAAGGCATGTCGGGCGGCGCCATCGCCATCACCACCGCGAACCGCGTGCTGATGATGGAGCACGCGATCTACAGCGTGATCACGCCCGAGGCGGCGTCCTCGATCCTATGGCGCGACGGCAGCAAGGCGCAGGAAGCCGCCAACAGCATGAAGATCACCGCCCAGGACATGCTGCGCTTCGGGGTGATCGACCAGGTCCTGAAGGAGCCCGCCGGCGGCGCTCATCGCGATCCCGCCGCGATGATCGCGACCACCGGCGATGCCGTCGCCCAGGCGCTCAACGACCTACGAAATCTTGATCCGGACGCGATTCGCAAGCAGCGACGCCAGAAATTCCTGGATATCGGCCGCAAGCTCGGCTGAGGCGCCCAAACGCCGGATTTTTCGCCCAAACTGGGCAATTTCGCCGCAATTGGGCCCCGAGCCGGGTCTTTAACGTTCCTTGAACCATGCCTGCTACCGTGAGGGCCGTCAGCCCCGGTTCAGGTTGCGAGCAGGGGTCGTCGAAGGCTAATATTTTACACAATGGCTTCAGGGCATATTCGCCGTGTTGGGGTCGCGAAAATCGCCCGGTGGGTGTGGAGCTCGGACTTGACTCATCGCACGCTCGTACGCGCGCTTCTGACTTCGGCGATGCTCGCCGCGAGTGCCTTGCTCGCCGGTTGCGACAGCGATCAGATCTCGCTCGCCCAGAACGCCAAGGCCAACCAGCCGGTCCCGCCAAAACTCGTCGCTGCCATGGCCGAAAAGGACATGGATATGCAGTCGCCGATCCTGATCCGCTTGTTCAAGCAGGAGGCCGAGCTCGAGGTCTGGAAGCAGACCCGCTCCGGCCAGTTCGCGCTGCTCAAGACCTATCCGATCTGCCGCTGGTCGGGCGATCTCGGCCCGAAGGTCCGCGAAGGCGATCGCCAGGCGCCCGAAGGGTTCTATTCGATCAACCCCAGCCAGATGAATCCGCAGTCGGCCTATTATTTGTCGTTCAACACCGGCTATCCCAACGCCTTCGACAAGTCGCTCGGCCGCACCGGTTCGGAGCTGATGGTGCATGGCGATTGCTCGTCGCGCGGCTGCTACGCGATGACCGACGAGCAGATCGCGGAAATCTATTCGCTCGGCCGCGAATCCTTCTTCGGCGGCCAGAAGGCGTTCCAGTTTCAGGCCTATCCGTTCCGGATGACCGCGGTGAACATGGCCAAGCACCGCAACAACCCGAACATGCCGTTCTGGAAGATGATCAAGGTCGGCAATGATCATTTCGAAGTGACGAAGCAGGAGCCGAAGGTCGACTTCTGCGAGAAGAAGTACGTCTTCGACGCAGCGAAGCCGGCAGACGCGACCCGCGATCCGGTTTTCAATGCCTCGGCGAAGTGCCCGGCCTATGTGATCCCCGAGGAGATCGCGAGCGCGGTGCGCGAGAAGGAACAGCGCGACGACGCCGAGATGGCCAAGCTGGCCGCCAAGGGCACGCCGGTCGCGCGCCTCAACACCGGCATCGACGGCGGCATGAACGCGATCTTCGCCTCGAAGATTCCGGAAGGAAACACCGGTCTCTCCGAAGGCGGCGACAGCCAGGCACTGCAATCGATGTCGCTCGCCCGCGCGCCCGGCACGATCCCCGGAACGGTCAATCCGCCCCGGCCCAACCTCGCGGTCCAGCAGGAAGAGCCCGTGGTCGCGACGACATCATCGACCACGGTCGCGAGAGCGCCGTCGTCCACCCCGCCGGCCGGCACCCGTGTCGCCTCGGCGAACGCGTCTGACAAGTCGGAAGGCTTCCTCTCCAGCTTCGCGCGCAAGGTCGGCATCGGCGGCACCGCCGATGCGAGCCAGCCGGCCACCAGGCCCCAACCACAGGCCCCGGTCGTCGCCGCGCCGGTCAGGCCGAAGGTCGCCGAGACAAAACCGCAATCCGTGGTTCGCGTCGCACCGAAGGCTGAACCGAAGCAGGCCGCCAGGCCGGCGCTGAAGCCATCGGTCACCGACACTGCCGCAGCCGCTCCGGCCGCAGGCACCGGCACTCAGCTCGCCGGCTCCGCGCCGGTGGTGCAGTCCAACTCGTTCGACACCCGCTTCTCGGCGGCGAAGTAGTCGCGGCGCGCACCGCACGACCTCACTTCTTCGGGACGAGGGTCGAGAACATCACCGCCAGTTGCGCCTGGCGGTTGGTCCCGGTCTTCAGGAAGATCGACTTGAGCTGGTTGCGCACCGTCTCCTTCGAGAGCCGTCGTTCGACGGAGAACGAATTGAGGTCCTTGCCGGTGGCGATTGCCACCGCAAGGCGCGCCTCGGCGGCCGTCAGATCGAACACCTCGCTGAAGGTTGCCGTCGCGGCGGCGTACGGCGCATCGGTATCCGAGATGACCAGGATTCCGTGAAATGCTGACAGCGGAGAACGCGTCAGCCCGGGAAGCCGCATCGGATAGATGACGAGCTTGCCGCCCGACCTCTTGGGCAGCACGACCGGTGGCACCGTCGAAGTCGTCTGGCTCCACAGCAGCGTCTTGATGGCACCCGCCAGTTGCTCGTTGGCTTCGGCATCCTGGCAGAAGATCCGCCCTGCGGATATGCCGAGGTCCTCTCCAATCAGGCGCTCGGCCGCGGCATTGGCGCGGACCGCGCTTCCCCGCCGATCGAGCAGGATCGCGGCGCGCTCGGAAAAATCGAATGCATCGAGCGCGGCCTCCGCCCTGGCCAATCCGAGTGCTGCGCCGGTCTGGACAACCGAGTCGAACGTATTCGACAATGCGGCGAGCCCACTCAATTCGGTCGCGGAAAACGGCCCCTGGTCGCGGGTTCGCTGAATACTCAGCACCCAGACGAATTCGCCGCGACCGACCCGCACGCCGGCCCAGTCGGTCAGATTGCAGGCCCCGAGGAAGTCCTGATAGTAGGGCGACCGCTTGCGGACCTCGGCGGGCAGGCAATCATCATCCGTCACCACGCCGTCGCGCAACAGCTTGGCCTCCGCGCGGTAGCGTTCATCCCGATCGATCCAACCATCCTCGACGTAGAGATTCCAGCTCTTCTCCATCGCAGGGGCGGACGAGACGAACGGCAGCGCCCCAACCAGCGGGAACAGGACGGCGCCAAATGATCCCGTGCATTTGGAGGCTGTCTCGAGCGCCTCGGTCCAAAGCGAGGGATCGACCGCGGCGGCGGCCAAGGCACGCGTGATCCGTTCCTGATCAAACGGTTCCATGCACCATCCCGGTTGGACCAAAGTCCGCCAAGGCTCGCAAAAACATAGCCCAATCGGGTCAGCGTGCGCCAAGGGCCGGAGATTATCAAGCCTTGGAACCGCCCGGCACGGCAGCATCGGACTCTTCGAGGCTCGGCGATATGGCGTCAGCGTCGCGTTGATCCCCCTTGCCCCCTTGCCAAGCGCGCGGACCGCGATGACATGAAGCGGGATGTCGACGTGAGAGGCAGCGATGGACGATCAAGCCACGCGAGCGGCGCTGCAGCGCCATTGGGACGCTTCGGACGCGAGCGATTTCGAGCGCGAGCACGACATCTACCGGGAGGATGCCGTGCTCGACTATCCGCAATCGGGCGAACGGATCCGCGGCCGACGCAAGATCCAGGAGAGCCGGACGGTCCAGCCGAACACGAAGCGATTCACGATCCGGCGCATGATCGGCAGCGGCGACCTCTGGGTCACCGAATTCGTGCTGACCTATGACGGCAAGCCATCCTATGTGGTCAGCATCATGGAATTCCGCGACGGGCTGGTCGCGCACGAAACGCAGTACTTCGCCGACGCGTTCGATCCCGGACCGTCGCGCGCGCATCTTGTCGAGCGCCAATGAAAGCGGGCCGCACGATGCTGCTCGTGAGCTCTTGATCGCCAATGCATTCTGGAGGGCATTACGAATCATCATGGCGCCATCGCGATTGCGGTCGCGGCGATTCCAATTCACACGACAACAGAGAATTCCTGACGACAACTGCGGAACTCCCACGACCGATTGCCAAGCCTCGCACTTGGTGTGATACTCAACAATGCAATCGAGGGTTCCGCAAAATTCCCAGACGTTCAGCCCGTCATCCGGATTTGGCGACAGCTTGCGCGACGGTCCACGCTCGCGGTGCTGACCTCGAAAAATCCGAGAGGTAATCAATGGATTGCGGGAATTCATCCCCCTTCACGCGCAGAAATCTGTTGTCGATGATCGGCACCGCCACGAGTACAGCGGTGCTGTATCAGGCGATGAGCAGTCTTGGACATGCTGCGGAGTCCGACTTTACCGATCCGATCAAACTCCAGGGAGCGCCAAAGGGCGCGTCGGTCGTCGTCCTCGGCGCGGGCCTTGCCGGCATGACGGCCGCGCTCGAATTGAGCAAGGCCGGCTACAAGGTCACGGTGCTGGAATATCGCGAGCGGGCCGGCGGCCGCAGCTGGACACTGCGCGGCGGCGACACCTACACCGAGCTCGGTGGCTTCTCGCAAACCTGCAATTTCGACAAGGGGCTCTATATCAATCCCGGTCCGTGGCGCATCCCCTATCATCACCGCGCCCTGCTTTACTATTGCGGGCTGCTTGGCGTGAAGCTGGAGGCTTTTGTCGAACACAACGCCAATGCTTATCTGCATCGCAGCGCCGCCTTTGGCGGCAAGCCGCAACGCTGGCGCCATATCATGTCCGACTTCAACGGCTATACATCGGAGTTGCTGGCGAAGGCGGCCAATGCCGACAAGCTCGACGAGCCCGTGAGCAAGGAAGACCGGGAAATCCTGCTCGAAGCGCTACGCACCTGGGGAGCGCTCGACAAGAACTACAAATACAGCGCGGCCACCGCAAGCGCGCTGCGCGGCAACGACAAGGATCCCGGCGGCGGCCCCGACGGCGCACCGACGCCGTCTACCCCGATCGCGGGCAACGACATCCTGCGATCGCGGCTGTGGAGTTATCTGAACTTCCCGCTCTCCTACGAATATGGACAGACCCTGTTCCAGCCGGTCGGCGGCATGGGGAGGATTGCGGACGCCTTTGCAAGCAAAGTCGGCCATCTCATCAAGTTCAACGTCAAGGTCACCGAGATTGCCCAGGGCAATGACGGCGTCACCGTCAGCTATTCCGGCGCAAAGGGCGACGGCCCGGTGCAGAAGCTCAAGGCCGACTGGTGCGTCTGCACGATTCCGCTTTCGGTTCTCAGCCAGATCAAGGCCAACTTCTCGCCCAAGATGCAGAGCGCCATCGAGGCGGTGCCCTACGCGCCGTCCACCAAGGTCGGCCTACAATTCAAGCGCCGTTTCTGGGAGCAGGACGAGGCGATCTATGGCGGCATCAGCTTCACCGACCTGCCGATCGGGCAGATCTCCTACCCCAGCACGGATTATCTGAGCCCCGGCAAGGGCGTGTTGCTCGGCGCCTATGTGTTCGGCGTCGCCGGGGTCGAGTTCACCGCGCTGGCGCCGGAAGACCGCGTCAAGCGCGCGCTCGAACATGGCAGCAAGCTGCATCCCCAGATGACGAAGGAGTTCGACAACGGCATCGCCGTGTCCTGGCATCGCGTGCCCTGGACGCTGGGTTGCTTCGGGATGTGGAAAGAGGATACGCGGCGCGACCACTACAAGAACCTGTGCGACATCGATGGCCGCATCGTGCTCGCCGGCGAGCATTGCTCCTATGTCAACGCCTGGCAGGAGGGCGCCATCCTGTCTTCGCTTTCCGCCATTGAGCGCCTGCACAAGCGCGCGGTTGGAGGAAACTGACATGGCGAGCAACGGCACATCACTTCGTGATCTCCCCGCAGTACGGCGCGCACCCCAATGCTTCGCGATCGGCCTCATGGTGATGGCGGCGATCAGCTTTCCCGCACGAACGGGCCTTGCGGATTCGGCCGGCGTGGTCGGCGCCAATAACTTCGCAGCCAAGGATGGCAAGACGCTCTATGCCACCATCTGCCAGGGCTGCCATATGCCGAACGGCAAGGGCGCGGTCGGCGCAGGCGCTTATCCCGCGCTTGCCAGCAACAAGAATCTCGAGAGTGCGGGCTATCCGATCTATCTCGTTCTCTACGGGCAGAAAGCCATGCCCGGCTTCGGCGGCTTCCTGGATGACGACCAGGTCGCGGCGGTCGTGAACTATGTCCGCAGCAATTTCGGCAACAGCTACACCGACAAGGTCTCCGGCGATGACGTGAAGTCGAACCGCCAGCCAAACGCCATCTACTCCACACTGGACTGAAGCAACCTGCCGACCAGGATTCGGCAATCCATGTAAAAGGAACGAGACATGAGACTCACCACCGCGGCCGCCGCCGTGATACTGCTCGCCACGCAGGCGACCGTCGTCAGAGCCGACGATATCGTCCGCCACAAGATTCCGAATTCAAGCTTTCCGATCTCGCTGGCGGTCGAGGTTCCGGCAGGTAAGACGACCGTGTACCTTAGCGGCGTAGTGCCGAGCGTTGCCGACGAGAAGGCTGACAAGAATTCCGTCGCAGCCTATGGCGACACCACGGCTCAAACCGTATCGGTGTTCAAGTCGATCAACACCACGCTCGAAAGCCTCCATCTCAAGATGAGCGACGTCATCAAGATGCAAGTCTTCCTGGTCGGCGATCCCGCCAAGGGCGGCAAGATGGACTTTGCCGGCTTCATGGCGGGCTATACCCAGTTCTTCGGCACCGCGGCGCAGCCGAACCTGCCGTCGCGATCGGTGGTCCAGGTTGCCGGCCTGGCCAATCCGGGCTTCCTGGTCGAGATCGAGGTGGTGGCGATTCGCCCATAAGGCCGCACGCGAACCCAAGATGCGATCATGATGCGTTTCGATGGAAACGCATCATGATCTACGGTGCAAGATAGCGCAGCAATTCGGGATCGCTGCGCACTTTGGCCGCCTCGCCTTGCAGCGCGACGCGGCCGCGGTCGAGCACATAGGCGTAGTCGGCGACGCGCAGCGCGAGATCGAGATGCTGCTCGACGATCACGACCGAGATGCTTTTCGCGAGCTCGGTCAGCCGCTCGGTGATCTCCTCGATCACGCCGATCCAGACGCCTTCGGTCGGCTCATCCAGCAGCAGCAGCTTCGGATTGCCGAGCATGGCCCGGCCGATCGCCAGCATCTTGCGCTCGCCGCCGGACAGCGTACCGGCCGGCTGGTCGAGCCGCTGGCCGAGCTTGGGGAAGATCTCGAGCACCCGATCGACCGCGCTGGCATCGGCATTGAACAGCGAGCCGACCGCGAGGTTGTCGCGCACCGACAGTCGCGCGAACACCGAATGCTCCTGCGGCACATAGCCGATGCCGGAACGCACGCGCTCCTCGGTGCGGCGGCGGGTGATGTCGCGGCCGTCGAACAACAACTCGCCTTGCGAGCTCGCGAGTTCGCCGACGATGGTCTTCATCAGCGTGGTCTTGCCAGCGCCGTTGCGGCCGAGCACGGCGACACCGCCGCGCCAGGGGATGCCGATGTTGACATCGAACAGCACCTGACTGCGGCCATAACCGGCATCGAGATGCCTGATATCGAGGAAGGATTGGTCAGGCACGGCGAAGATAAATCTCCTGGACGTTCTTGTTGGCCTGGATCTCCGCGACCGTACCGGACGCCAGCACCTTGCCCTGGTCGAGCACGGTGAGGCGATCGCAGATGTCGCGGATGAAATCGAGGTCGTGTTCGACGATGACGAGCGAACAATGCTGCTTGATCGGCTGCAACAGCTCGCCGGTGACGCGGCGCTCCTCGAGGCTCATGCCGCCGGTCGGCTCGTCGAGCAGCAACAGCCGCGGCTTGCCGGCGAGCGCCATCGCGATCTCGAGCCATTGCTGCTGGCCATGAGACAGCGCTGCCGCGGCATCATGCGCGCGATCGGCGAGCCGGAACTGGGTCAGCATCGTCATCACCTGGTCGTGCAGCTTCCTGCGGGTGCGCGACAGCACCAGGTCGAACAGCGAGGACTGCGCCTGCAATGCCAGCAGGATGTTGTCGTACAGCGTCAGCGTGGGGAGTACCGAGGTGATCTGGAACTTCAGGCTCATCCCGGCGCGGGCGCGCTCGGTCGGCGTGAACGCGGTGATGTCGGTGTTGATGAAGCTGACTTTGCCCGTGGTCGGCACCTCGGCCCCGGCGACGCATTTCATCAGCGTGCTCTTGCCCGAGCCGTTCGGGCCGATCAGGCCGTGAAATTCGTTCTCGCCGACGGTGAGCGCCGCGCCGTCGAGCGCGGTGAGCTTGCCGAACACCTTGCTGATCCCTTGCGCCTCAAGGAGCGGCATTGCCGGCCTCCTTTGACGCCTTGTTGGGTGCCTTGCCGAAACTGCCAACCCGCTCGCGCTCGCCGAGCACGAAGGAGATCAGCCCGAGCGGGCGGAACATGATGACGAGCAGCAGCAGCACGCCAAGGATGATCGGCCAGACGTCGCGGTAATTGTCCGACAGCCAGAACGAGACGCCCTCGATGATCACAGTGCCGATGACAGCGCCGATCAAGGTGCCGGAGCCGCCGAACAGCACATAGAGCACGACCTGGGTCGAGAACACGACGCCCAGCATGTTGGGCCAGACGAAGCCTTCGTGGAAGGCATAGAGGCTGCCGGCAAGGCCGGCGATGGTGCCGCCGACCGCGAAGATGATCGCCTTCAGATGCTGCGTCTTGTAGCCGAAGAAAGCGATGCGCGGCTCGTTCTCGCGCAGGCCGGCCAGCGCGAGGCCGAATTGCGAGCGGACCAGGAAGCGGCAGAGCAGATAGGCGACCACGAGGATGCCGAGCACCATGTAGTAATAGACCGCGCCTTCCTCGAATTCGTAGCTGCCGAGGGTGAGCGGCGGGATCGACGGGATGCCGTTCTGGCCGCCGAGATAGTACCAGCCGCGCGCCAGCCGATCCGCGGCATAGGAGCCGGTCAGCGTTCCGAGCGAGACGAAGATCACGCTCGAGGGATAGCGCCCGAGCAGCAGGAAGCCGCCGAGCAGCAGCGATGCGGTGAGCCCGATCAGCGTGCCGGCGGGCAGGATCAGGAGGATCGAGGTGACGTTGAGGTCGCGTGCCAGAAGTGCCACGCCGTAACCGGCGGCGCCGAAGAACAGTGCCTGGCCGAAGCTCATGATGCCGGCATAGCCCCACACCAGGTCGAACGACAGCGCGAACAGCGCGAGGATCACCACGCGAGTTGCGAACACCGTCAGGTAGTCCTGCAACACCCATGGCAGGACCAGTGCGATCAGCAGCACCAGCCCTTCCACGATCGGCAGGACCTTCCATCCTGTCGATGCCCGTCCCGCCGGCGCGCTTGCGGCCGGTGCATGCTCACCCGTCACGACATCCGATCCCTGGTCGATGCGCGCGACGGCCTCTCTTGCTCCACCCATTGATCGCTCAGCATTCCTTGGGATCAACGAGACCGTCGCTGCGCGCCACGATCTCATAGTTCCCGCCCTTGGCAACAGCGGTGTACATCTTCATCTTGCAGTGACGCTTGCCCGGCACCATTTCGGCGGGCCCGCCGGGTCCTTCGGCGATCTTGGCGTGGTCGAGCGCGGCTGCGACCGATTCCCGGTCGACCTTGCCGGCCTCCTTGACCGCGGCTTCCCACAGCTTGAGGCCGCGATAGGTTCCGGTGGCGGCGCTGCCGGCGGCGAACAGGAAGTTGCCGGGGAAATCCTTCTCGTAGGCGGCCTGGATCTTGGCGTCGAACGGGTTTTCCTTGGTCAGCACCTTGAAGTAATCGAGGCAGCTCGCCAGGCCCTCGATCTCGTTGGCCTGATTGATGTTGAGCGTGTTCTCGTCATAGTAGACGCAGGCGAGCCGCCCGCCGTTCTTGAGGAAGCCCGCTTCATAGAGCTGCTTGAAGAACGGCCCGACGCCCGGCGGGATCACGGTGTTGAAGACGACGTCGACCTTGTTGGAGATGACGCGGTTCACCGTCGCCGAGAAGTCGACTTGGTCGAGCGGGTAATACTCCTCGAACACGACCTCGCCGCCGTTCGCTTCGATCACCTTGCGGGCGTAGACGTTGAGCGTGTGCGGCCAGACGTAGTTGGCGCTCGGCAGCGCGAACTTCTTGCCGCCGTTCTTGATCAGCCATGGAATGAAGGTGTCGCATTGCTGCGCCGGGGTCGGTCCAGTGCAGAACAGATAGGGCGTGCACTCCTTGCCCTCGTAGAGCTGCGGATAGATGTACAGCGTCTTGCCGCGCGCCACGATCGGGTCCTTGATCGCGTTGCGCATCGACGAGGTGATGCCACCGAGCACCATGTCGACCTTGTCGCGCTGGATCAGCTTGCGGACATTGCCGACCGCGACCGATTCGTTCGAGGCGGTGTCCTCGATGTAGAGCTCGAGCGGCCGACCGAGCAGCCCACCGCCGGCATTGATCTCCTTGATCACCATCTTGGCGACGTTGGCATCGGCATTGCCGGCATAGGCGATCGGCCCGGTCAGGTCGGTCGCGATGCCGACCTTGATCGGCCCCTCGGCGGCATTGGCCCAATCTGGCCGGACCACCCAACTGCCGACCCCGGTCGCGAGTGCGCCGGTCGCGAAGGCGAAATTGCCCATGAAACGGCGGCGTGTGAGGTTCATGCGTTCAATCGACATTGACTAGACCCCTTTCCCAGCAATGAGGCCTTGCGGCCGGAATTTGATGAAGGCGATGGCGAGCACGAAGACAAGCACGTCGGCGACGACGGGCGACATCACCCATGGCAGCGCGGCACTGAGCGTGCCGATCACGCCGGCGCCGGCGACCGGGCCGATGAAGGAACCGACCCCGCCGACCATCACGGCGACGAAGCCCTGGATCAGGAAGCGGATGCCGAGATCGGCGAACAGACTGAACACCGGCACGATCAGCGCGCCGGCGAGACCTGCGAGCGCGGCCCCGAACGCAAACGTCGCGCCATAAATCAACGGCGTCGAGATACCCGAAGCGCGCGCCAGCGCCGGGTTCTCCAGCGTGGCGCGGACGCGCAGCCCGAACGAGGTGCGCGCCAGCAGCAGATAGCAGCCGCCCATCACCAGCAGCGTGATCACGATGATGGTGAAGCGCCAGGCCGAGATGTGCACGGAGCCGAGGTCGATCGAGCCACCGATCGGCTCCGGCACCGTGAGATAGAAGCCACCGATCAGGCCGCGCACGCTTTCGCGGATGATCAGGCCGAGTGCATAGGTGCCGAGCATCGCCACGATCGGCGCGGCGTAGAACCGCCGGATGATCAGCGCCTCCAGCACGAAGCCGATCGCGCCGACCACGAAGGGCGCCGCGACCATGCCGGCCCAGACCGGCGCGCCATGGGCATAGGCCAGATAGGTGACATAGGCGCCGAGCAGGACGAACTCGCCCTGCGCGAAGTTGAAGATGCCCATCATGCTGGCGATGATGCCGAGCCCGAGCACGACCAGCACGATGATCGCGCCGAAGCTTATGATCTCGAACGCCGCGGCGAAGGTGCTAGCCATGGCGCTCGATCCATCCAGCCTGCGTCTGCAACAAGCGGCGCCTCACATCTTCTTCCAGTCGCCGGCCTGCTCGAAGGCGTGCGCAGCGCGGTAGATGGTGGATTCCTCGAACATCCGGCCGACCAGCATCAGGCCGACCGGCAGCCCGTCGACCATGCCGCAGGGCAGCGACATCGCCGGGTGATGGGTGATGTCGAATGGCGCGGTGTTGGAGATCATCTCCAGCGCGCGAGCGACGTAGTCCTCGCGGCTGGCATTGGCCTCGGGCAGCTTCGTCGCCTTCATCGGCGTGGTCGGCAGCAGCAGCAGGTCGTAGTCCTTGAACGCCTTGTCATAGGCCGCGGTCAGCCGGCGCGAGATGTTGAGCGCCTTGCCATAGAAGCGCGGACCGAAATTGTTGTTGATGTAGGTGCCGAGCAGCATGAACAGCTTGGTGGTCTCGGACAGCGAGTCCGCCTGCCGGCGCCAGCCGCGATGGAAGTCCATCAGCGTGGTGGAATAGAGATCCGCCCGGCTGAGGCCGTAGCCGTCGCCGAACATCATGGTCTGGGTCATGCCCTCGGTGCCGATCGGGGTCCAGATCGCCGGCCCCGTCATGTGCATCGGAACCGAGACCGTCTCGACGCTGGCGCCGAGATCCTTGAAGCGCTTGGCCGCCTCGCGCACGCTTTCATTGACGGCCGTTTCCGCGGTCGGCTGCTCGAAACCCTCCTTGAGGATGCCGATCTTCATACCCTTGACGCCCTTGCCGATCGCCTTGGTGTAGTCCTCGACCTTCGGCGCCTTGATGCGCGGATCGTAGCCGTCGTCGCCGGCGATCACCTCGAGCAGCAGCGCATTGTCTTCCACCGTCGCGGTCATCGGACCGGTGTGATCGACATAGATCTCGATCGGCATGATGCCGGTATAGGGCACGAGGCCCCAGGTCGGCTTCATGCCATAGGTGCCGCAGAACGAGGACGGCATCCGGATCGAGCCGCCCTGGTCGCCGCCGATCGCCATATCGACCTCGCCGAGCGCGACCACCACGCCCGAGCCCGACGACGAGCCGCCGGCCGAATAGCCCATCTTGTGCGGATTGTGCACCGCGCCGACCGCGCCAGTGTGGCTGCCACCGGACATGCAGAAGGATTCGCAGTGCACCTTGCCGGCGATCTCGGCACCGGCGTCCAGCATGCGGGTGACGATGGTGGCGTCGAAATCGGGGACGTAGCCTTCCAGCGTCGCCGAGCCGTTCATCATCGGCACGCCGGCCAGCATGATGTTGTCCTTCAGGGCCACCGTCTTGCCCTTGAGCTTGCCGGAGGCCGCACCCTTCACGGTCGACTTGCGGTACCAGGCATTGTGCTTGTTCTCTTCCGGCGCGGGCCGATGGCCCGGCGTGCGCGGATATTTCACCTCGGGCAGTTCGTCCGGCATCGCGGCGACCAGATTGTAGGCATCGATCGAGCCCTGCATCAGGCCGCGGAACGAGGCCACATCCTCATCGGTGAGCGACAGGCCGCACTGCTCGGCGACGGCGCGAAGTTGGATTGGCGTGGGAAGGACGACGGTCACGGCGCTCTCCTGAAGTTTTTGATCTTGGATTTGATCCCTCGGGGCAGCGGGCTGCGCGTTGACCCGCGCGAACCGCTCACCCCTTCGCTGTATTGAAAACGGAAATATTTTCCTTTTCAAGTATTATTTCACAAACAGGCTCGCGACACCGTCGCACCCGGCTCAGATCGCCTTGATCACCCTGAAGTCGAGGCCGTCGGCTTCCGCGAGATACATCGGCATCCGGGCGTGGCCGCTGCGCACCGTGACCGGACCGCGCGGGCCGCGATAGACGAGGTTGTCGGCGGCCGCGAGCAACGGCCGCATGTCGAGCGTGCCGGCGCGGTTGGCGGCGGCCTCGAGCAGGCAGAAGCCTTCATAGGCGGACTCGCCGCACGAGCCGACCGGCGGCGCGTACGGACCGAACATCGCGCGATAGCGGTCCCTGAAACCGTCGCCGGCATGCGAGCCGACACTGGGGAAGTAGCCCGACGCACAGAACAGGTTCTCGGTCTTGTCGGCGCCGATGCCGAGCAGCGACGTTTCATCGACGCAGCCGGCAAAGCGCAGCGTGGTGGACGCAAGCCCGGCATCGGCGAAAGCGCGATTGAAGGTCACGCTGTCTGTGCCGATCAACGAGATCAGCACGACGTCGGGCTTCGCGGCACGGATCCGCTCCAGTTGCGCCTCGTGATCGTCCTCGCCGACCGGCACGAACTCCTCGCCGACCACGAGGCCGCCGGTCTCCTTGATGTAGCGCTTCACCGCGCGGTGCGATTGCCACGGCCAGACGTAATCGCTGCCGATCAGGTACCAGCGCGTGGCGCGCCTGGTCTCGGCGAGCCAGTGGATCGACGGCCGGATCTGCCAGCGCGGCGTCTCGCCGATCGCGACCACGCCGGGCGTCCGCTCGCCGCCCTCGTAGACCGCCGTGTAGATGTAGGGAATCCGGCCACGGGTAACCTTGCGCAGCGCGACGCGCACCGCGCTGGTGTGCATGCCCATGACGAGATCGGCTTCGTCGAACGCAATCGCCTGCTCGGCGCGGTCGAGCACCTCTTCGAGCGGTCCGCCGGCGTCGTAGACCGAGAGCTCGATCTCGCGGCCAAGGATGCCGCCGCGCCGGTTGATCTCCGCAACGGCGAGCTGCGCGGCCGAGGTCGTGGCGGGGCCCCACATCCCGGGCGAGCCGGTGCAGCAGACGAAGCCGGCGACCCGCAGCCGGTTGCGCGCGCCGCGCGGACCGAACCTGCTGCGATCCATCGGCGCAAGCACGCGATCCGACCCCGCCGACGCCAGGTTCTTGAACAGCAGGGACGGCGGGAACGGGAGATTGTCATTCCCGTTGAATCGCCCGGCCCTGACGTTGAGCGTCGAATGCACACCTGCTCCTGTCTGGCACCGCGCCCTGGGGCGAGCCCGGCGTTGCCCTCGCGGGCAGCGGTGCCACGCTAGATCGTCTTGATCACATTGAAGTCGAGACCGTCGGCCTCCGCGAGATAGATCGGCATTTCGGCGCGGCCGTCGCGAATGGTGACTTCGCCGCGCCCGCCGCTGTAGATGACGTTGCGTCCCGCGGCGAACAGCGGCCCGACCGCCAGCGAGCCGGCCCGGTTGGCCGCCGCCTCGACGAACCGCATCCCCTCGTAATTGGATTGTCCGACCGAGCCGATCGGCGGCGCGTGCGCGCCGAACATCGCGCGGTAGCTGATCCGGAAATCGTCGTTGGCGCGCGAGTCGATACAGCCGAAATAGCCGGACGCGCAGAACAGGTTCTCCGTCGCGTCGGGTCCGATGCCGAGCAACACGGTCTCGTCCATTGCGCCGGCATAGCGCAACGTGGTGGCAGCGAGCCCGGCCTCGGCGAAGGCGCGGTTGAAGGTGATGCTGTCGGTGCCGATCAAGGTGATCAGCACGACGTCGGGCTTTGCGGCGCGGATCCGCGCCAGATGCGGTTCGTGATCGTCCTCGCCGAGCGGGACGAATTCCTCGCCGACCACCTGGCCGCCGGACTCTGCGATGTAGTGCTTCACCGCGCGGTGCGATTGCCAGGGCCAGACATAGTCGCTGCCGATCAGATACCAGCGCTTTGCCTTCTTGACCTCGGCGAGCCAGTGGATCGCCGGCCGGCTTTCGGCGCGGGGCGTCTCGCCGATCGCCATCACGCCCGGCGTCCGCTCGCCGCCCTCGTAGACCGGCGTGTAGACATAGGGGATGCGGCCGCTCGTGACCTTGCGCAGCGCGAGGCGCACCGCGGAGATATGCGACCCCATGATCATGTCGATCTCGTCGAACGCGATCGCCCGCTCGGCGCGGCGCACGACATCCACGATCGGCCCGCCGGCATCGTACATCGACAATTCGACCTCGCGGCCGCGGATGCCGCCGCGCTTGTTGATCTCGGCGACCGCGAGCATGACGCTGTTGGCCGAGATCGGCCCCCAGATTCCGGGAGCGCCGGAAAAGGTGATGAAATTGCCGACCCGAAGCTTGCTGTCGGTGCCGCCGCGGCGCGAGGAGCCCGGCTTGGCGATCAAAGCGAGATCGGCCGCGCAGGACGACGGGGTTCGAAACAGGTTCGGCGGCGCGACGGGCATGCCGCCATACGCCTGGGAAGAGTCCGTCGAAAGCACGCCAACTCCTGTCTGGGAAGCAGAACGCAACGCAGCCAGCGGGCGGTCACGGCAGCCGCCCTTTGGTTGGGGGAATATCCTATGTGAAAATATTGAATATTCAACAATTGAAGTGCATATAGAAACGGCATGCGTTGCCGGACATTCATTCACCGGGTCAGGAACCAGGTCTCACGCCGTGGCTAAACCGCCGAAAGAAAACTCCCCGATCACCGAACACCTCACCTACCTGCTCGCGCAAGCCAACCGGGAGATCAACCGGCAGTTGGAGACGCGGCTCGCCAAGGAAGGTGTGCCGGTCGAGCAGTGGCGCATCCTGAAAGTGCTGTCCGACGGCAACGGTCATTCGATGGGCGAGCTCGCGGATGCCGTGCTGCTCAACCATCCGACGCTGACCAAGATGATCGACCGCATGGTGTCGGATGCCCTGGTCTACCGCGTGCAGGACCCCAAGGATCGCCGCAAGGTGCTGATGTTCGTCTCGGATCGCGGCAAGGCGCTGTGCCGCCGGCTGAACTCGCTGGCGGTGAGCCAGGAAGAGCACATCGTCGAGAGCTATGGCGACAAATCGACCAGCGAGCTGAAGCGCCTGCTGGAAAGCCTGATCGGCACCGCCAACTGAGCCCGCGCCAGTCGGGCGCCGTCACGATCGAAAATCATCGAAAAAGACCGGCAGGGAAATGTCGGGATATCGCGCACCGGCGCGTCCTTTGGGCGCGCCAGTGGCGCAGCCTTCGCGCCTGGGCGCATGAGGTCCATCCTGTTCGACAAACTAGCGAGGACACCCCATCATGCCTTCGATCACGCCGTTCCTCTGGCTCGACAACAACGTCCGCGACGCCGTGGCTTTCTACCAATCGGTGTTCCCGAACGCCGAGATCGAGACCGTCAGCGACTTCATGGCGAGTTTCGAGCTCGAGGGGCAGCGGTTCTATGCGCTCAATGGCGGGCCGCAGCACAAGTTCAACGAGGCGGTGTCGTTCTTCATCAGCGTCGAGACCCAGGAGCAGGTGGATTACTTCTGGAGCAAGCTGACCGATGGCGGCCAGGAATCGCGCTGCGGCTGGCTCAAGGACAAATTCGGCCTGTCCTGGCAGGTGGTCCCGACTGCGCTCGGCCGCTACCTCAGCGACGCCGACCGCAAGGCCGCCGACCGCGTGATGCAGGCGATGCTGAAGATGCAGAAGATCGTGATCGCCGATCTCGACAGGGCGTACGCGGGCTGAGCAACGCCGGTCACGCGCCCCAGGCCAATCAACCCGTCCGCGCCCGCCCCAGGCGCGGATCGGAATTCGCGCGCACTCAATTGTAGGCGCCGAGCTTCCAGTTGATGCCAAACCGTACGATGTCCGCCCGGTACTCGGCGCGGGTCGTGCTTTGGCTGACCGCGAGCGTAACCGGATAGGTCAGAGAATTGCTGCCGAGATCGACGTGCAGATATTCAGCCTTCAGTGAGAGCTGATTGGACCAGGCATATTCGATGCCTCCGCCGGCAGTCCAACCCGTGTTGGTGCTCGAGGTCGATCCCGCACCGCACGACGTGACAGCGCAATTCACGCCGGGATTATCACTGCCCGACAAACCGGTGCCGCCGAACGCCACACCGCCGGTCGCGAACAGCAACAGCCGCTCAACCGGCACGACGCCAAGACGGCCTCGCACCGTGCCGAGCCAGTCAATCTTCTGTTCGACGGTCTGCACGATGCCGAACGCGCTGACGCCGGTGGCGCGTCCGCGCATGTCGGCATAGGAAATATCGGCTTCGACGCCGACCACAAATTTTCCGGATTGAAAGTTGTACCCGACCTCGCCGCCGCCGACGAACCCGTCGCCATGCGGCGATTGGGGCGGAGGCGTGTCGCCGGCATCAAAGCCGGAAAACGTGCTTCTGTAGTCACTGAGACCGTATCCGGCCTGGGCGCCGATATAAAAGCCCGTCCAACTATAGACGGGCAACATGACCGGCGGCGGAGCCTTCACCGCCATGTCAGCCGCGAGGGCCGGCGATCCCGCCAGCACGGCGATGGCACCAAGGCCAATGAGCGCTGTCTTGAGCATGCGTCCCCCTCAAGTACACCCTCACCGACGATACAGCGGCCAAGCCTCCAGCGCTGTTGCGGCAATACAACAATGAAGGAAAGATGACCCGAATACCTCCAGAGCCGGAGGCCGATCGTGTCTGGCACAACCCGCCCGGCGCGCGCAGGCTGCGGAACCGTCAGCCCTGTGCACGATCCGGAACGGCAATCATGTCCGGCGGCAGGCCGGCCTGATGTCGTTCGTACATCGCGATGTAGGCCGCCTCGATCTGCCGGGTCAGAAGCCTGGTGTCGAACAGCGGGCTCGTGAGGCGGTTGTCCGCGAGCTTGCTTTTGATGGCCTGGAGCGCCTGAGGGTGTTGTGCGAGTTCGATCGCACGATGTTCGTATTCGCGCGCATCCCGCGCAATGAGCTCCGGCAGCCCGACGGCATTCAACAGACTCGCAGCCACTCTGCCCGCGAAGGTCTCGCCGATCCGCGTCAGCACCGGCAGACCTGCCCACAAGGCATCGCTCGCCGTCGTATGCGCATTGTAGGGCAGCGTATCGAGAAACAGATCCGCCAGACGATGCCTCGCCAGATGATCGGGAAGCGGCATTCGTTTGGCGAACACGACGCGCTCGGCGGCGACGCCTCGCCGCTCCGCCGCCGCTTTCAGGTTCGCTGCCGCAGTCGCGCTGCTCTCGAACAGCCAAATGACGCTGCCTTCCACCGCGCCCAGAATCCGCATCCAGAGATCGAAGACCTCCGGCGTGATCTTGTAGTTGTTGTTGAAGCAACAGAACACGAAACCGGATTCGGGCAGCCCGCATTCCTCCCGCGTGAACGCCTTCTCCGAGATGCCTCGCTTTGAATCGTTCACCTGATAGCAATTCGGCAAATAGGCGATTTTCTCCGAGAACTCGCTCTGCCTGGAGCTCGGGATGACCGTCCGATCGGCAATGACGTAGTCGATGTAATCGGCTCCCATCGTGCCGGGGAATCCCAGATAGTTGACCTGGATCGGGGCTGCCCGGTGCGCGAAGATGCTGGTGCGGCCGTTTCTGGTAAAGCCCTTCAGGTCCACCAGGATGTCGATCTCCGCGGCTCGTATCTTCGCGGCGACTTCGGCATCGCTAAGTCGTCCGGCGTCGAGGAAGGTGTCGAAGGCGGCCTCGAGGCGGCGGCGCATCGGTGAATCGTCGCGCTGGCCGATCGAGATGGCGGTGACATCGAACACCGATTTGTCGTGATCTTCGAACATGCCGGCCATCAGATAGGCCGTTGCATGTTCCTGGAAGTCGGCGGATACGTAACCGACGCGAACCTTGTCGTGCCGATAGATTTCGCCATTCCAGAGCGGCGGCTTGACTGCCGGATGCCGCCTGTCGATCCACAGCCGCGCACAATTGTGCTGGTCCGTGCCACGCGACGCCAGCGAGAGAAACGTGAATGGATCGGTACTCGGTTTGTTGTTGGCGACCGATTCGATCAGGTGGCTGCAATCGGCCTCGAAGCCATCCCAATCGCAAATATTCTGCTTCGCGCGCAGACGGAGGCCTTCGAGCGCGACATGATCGGGCTTGAGCGCCAGCGCGCTGTCGTAGGCCGCAAGCGCCTCGCCATGACGTTCCATTGCCATGAACACATCACCACGGCCGATCCAAGCCTCGGCCAGGCCAGGCTTTGCCGCGAGCGCCTTGTCGTAGGCCGCAACCGCCTCGTCATAGCGCTCCAGTTCCGCGAACACGTTGCCGCGACCGAGCCATGCTTCGGCGAGATCCGGCTTGAGCGCCAGCGCCCTGCCGTGAGCCATGAGGGCTTCGTCGAGCAGCTTCAGCTTGGAGAATGCATTGCCGCGGCCAAGCCATGCCATGGCCAGTCGGGGCCCGAGCACCAGCGCCTTGTCGTAGGCGGCAAGGGCTTCGTCACAACGCTCCTGCTCGGCAAGTGCATTGCCCCGACCAAGCCACGCCTCGGCAAGGTCAGGCCTGAGCGCCAGCGCCTTGTCGCAGGCAGCAAGGGCGTCGTCAGGCCGTTCCAGCCTGGAGAACACGTTGCCCCGGCCAAGCAAAGCCTCGGCGAGGTCGGGCTTGCGTGCCAATGCCTTGTCGTAAGCATCAAGAGCTTCGTTGCAACGCCCCTGTTCGAACAACGCGTTGCCCCGACCGAGCCATGCCTCGGCCAGGTCAGGTCTCAATGCCAGCGCCTTGTCGATGGCCGCGAGCGCTTCGTCGAAGCGTCCGCTCTTGACGAATGAATGGCTCCGACCAAGCCACACCTCCGCCAGATCGGGCTTGAGCGCCAACGCCCTGTTGAAGGCGGCATCGGCCTCGCCATGGCGCTCGAGTTGCACAAGAATATTGCCAAGACTGAGCCATGCCTCGACCAGAGCGGGCTTGAGCGCGAGCGCCTTGTCGTAGGCGGTGCGGGCCTCTTCATGACGATTCAACCTGACCAACAGATTGCCGCGACCGAGCCACGCCTCGGCCAGATCAGGTTTGAGCGACAGCGCCCTGTCGTAAGCCGCGGGCGCCGATTCATAGCGCTGAACGGCCATCAGCAAATTGCCGCGACCGAGCCACGCTTCGGCGAGGTCGGGCTTGAGCGACAGCACCTTGTCGTAAGCCGCAAGCGCATCGTCGAAACGCCCCAGATTGAATAATACGCCTGCGCGACCAAACCATGCTTCGATCAGGTCCGCCCTCAAGCCCAGCGTCCTGTCGTAGGCGGCAAGCGCGTCTTGATGACGGCCCAGGCTCGCGAACAGATGGCCGAGCCACGCCGCAGCCATTCGAGGCTCGATCGTCAGCGCCTTGTCGTGGGCGGCCAGGGCGTCGGCATAACGCTCCAGCTTGACCAGCGAATGGCAACGCCCAAGCCACGCTTCGGCGAGATCAGGCCTGATGGCCAGCGCTTTGTCGTAAGCCGCCAGCGACTCCTGGTGACGCCCCAGATTGGCGAGCAGATGACCGAGCCATGGCCCGGCCAGACCGGGCTTGAGCGCCAGCGCCTTGTCATAGGCTGCAAGCGCCTGGTCATGGCGCCCGAGTCCCGCCAACGCATTGCCGCGACCGAGCCAGGCTTCAGCCAGACCGGGCTCGAGCGCCACGGCCTTGGCGAACAACGCTTCGGCCTCCAGCGGCTTCCCGCCATTCATCGCCCTTGTGGCATCTTGGAATGCTCTCGCGGCGGCGCTCATGCACCCTGGCCAATCATCGCTGGCTTGATCCTGGATCGTTCCCGATGCCGGCTGGAGTGCGTCCTCCCCGCCGGTCAATCTATGATAGCGTCCGGCAATACCATCACGCAATCCCAGGGTGCAACGCCCGAATCGCGGGACGGCTCCGCAGAGCTTCGTCAACGATCGCTTCGAGGGGCTGATACCGAGCGCTTTGCGGATGACCCGCTCGGCTTCGAGCCGGTGCCCATGCAGGGGCCGCCGGTGACGGGGCGATCACGCCGCCGACCGTCCCGATCGTCGGCAAGAGCAAGCCGACCTTCGACACATTGTACAATGGTGATCGCGCGAAACGCCGTTCGCGACGGATTGCCGGCGTCCGTAATGGACGCCGACCTCATTGAAGCCGCGGCTCAGGCGTACCGGCCGTGGCAGTGCTTGTACTTCTTGCCGCTTCCGCAAGGGCAGTCCTCGTTGCGGCCGACCTTGCCCCAGCTTGCCGGGTCGTTCGGATTGCGCTCGGCGGCCGGCAACCCCGGCGCCAGCGAGGCCTGGGCGTAGGTCGCTTCGGTCAGGCTGGCACGCGCGAACTCGTCCTCGCCGGTGTTGGGATCGAGCTTGTGTGCTTCCATCATCGGCAGTGGCTGCGGCGGCTCCTCCGGCGGCACGATCTCGACCCGCATCAATTGCGCGGTGACCGCCTCGCGCAGATGCGAGCTCATCTCCTGGAACAGGTTGAAGGCCTCGGTCTTGTACTCCTGCAACGGATCGCGCTGGCCGTAGCCGCGCAGGCCGATCACCTGGCGCAGATGGTCGAGCATGATCAGATGCTCACGCCAGAGATGGTCGAGGGTCTGCAACAGGATGGTCTTCTCGACGTAACGCATCACGTCGGGACCCCATTGCGCGACCTTGGCCGCCATCCGCTCATCGACATGCTTCTCGATGCGCGCCAACAGCTCCTCGTCGGCGATGCCCTCTTCCTTGGCCCATTCGTCAACCGGCAGGTCGACATCGAGCACGCGCTTCAATTCCTCCTTGAGGCCCGCGGTGTCCCACTGCTCGGCATAGGCGTGCTCGGGGATGTATTTGGCGACGACATCCTCGATGAAATCATGCCGCATGCCGGTGACCATCTCGACGACGCTGTCATCCTTCATCAGGTCGACGCGCTGGTCGAAGATCACCTTGCGCTGGTCGTTCTGGACGTTGTCGAATTTGAGCAGGTTCTTGCGGATGTCGAAGTTGCGCGCCTCGACCTTCTGCTGCGCCTTCTCCAGTGCCTTGTTGATCCAGGGATGGATGATGGCTTCGCCTTCCTGGAGGCCGAGCCGCTGCAGCATGCTGTCGAGCCGGTCGGAGCCGAAGATGCGCATCAAATCGTCTTCCAGCGACAGGAAGAACTTCGAGCGACCGGGGTCGCCCTGACGGCCGGAGCGGCCGCGCAGCTGGTTGTCGATGCGGCGGGATTCGTGGCGCTCGGAGCCGATGATGTAGAGGCCGCCCGGCTTCTTCACGGTCTTGGCGGGCTTGTTGCCCTTGGCGGGCTCGACCTCGAAATCCTCTTCCGCCTTCAGCACGATCTCGCGGAAGCGCTCGATGTCGGCCTTGATCTGCTCGATCTTCTTGGCCTTCTCGGCCTCGTCGGTGATCCCTGCGGTCTCCTGCTGGATCCGCATCTCGAGCGAGCCGCCGAGCTTGATGTCGGTGCCGCGGCCGGCCATGTTGGTCGCGATCGTGATCGCGCCCGGCACGCCGGCTTCGGCGACGATATAGGCTTCCTGCTCGTGGAAGCGCGCGTTCAGCACCGCGAACAGTTTTGCCGGCTTGCCGGCGCGAGCCGCGGCATAGAGCTTCTCCATGCCGGATTCGGAGGTGAAATCGATCTGCTTGTAGCCGTGCTTCTTGAGGTAGTCGGCCAGCACTTCCGACTTCTCGATCGAGGCGGTGCCGACCAGCACCGGCTGCAACCGCTTGTTGGCGCGCTCGATCTCGGCGAGGATCGCGCCGTATTTTTCGTTCTGGGTACGGTAGACCTCGTCGTCCTCGTCGAGGCGCGCCACCGGCAGATTGGTCGGGATCTCCACGACCTCGAGCTTGTAGATGTCGAACAGTTCGTCGGCTTCGGTCAGCGCCGTACCGGTCATGCCGGACAGCTTGGCGTACATCCGGAAATAATTCTGGAAGGTGATCGAGGCCAGCGTCTGGTTCTCGGGCTGGACCGTGACGTGTTCCTTGGCTTCCAGCGCCTGGTGCAGGCCCTCCGAGTAGCGCCGGCCCTGCATCATGCGGCCGGTGAACTCGTCGATGATGACGACCTCGTCGTCGCGGACGATATAGTCCTTGTCGCGGGTGAACAGCGTATGCGCGCGGAGCGCCTGGTTGACGTGATGCACGACGGAGACGTTCTCGACGTCGTACAGCGAATCGCCCTTGAGCTGGCCGGCATCGCGCAGCAGGTTCTCGAGCTTCTCCATGCCGCCTTCGGTCAGCGTCACCGTGCGCTGCTTCTCGTCGACCTCGTAGTCGTCCTTCTTGGCGAGCTTCGGCATGAAGGTGTCGATGGTGTTGTAGAAATCCGAACGGTCGTCGAGCGGGCCGGAGATGATCAGCGGCGTGCGCGCTTCGTCGATCAGGATCGAGTCGACTTCGTCGACGATCGCGTAGAAGTGCGCGCGCTGGACCATGTCCTCCAGGCGGTACTTCATGTTGTCGCGCAGATAGTCGAAGCCGTATTCGTTGTTGGTGCCGTAGGTGATGTCGCAGGCATAGGCCGCCTTGCGCTCGGCATCGTCGAGGCCGTGCACGATCACGCCGGTGGTCAGCCCCAGGAACGCGTAGATCTGGCCCATCCAGCCGGAGTCGCGGCGGGCGAGGTAGTCGTTGACGGTGACGACGTGGACGCCCTTGCCGGCGAGCGCGTTGAGGTAGACCGCGAGGGTTGCGACCAGCGTCTTGCCTTCACCGGTCTTCATCTCGGCGATGTCGCCCTCGTGCAGCACCATGCCGCCGATCAGCTGCACGTCGAAATGGCGCTGGCCGAGCGTCCGCTTGGCCGCTTCGCGCACCGTGGCGAAGGCCGGAACCAGGATGTCGTCGAGCGTCTTGCCTTCGGCGAGCTGCTGCTTGAACTCGGCGGTGCGGGCCTTGAGCTGATCGTCCGTGAGCTTGATGAGCTCGGGCTCCAGCGCGTTGATGGCGTTGACCCGGGACTGATATCCCTTGACGCGGCGGTCATTGGAGGAGCCGAAAAACTTGCGGGCGAGCGCGCCGATCATGCGAAATTCCTGTTCTTCGGTCTCGAGTTCGGTCTTGGTTCAATTCGGTCTTGCGTTACAGCCTGAGATGGTCCGCCGGATCGCCTATCAACTCACCGTGACGCGCTGCTGGTCGAGCCCCGACCCGGCACTCCTCCGCCAATTGAGTGGGAAACCGGCCATCCTCGGTTCAACGGCGAAAAACGCAGCAAAATAAGCGCTCTCACCGCCGACACGGCCGGCCAGAGATATGGCCCGCCCGGGGGGTTGTCAACGCCGCCAAGATGTCAAGGAATTCATCATTTTGACAAGACTTTCGCGTTGCCAATGTAACACGATTGGGCGAGTGTCCGCCCCGCTCGAGCTTCCCCCCTTTAGACCAAGGATTTTGCATGACCACCTCGCCTCCGGAAACCAAAACCGGCCTGCGCCTCGGCCTCGCCACCCTGGCCGCAACGGGCTGTCTTGTCGCAGTGCTGGCTGCCAGCCTGCCGGTCCGCGCCGCGGATTCCGACCCGGTGCTGGCGAAGGTTAATGGTTCCGAGATCCGCGCCAGCGACGTCGCGCTCGCCGAGGAAGAACTGGGCCCGAGCCTCGCGCAGATGGACCCGGCGACCAAGAAGGACAACGTGCTGTCCTTCCTGATCGACATGAAGATCGTGTCCAAGGCCGCCGAGGACAAGAAGGTCGAGAACAGCGACGACTTCAAGAAGCGCCTCGCCTTCACCCGCAGCCGCCTGCTGATGGACAGCCTGCTGGCCAGCGAGGGCAAGGCCGCGACCACCGACGAGGCCATGAAGAAGGTCTATGACGACGCCGCCAAGCAGATCACCGGCGAGCAGGAGGTGCGCGCCCGCCACATCCTGGTCGAGACCGAGGACGAGGCCAAGGCGATCAAGGCCGAGCTCGACAAGGGGGCCGACTTCGCCGAGCTCGCCAAGAAGAAGTCCAAGGACCCCGGCGCCTCCGACGGCGGCGACCTCGGCTTCTTCACCAAGGAACAGATGGTGCCGGAATTCTCCGCGGTCGCCTTCTCGCTCGAGCCGGGCAAGATCTCCGATCCGGTCAAGTCGCAGTTCGGCTGGCACATCATCAAGGTCGAGGAAAAGCGCAACCGCAAGGCGCCCGACTTCGAGCAGGTCAAGGCCCAGATCGAGACCTACGTGACCCGCAAGGCCCAGGCCGACTATGTCGCCAAGCTGCGCGAGGCCGCCAAGGTCGAGCGCATGGACAAGCCGGCCGATGCAGCCAAGGACGCGACGCCGCCGGCGGATGCCGCCAAGGACGCGCCGAAGCCGGCCGACAACAAGATGGCGCCGGCGAAGAAGTAAGCTTCGCGAAGCCGAACCGATTGCGTTGCGATGGCCGGGCACGTCCCGGCCATTTGCTTTTGCGGTACCTTCGGTTGATCGCGTCGTCCCGGCGCAGACCAGGACCCATACGCCGCGGCGGAGCACTTCTTGCCGCGGCAGTCGTTTCTTGAACAATTGATGACGGTGGCTATGGGTCCGGGACGACGGCGTTGCGCGTTCGCTTCGCAGCCCTCTCCCGATTCAGCCGCCAAGATGTTATGCAGCGCTTCCCTCCCCGTAGCCGGAAGCTTGCCGATGTCCACCGCCGTCTCCCCCCTCGCCCCGCCAGATGTTCCCGAGATGCCCGTGATCGCGGGCGTGCGGCTTGCAACCGCCGCCGCCGGCATCCGTTACAAGGGGCGCACCGACGTGCTGCTCGCACTGATGGACAAAGGCACCACGGTCGCCGGCGTCTTCACCAAGTCGAAATGCCCGTCAGCGCCGGTCGAATGGTGTCGCGCCAAGCTGAAAGGCGGGGCTGCGCGCGCGCTGGTGGTCAACTCCGGCAACGCCAACGCCTTCACCGGCAAGACCGGCAAGGCGTCCACCGCGCTGACCGCGCAGATCGCCGCCAAGGCGGTCGGCTGCTCGACCTCGGATGTGTTCCTTGCCTCGACCGGCGTGATCGGCGAGCCACTCGACGCCACCAAGTTCGACGGCGTGCTGGCGCAGCTCGCCGAGACCGCGACGCCCGATCTCTGGATGGATGCGGCCCGTGCGATCATGACCACCGACACCTTCCCGAAGGTCGCGACCGCGACCGTGAAGCTCGGCAAGGCCAAGGTGACGATCAACGGCATGGCCAAGGGTGCCGGCATGATCATGCCCGACATGGCGACCATGCTGTCCTTCATCTTCACCGACGCGCCGCTGTCGGCCGGCGTGCTGCAATCGCTGCTCAAGGCCGGTGTCGAGGACACCTTCAACGCGCTGACCATTGACGGCGACACCTCGACCTCGGACACGCTGCTGGCGTTCGCGACCGGCGCCGCGGCGGCCAACGGCGCGCCGAAGATCTCGCGCGCCAGCGACCCGCGCCTGAAGGCCTTTGCCAAGGCGTTCCAGCAGATCCTCGCCGACCTCTCCGAGCAGGTGGCGCGCGACGGCGAAGGCGCCCGCAAGCTGGTCGAGGTCGTGGTCGAGGGCGCGACGACGAAACCGTCGGCACGCAAGATCGCGATGTCGATCGCCAATTCGCCGCTGGTGAAGACCGCGATCGCCGGCGAGGACGCCAATTGGGGTCGCGTGGTGATGGCGGTCGGCAAGGCCGGCGAACCCGCCAATCGCGACAAGCTCTCGATCTCCTTCAACGGCATCCGTGTCGCCAAGAGCGGCGCGCGCGACCCGTCCTACGACGAGAAGGAAGTGTCGGAGGCGATGAAGGCGCCGAAGATCCAGATCAAGGTCGCGCTCGGCCTCGGTAAGGCCAAGGACCGCGTGCTGACCTGCGATCTCACCAAGGAATATGTCGCGATCAACGGGGACTATCGGTCGTAGGGTTCATCTCTTTACCCGTCATCCTGAGGAGCGAGCGGAGCGAGCCTCGAAGGATGCACGGCCCGGATGGCGCCGCGTGGAGAGAGTCGGGCCGTCGACCCTTCGAGACGCCGCGCGAAAGCGCGGCTCCTCAGGGTGACGGGGAGAGAAGGCATCGGCCTCCGCTAGCTGCTGATCCGCGCGTCGGCGACGGCCTTCTTGAACAGCGCGTTCATCGCGTCGGCGATGCCCTGGGTCGGGCTGACCTCGAAGTAGAAGCCCGGCGACGCGCAGGCCTGCATGTTCTGCGCGATCTCGCTGTTCGGCGAGGGTCCGAACGGGCCCTTGTTGAACGGATCGATCCAGCTCATGTACCAGCTGTTGGTCGGCAGCTGCAAATAGGTGGTGTAGAGCACCGCGATCTTGATGCCGCGATTCTTGATCGCGGTGCACAGCGCCGGGTTGATCGGCGACTGGCAGCGATTGCCGCCGGTGATCGGCTTCAGGCAGCTCGAATTCGGTTCGTCCGCAACGCCGTCGGAGACGAAGAACAGATATTTCATCGGCGCCGCCGAGGTGCCGGGACCGGGCGCGCTGATCGCAGAGCTGATCGCCGGAAGCACCGCGCTGAACTGGGTGTCCTTGTCGGCCGTGTAGGAATCGTTGTTGCCGTAGACGCCCATCAGGTCGATGTTGCCGGCTGCGGTCTTGGCGCTCGACAGGCTGGTCGACAGCGAGAACAGCGCGCGCAGGCCAATCGTCGCCGACGATGCGCCGAAATCGTAGATCGCCATCCGGAACTGGTTGGAATAGGTCGCGGTGGTCGCGGCCGTGTCCATCAATTGCTGGGTGGCGCTGCGCAGCACGTCGATCCGGGTGGTGACGCCGAGCTTCTTGGCGAGATTGTAGTAGTTGTTGGCATCGTTGTAGTCGTGGCAGGCGAAGGCACACTTGTCGGGCGTGTTGTTGACCATCTTGGTCACGTCGGTCGGCGTGGCCGCGACCCCCATCGACGGCGAATTGTCGAGCAGGAGATAGAAGTCGATGTAGAGCGGCATGTTGGCGGTCGAGGTCGACGAACCCTTCACCGTCATGTTGCTCTGGCCGATCACGCCGAGAAACAGGGTGGGAACGACCGCGGTGAACTGCACCGTCGAGGTGACGACGCTGCCGGTCTTGGTCATGGTCGGCGTCACGCTGGTCACGGTGAAGCCGCTCTGGTTCAGGACGTTGCCGTTGAAGATGTTGGTCGCATCGGCCTGGCCGGCCGCGATCGGGCCGTCCGAGGTCATGGCGCCGGCGGCGATGAAGCCGGGCGACGACTTGGAAACCGATCCGACGCTCGCGGCGTCGGCGGCGGACAACAACTTGCTGCGGATCTGGTTGGCCCGGGAATAGTCGACCGCGCATCCGACGGCGACGACGAGCGGCAGCACGGCGAGGCCAAACGTCATCGCGATGTTGCCGGAGCGATCGCGGCGGAAACGGCTGATAGCCCGGATCAAGATGCGCATGGTTATATCGGCAAAGAATATGATGGACACATAACGTGACACTTCACCCTGCCGGCTGCGAATTAAGGCAGGCTTATCGCGATCGCAGAAAAACACTCGGACACAAATCGTTTGGCCCGGAGCGCTTTGCTGGTTAATGAAATCTGAAGATCGAGAAGGAAGTCCTCACCGCATGGCTGACATCAAGCTGACCCTCGTCGTCGCCTGCGCGCTGGTCGACGCCGACAAGCGCGTGCTGCTGGCGCAGCGCCCCGAAGGCAAGGCGCTGGCCGGCCTGTGGGAATTCCCTGGCGGCAAGATCGAGCCGGGCGAGCGGCCGGAGCAGACCCTGATCCGCGAGTTGCATGAGGAGATCGGCATCACCGTGGCCGAGCCGTGCCTCGCGCCGCTGACCTTCGCGAGCCACGCCTACGAGACCTTCCATCTGCTGATGCCGCTCTACATCTGCCGCCGCTGGGAGGGCATCGCGGTGGCGCGCGAAGGCCAGAACCTCGCCTGGGTGCGGGCCAACAAACTGCGCGACTACCCGATGCCGCCCGCCGACATCCCGCTGCTGCCGCATCTGATCGATCTGCTGCTGTGATCTGCGCCTCTCGCGAGAGAGGCACATTGCCAGAATATCGAAAACAACCCCATGCAAAGCAGCCGGCGGTGGCCGGCCCTCGACCAGGCGACTTGACACGTCGGGCAACTCACCGGCATAATTCCATTATTCCGAAATCGTGCAGGCCGCCATCGCATCTGATGTGGTTTCGCCGGCGCAGATCAAGCGGCACCGACCGTAAGGGACACACGGTGGACGGCCTCCCTCCCCCCTTGCGGGGGAGGGCTGGGGAGAGGGGTGCCACACGGCGCGCTCTCTCAGCATGCATCTTGAAGACGGGCTCAGAATTGCAAAAGCGATGATCACACCGGTATCTCGCCCGGGGCTACCCCTCTCCCGCAAGGGGAGAGGGAGCCTGAGCCGCGTGCTTACCTTACGCCTCAGCGCTTCACCTGCTTCACCGCCGCCTCCAGACTGGCCTTCGCCGAGCCAGGCCGCAGCGGCTTCGGCTGGCTGTCGTGCGGCGCCCAGCCGGAGAGCCAGACGATGTCGAAGGTGGCGCGGATGCGGCCGTCGGGATCGGCGAAGCGTTCGCCGTAGATCTGCGCCATGCGCAGCATGGTGGCGCGGCGGGTCGGGGTGTGGCGGCGCTCGCGCAGCACGTTGGTGGCGCCCATCCGTCTGAGGTCGGCCATCAGTGCGAACGCGCTCGAATAACGCACCACGACGCGGTCGACATCGGTGACCGGCAGCGCGAAGCCCGCGCGCTGCAACAACGCGCCGATGTCGCGCAGATCGGCGAACGGCGCGACACGCGGCGACACCCCGCCTTCGCATTCCGCTTCCGCCGCGGCAAAACTCTGCCTGAGCTCGGTCAGCGTATCGCCGCCGAGCATTGCAGCCAGCAGCAGTCCGTCCGGCTTCAGCGCGCGACGGATCTGCGCCAGCACACCGGGCAGATCGTTGACGAACTGGAAAGCCAGTGCGGAGACCGCGAGGTCGAGCGACTCCGGTGCCAGGCCGGTCGCTTCCATCTCGGCGAACGCGACCGCATCGACCGAGGCGACACGCTTGCGCACGGCGTTCGCGAGCCCGTCACCCGGTGTCCAGATATCGGCCGCCGCCGAGAAGCTGCGCGATACCGCCCGCAACCGGTCAGCCAGGTCCTCCGTGGCGCGCTCGAGCAGGAACGTCGCCGCCCCCTCACGCCGTGCCCGCGCCAGCCGCGCGCCGAGCAAGGCGCGGTCGAACAGGATGGGGGCTGAGGCCGGGGTGGTTGCCATGCCGGCTGGTTACGCCGGACCGCCGCCGCAGGCAATGCGCCTTGAGCCCGCGTTGCGCAAACGCTAGCCTTCGTGTCATGGACGCCGAGGCATCACCGACACGCTCCATTACCGGTCAGGTCCAGCGCGCGCTCGGCGCGGTCGGCGGCGCCTGGTTGCGCACCGCGCGGCTGGCGCTCGACATCGCGCTGCCGACGCTATGCGTGTCCTGCCGCGAGCCGGTCCATGGCGAGGGGGTGTGCGCGGCCTGCTGGGCCAAATTGTCGTTCATCGCGCCGCCATTCTGTCCGCGGCTCGGCATCCCCTTTGTCTACGATCCCGGGCCGGAGCTGTTGTCGATGGAGGCGATCGCCAATCCGCCGGCCTACCAGCGTGCGCGCGCCGCGGTGCGCTATGACGATATCGCCCGTACCCTGGTGCATGCATTGAAATACCAGGATCGCACCGATCTGGCGCCGACAATGGGCCACTGGATGGCGCGGGCGGGGAAGGAATTGCTCGACGGCGCCGACATGCTGGTTCCGGTTCCGCTGCACTGGCGGCGCGGCTGGAGCCGGCGCTACAACCAGTCCGGCGCGCTGGCCAAGACGATCGCCCGCCACAGCGGCGTCAAAATGGTCTCCGAGGCGTTGCGACGCACCCGCGCCACCGAGCAGCAGATCGGGCTGTCTCGCAAGGACCGCGCCAGCAATGTGCAGGGCGCATTCAGGGTCGCCGATGAACGCAAGGCTGACATCCAGGGCCGCCGCGTCATTCTGGTCGACGACGTCCTGACCTCGGGTGCTACAGTGGATGCCTGCGCGCGGGCGCTGCTGCGGGCCAAGGCGGCTCAAGTCGACGTGCTGGTGTTCGCCCGGGTTGTCGATACCCACCGTGCTCCCATATAATCTGTCATTCTGGTTCAACCGAGCACACCATGACCGCTGCCATCGAAATCTACACCCGCCCGGGCTGCGGTTATTGCACCGCGGCCAAATCGCTTTTGACGCGCAAGAACGCCGCGTTCACCGAATTGAACGTCGCCAGCAACCCGGCCTACCGCGACGAGATGTACGATCGCGCCGGCGGCGGGGCGACCTTCCCGCAGATCTTCATCGGCAAGACCCATGTCGGTGGCTGCGACGAGCTCTACGCGCTCGACCGCGAGGGCAAGCTCGACGGCCTGCTCAGCAACGGAGGCGGCGCCTGATGAGCACGGACAACAAGTTCACCGCGGCGATGGTGCAGATGCGCACCGGATTGCTGCCGGAGCCGAGCCTGGAGCAGGGCACGCGGCTGATCCGCGAGGCGGCGGCGCAGGGCGCCAAATACGTGCTGACGCCTGAAGTCAGCAACATGATGCAGTTGAACCGCAAGGCGCTGTTCGAGCACCTGGCGGGCGAAGAGGACGACAAGTCGCTCAAGGCCTATCGCGCGCTGGCCGCGGAACTGAAGATCCACCTGCATATCGGGTCGCTGGCGCTGCGCTATTCGCCGGAGAAGGCGGTCAACCGCTCGTTCCTGATCGGGCCCGAGGGCAATGTGCTCGCGAGCTACGACAAGATCCACATGTTCGACATCGACCTGCCCGGCGGCGAAAGCTATCGCGAATCGGCCAATTACCAGCCCGGCGAGACCGCCGTGATCTCCGACCTGCCCTGGGGCCGGATCGGCTTGACGATCTGCTACGACGTGCGCTTCCCGGCGCTGTATCGCGCACTGGCCGAGGCGGGAGCTTCCTTCCTCACCGTTCCCTCAGCCTTCACCCGCAAGACCGGCGAAGCGCACTGGCACACTTTGCTGCGCGCCCGCGCCATCGAGACCGGCTGCTTCGTGTTCGCCGCGGCCCAGGCCGGCCTGCACGAGAACAAGCGCGAGACCTTCGGGCACTCGCTGATCGTCGACCCCTGGGGCGAGATCCTCGCCGAGGGTGGCGTCGAGCCGGGCGTGTTCCTGGCCGAGATCGATCCCGCCAAGGTCGAAACCGCGCGCAAGACCATCCCCTCGCTTCAGCACGGGCGGCGATTTGGCATCGCCGACCCCAAGGCCGGCCCGGAGCATCTGCACCTCGTCCGGGGCTCGGCATGATCCGCTACACGCTGCGCTGCGAGCGCGGCCATCAGTTCGAGAGCTGGTTCCAGAGCTCCTCGGCCTATGAGTCGCAGGAGCGGCGTCACCTGATCAACTGCCCGGCCTGCGGCTCGGCCGAGATCGAGCGCGCGATCATGGCGCCGCAGATCGTCAGCAAGAAGGGCCGCGAACCGGCCCAGCCGCAGCCTGCCGCGCCGGTCGAGGCGACCGCCACTGAATCGACGTCGCTGATGATGGCGCAGGAGCGTGAGCTGCGCAGCAAGCTGAAGGAGCTGCGCGACCATATCGTCAAGAACGCCGACAATGTCGGCGAACGCTTCCCCAATGAGGCGCGCAAGATGCATTACGGCGACATCGAGCATCGGCCGATCTATGGCGAGGCCTCGCCCGAGGAGGCGCGCGCGCTGGTCGACGAGGGCGTCGAGGTGTCGCCGTTGCCGACGCTGCCGGAGGACCGGAATTAAGGCGAGCCGCTTCCACCCTCGTCATTGCGAGGAGCGAAGCGACGAAGCAATCCAGCTTCGGACTTGTTGCGCCATGGATTGCTTCGCTTCGCTCGCAATGACGGGTGGGGCCAACCGGGCCGAGCATCCCAGATGTCCCCCGACTCTTTCTCTTCCTGGCAGGTGTGGGCGTTTCTGTCCGCCGTCTTCGCGGCATTGACTGCGATCTTCGCCAAGGTCGGCGTCGAAAGCATCAACTCCGATCTCGCCACCCTGATCCGCACCGTGATCGTGCTGATCACACTGTCGGCGATCCTGTTCGCGACCGGGCAATTCACCCAGTCCGGCCCGATCTCGGGCAAGAGCTGGCTGTTCCTGCTGCTGTCCGGGCTCGGCACCGGTGCATCGTGGATCTGCTATTTCCGCGCCCTCAAGCTGGGTCCCGCCACGCTGGTCGCACCGATCGACAAGCTCAGCGTGGTGCTGGTGGCGCTGTTCGGCGCCACCTTCCTCGGCGAGCGCCCGTCGGCCTATGGCTGGATCGGGATTGCGCTGATCTCCGCGGGCGCGGTGCTGATCGCGGTCAAGGGCTAAAGCGCTTTCAAGCGAAGTGGGCACCGGTTCGCGTGAAGAAAGCGCGTCAAACAAGAGTCTAAGCGGCGATCAGCAGCGCGACGCCGACCACAATCAGCACGATGCCAACAAGTTCACGCAGCGAGAATGGCTGCTTGAGCGAGAAATACGCGACGCCCTGCGCGAACAGCACCTCGATCAGCGCCAGCGTGCGCACATTGGCCGCGGCAGTGAGCGCGAACGCCAGGAACCAGAACTGCGACGAGAACGCGCCCATGAAGCCCGCGAACAGCGAGGGCCGCCACAGCGCAAGGATCGACTTCAGCACGTCGGGCGCACGCAGCAACAGATAAACCGACAGGATCAGCGTCTGGACGAACAGGCTCCACATCAGCGTGTAGGAGGCCGCGGTCACGAACGAGACGGCGGGCACCGCGATGATGGCACCGCGGAAGCTCACCGCCGAGATCGCGAACACCGCGGCGGCGCCGAGGCCGAGCACGGTCGGGCGCAGATCGGCGAAGCTCTTCTGGCCGCCCGGCCGCAGCGCGGTGATGACGACGCCGACGGTCGCGATCACGATCGCGATCACCTTGGCGGTCGTCAGATGGTCGCCGAGGAAGACGAAGCCGAAGATCGCGGTCTGGATCGCCTCGGTCTTCATGTAGGCCGTGGTGACCACGAAGGAGCGGTCGTTCATCGCCAGCAGCATGAAGCCGGTGCCGACGATCTGGCTGAGCGCGCCGGACAACAGCCACGGCCAGAACGAGACCGCCGGCCACGGCACCCGATCGCCGGTTGCGACGATCGCGAGCGCGAAGAACACCACCGAGAACGGCAGGCCGAACAGGAAACGGATATTGGTGGCGCCCCAGGTGCCGAGCGGCCCGGTCAAGCTCCGCTGCATCGCATTGCGCGCCACCTGCCCGAACGCAGCGACGATGGTGAAGGGAATCCAGAGCGAGGCGAGCGTGAACATGCGGGATTAGGGAGAGCGGGCCGGGCGGGAAGTCACGCCGCACCCTGCCGGGCCCGCAGCAGCCGGTCAACCGGAACGACGCAGGCCAGGATTGCAACCAGCTCCGCGATTCCAGCTTGAACAAGCCATTCGGCGCGCAGCAGAAGCTTGCACGGCAGGCCGTCAGGTTTCAGTCGACGCGCCGCCAGATCGAAACCGGCGTGTCACCATTCGCCCTGGGGGGCACGCGATAGCTCAACTCGTTGGCCCTCAACTCATAGAGCCGAACCTGGTCCGTGCCTTCCCAATTGGGAAACGACGATTTGGAGATGTGGAAAGCGAGGGTCCCTTTCGCAGTGTCGACGTCGACCTTGCCGAAATGCGAACTCACCCCGAGGACCGCTGCACGATATTCGGCTTCGGTTGCCTTCAGCTTGTCGCCCGTTGCAAAGGGCCGTCGCTCGCTGTCGAAGATTTGCAGCGAATAGCGTCCATCGGCGTCGATGAACAACATGCCCCTGGGCGAGGGTCCATAATCATGTCCGCGGCTGCCATCGCTATGCAGCACATCGGCGGCGACCAGGGTCCAGGTCCCTGCCAGGGATGCCGCGGCATCACGGCCGGCAGCCAGCACGCGACACGGTGCCGACACTGCCACGATGAGCGGCAGAGCGACGCAGACACCCCTCGTCAATGCACTGAAGTTCATGCAACGGCCCTTTCAGATCGTGGTTGCTTGCCGTCACGATAGAGGTCCCGTCACGCAATAAAATCCCGTAATTCTGATGCGAGAGTTCAGAAAAACTGGACGGTTGCAGGTTCGCCGTGCCGACAGCGTCGTTCAGCTATCAGGCGATGCCAGCCAGCCCGCGCTGCGGCTCGGCGAGATGTTCCTGCAACGTCCTTCCGATGATCGACCGCAATCGCACCATGGCCGGTTCGAGCGTCCTGCCGGCGTCGTGCAGACAAGCCTTGAGAGAAGGTGCCGGCAGCGGCGGCAATCCGGCCGTGCCGGGAAGCGCACACAATTGGTCGGGCAACGCGATCGCCGTCCGCAGCGTCACGCCGAGCCCGGCTTCGACCGCGGCCCAGAGCCCACGCAGGCTCGGACTGGTGAAGGCGATACGCCAGGCGATGCCGGCCTGATCGAGCGCGGCGATGGCGCGCTGGCGGAAGAAGCAGGGCGCCTCATAGACGGCGAGCGGCACCGGCTCCCCCTGCCCCCAGATCGGACCAGCCGAGGCGCTGCCGATCCAGACGAGCGGCAAGGTGGCCACGGGCTGCGCATCGGCGCGCGTGGCGTTGTCGAGCGCCAGCACGAGGTCGAGGTCACCGCCGTCGAGTTGCTGCAAGAGCCGCCGGTTGCGATCGACCACGGCCTCGATCCGGACCGCCGGATAGGCCTGCTTGAAGTAGGCCAGCGCGGCCGGCAGCCACACTTCGGCAAAATCGGCGGGCAATCCGAAACGGACAACGCCTTCGACGGCCCGGCCGCGCAGCGCCTCGACCGCCTCGTCGTTCAGATCCAGGATGCGTTGGGCATAGCTCACTACGAGCTCGCCGGCTTCGGTGAGAGCCAGCCCTCGCCCCTGCTTGACGAACAGCGGTTCGCCGACTTGTTCCTCGAGCTTGTCGATCTGCTGGCTGACGGCCGATTGCGAGCGCCCGATCTGTGCCGCAGCCCGGCTGAAACTGCCCAGCCGATATGCCGTGACCAGCGTCCGCAGCACGTCCATATCGAGATTGACGTGGCCTATCGTCCTGACCAGATCACACCTCCTCCGCCACCACCATGTAATTCACGTCCATGTCGGTCGAGACCGTCCATTTGTCGGCGAGCGGATTGTAGACCACGCCGGCTTGTTCCGTGATGGTGAGATTGACATCGCCGAGATAGCGCTCGAGCTCGGCCGGGGTGACGAATTTGCTCCACTCATGGGTGCCGCGCGGCAGCCAGCGCAGCACGTATTCGGCGCCGACGATGGCGAGCGCGAAGCTCTTCCAGTTGCGGTTCAGCGTCGAGACCACCATCAGCCCGCCGGGCTTGAGCATCGTGGCGCAACGCTTGATGAAGGCGCCGACGTCGACGACATGCTCGACCACTTCCATCGCCAGCACGATGTCGAAGCGCTCGCGGGCGTCCATCTCCTCGACCGTGGTGCAGCGATAGTCGATCGACAAATGCCCCTTGTCGGCATGCAGCTTCGCCGCCGAGATGTTGGTGGCGGACGGATCGACCCCGATCACCTGGGCGCCGAGCCGGGTGAACGGCTCGCACAGCAGCCCGGCGCCGCAGCCGATGTCGAGCAGGCGCAGCCCGGACAGGCAGCTCAGGCTCTTGGCGTTGCGCTCGAACTTGCGGCAGGCGGCGTCGCGGATATAGGTCAGGCGCAGCGGATTGATCTTGTGCAGCGGCGCCATCTTGCCGCGCGGATCCCACCATTCATCCGACAGTTTGGAGAATTTCGCGATCTCGGCCGGATCGACCGAGCTGGCGGAGGCATTGGCGGAGGAGCTGGAAATGGTTGATTGCATGGCCATGATTGCGCGCGCCCCTATCGCGCGGTGATTGAACTGCGGAACGCCAGCGGCGAGGCGATGGTCCTGATCTTCTCAAAACCTTCGCCGACGCCCCGGATGGTCACATCGCCATAATTGAGGATGCGCCCGAGGATACTCTGGTTGACATCGACGCTCTCGACCTTGTCGAGGCTCATCTCGAAGGTGCGCCGCTTGATGAACCCGGTCTTGTGCACGACCCGGAGATTGGTGACGTCGGTCTCGGTGGTCCAGCGGTGGAACCAGGCCGCCAGCGTCCAGTACAGCGCCGCAACCGCGACCACGGCGGCGGCGGCAAGGCACGCCAAAGTGAGGCCGTCGACCGTCGTCATGCGCGATGCGATCAGCAGCGCCAGCGCGACGATCCAGGCCAGGATCGCCTGCCAATAGAAGATCCAGTGCGCGTTGGTGGAATACAGCACCTTCTCGCCAGGCTGCAGGATTTCGTCGATGTAACGCCCCATCCGATCCGCCTTCGAGTAACCCCCGCGCCACAGCCCGCCGGCAACCGGCCGAGACGGCCCCAAGGGACCCCCATGAACCGGCTTGCCCCCGGGCGCGGCGCTATGTATACGCGCCTTTCGGTCCCCGCGCTTGCGGTTTTCGGCGTGGGTTAACCTACTTATCCTCTTAAAGGAATAGACGCGTCGTCATGGGCCGCCTCGTGATGAAATTCGGCGGTACGTCCGTCGCCAATATCGATCGTATCCGCAACGTCGCGCAGCATGTGAAGCGCGAGGTCGACGCGGGCCATGAGGTCGCCGTCGTCGTCTCGGCGATGTCCGGCAAGACCAACGAGCTGGTGGCCTGGTGCACCGATGCCTCCGCCCTGCACGACGCGCGCGAATATGACGCGGTGGTCGCCTCCGGCGAGCAGGTGACCTCGGGCCTGCTCGCGATCGTGCTGCAAGGCCTCGGTATCCAGGCGCGCTCCTGGCAGGGCTGGCAGATCCCGATCAAGACCTCCGACGCGCACGCCTCGGCGCGCATCCTCGAGATCGACGGCACCGAGATCATCACCCGCTTCAAGGAGCGCAAGGAAGTCGCCGTGATCGCCGGCTTCCAGGGCATCAATCCCGACACCGGCCGCATCACCACGCTCGGCCGTGGCGGCTCGGATACCTCGGCGGTGGCGATCGCGGCCGCGCTGCATGCCGACCGCTGCGACATCTACACCGACGTCGACGGCGTCTACACCACCGACCCGCGGGTGGTGCCGAAGGCGCGCCGTCTCGACAAGATCGCATTCGAGGACATGCTGGAGCTGGCCTCGCAGGGCGCCAAGGTGCTGCAAGTCCGCTCGGTGGAGCTCGGCATGGTGCACAACATGCCGATCTTCGTGCGCTCCAGCTTCGACAAGCCAGAGGATATCGACCCGCACGGCACGCCGCCGGGCACGCTGATCTGCAGCGAGGAGGAAATCATGGAAATGCACGTCGTCACCGGCATCGCCTTCTCGAAGGACGAAGCCCAGATCTCCGTGCGCCAGATCGAGGACAAGCCGGGTGTGGCCGCCGCGATCTTCGGGCCGCTGGCGGATGCCAACATCAATGTCGACATGATCGTGCAGAACGTGTCCGAGGACGGCAAGACCACCGACCTCACCTTTACCGTTCCGGCGACCGACTATAACCGCGCCCGGGATACCATTACCTCCGCCAAGGCGAAGATCGGCTACATCAGGCTCGACACCGAGACCGACGTCGCCAAGGTCTCGGTGATCGGCAGCGGCATGCGCAGCCACGCCGGCGTCGCGGCGAAGGCGTTCAAGGCGCTGGCCGAGCGCAACATCAACATCCGCGCCATCACCACTTCCGAGATCAAGTTCTCGGTCCTGATCGACGCCGCCTATACCGAACTCGCGGTCCGCACCCTGCATACCCTGTACGGGCTGGACCAGGCGTAGGGGCGATCGAGGGACCAGGCCGGCAGGGGGAGCTCCCTCTGCCTTCATTCCGGGGCGTGCGCAGCACGAGCCTGGAATCCATCGGGCCGCAGGTTCCGTGGATAAATGGATTCCGGGCTCGTGCTGTGCACGCCCCGGAATGACGAGGGGAGAGAAGGAGCCGTGCTCCACTACCCCGCCCCGGAGTTAGAATTTCTCTTAGCGGGCGCAGCATTACGTTGACGCAGACGTTATTTGCTACTGGCAGGCGTTTTGCTTGGCAAAGCAAGCCTCGATTGGCTATACGGCCAGTCAGGTGGGCTGCCGCAAACTGTGCCACAGTTTTGGCGATCCCGATTCGGCGGGAAACGGCGCCGAGCGACTAAAATTGTTTGTTTTGACGAGTTTTACGCCAGCGGCCGACCACCCTCGTGGGTCGGTCTCGTGGGGAGGGACTGAAGCTTATGCGGAGCGCGTCGGGAGGCCCACGCATCCTGTTGAGACGGCTCCGCGAAACCATGGCGGAGCAAGTCTCCGCCCAGGAGCGCCTCGACAAGATCGTGGTGCTGATCGCGGCCAACATGGTGGCCGAGGTCTGCTCCTGCTACGTGCTGCGCGTCGACAACACGCTCGAACTCTATGCCACCGAAGGTCTGAACCGCGACGCGGTGCACCGCACCGTGCTGAGCGCGCATGAGGGCCTGGTCGGCCTGGTCGCCAGCGAGGCGACGCCGCTGAATCTGTCCGACGCGCAAAACCATCCCGCCTTCGCCTACCGCCCGGAGACCGGCGAAGAGGCCTACCACTCGTTCCTCGGCGTGCCGATCCTGCGCGCCGGCAACACGCTCGGCGTGCTTGTCGTGCAGAACCGCGCCAAGCGGACCTATGTCGAGGAAGAGGTCGAGGCGCTGCAAACCACCGCCATGGTGCTGGCGGAGATGATCGCGTCCGGCGAGCTTGCCGCGCTGGCCCAGCCCGGCGCCGAGCCCGCGGCGCGGCATTCGCTGCACAAGACCGGCGCGGTGCTGTCGGACGGCATCGCGCTCGGCCATGTCGTGCTGCATGAGCCGCGCGTCGTCATCACCAACTACATCGCCGAGGACCTGCCGAAGGAAATCAAGCGGCTCGACACCGCGCTGGCCAATCTGCGCGCCGACCTCGACCGCATGCTGGAGCGCGGCGACGTCGCCGAAGGCGGCGAGCACCGCGAGGTGCTGGAAGCCTATCGCATGTTCGCCAACGACCAGGGCTGGTCGCACAAGCTGCACGAGGCGGTCGCCACCGGCCTCACGGCGGAAGCCGCCGTCGAACGCGTGCAGTCCGACACCCGCGCGCGGATGCTGCGCTCGACCGATCCCTATCTGCGCGACCGGCTGCACGACCTCGAGGATCTCGGCCATCGCCTGATGCGGCAGTTGGTCGGCCAGGACCACGCGCCGTCGCGCGAGCAATTGCCCGACAACGCCATCCTGATCGCCCGCGCGATGGGTCCGGCGGCGCTGCTCGACTACGACCGCAAGCGGCTGCGCGGCCTGGTGCTGGAGGAAGGCACCGCGAATTCCCACGTCTCGATCGTGGCGCGCGCGCTCGGCATTCCCGCGGTCGGCGAGGTGCCGAACGCGCCCGGCATCGCCGATCCGGGCGACGCCATCATCGTCGACGGCATTTCCGGCGAGATCTATGTCCGCCCCTCCGCCGAGATCGAATCGGCCTATGCCGAGCGCGTCCGGTTCCGGGCGCGGCGGCAGGCGCAATATTCGGCGCTGCGCGACAAGGCCTGCGTGACCAAAGACGGCCAACCGATCGAACTGTTGATCAATGCCGGCCTGACCATCGACCTGCCGCATATCGAGGAGACCGGCAGCGCCGGCATCGGCCTGTTCCGCACCGAATTGCAGTTCATGGTGAGCCCGAGCCTGCCGCGCTCCAGCGACCAGCTCGCGCTGTATCGTACCGTGCTCGACGCGGCGGGCGCCAAGCCCGTCACCTTCCGCACGCTCGACATCGGCGGCGACAAGGCGCTGCCCTATATGGAGACCGTGGTCGAGGAAAATCCCGCGCTCGGCTGGCGCGCGATCCGTCTCGGTCTGGACCGTCCGGGCCTGTTGCGTGGCCAGATCCGCGCGTTGCTGCGCGCCGGTGGCGGCCGCGCGCTGAAGATCATGTTCCCGATGATCTCGGACATCGCCGAGTTCGACCAGGCCAAGGCGATCGTCGAACGCGAGCTGACCTATCTGCGCCAGCACGGCCATTCGCTGCCCGAACGCATCGATATCGGCACCATGGTCGAGGTCCCGGCCCTGCTCTACCAGCTCGACGAGCTGTTGAAGAAGGTCGATTTCGTCTCGGTCGGCTCCAACGATTTGTTCCAGTTCCTGTTCGCGGTCGACCGCGGCAACTCCAAGGTTTCCGAGCGCTTCGACATCCTGTCGGCGCCGATCCTGCGCGCGCTGCGCGACATCGTGCGCAAGGCCAGGGCCGCCAAGAAGGTCGCCTCGCTGTGCGGCGAGATGGCCTCGAAGCCGATCGGCGCGCTGGCGCTGATCGCACTCGGCTATCGCTCGCTGTCGCTGTCGGCGACCGCGCACGGCCCGGTCAAGGCGCTGATCCTCGACCTCGATGCCAAAAAGGCCGAGGCGATGATCAATCCGCTGCTGGATGCACCGGTCGGCAGCGTCTCGATCCGCGAGGCGCTGACGAAATTTGCGGAAACCGAGGGGCTGGCCTTGTAGCGACGCTGCCGTCGCTGTCACCGCCCGCTCACGCCTTCCGCAATTCGAGATACCGCCATGCTCCCCGAAGCCAAACTCGACGTCCTGCTCGCCCACCACGCCTCGCTCGAGGCCGAGTTGCTCGGCGAGGTCAAATCCGACCGCTATGTCGCGATCACCCGCGAACTCGCCGAGCTCAATCCGCTGATCGACGCCGTGAAGGCCTATCGTTCGGCCCGGTCAGAGCTTGCCGGTACCGAGGCGATGCTGGCCGATGCCGGCACCGATGCCGAAATGCGCAGCATGGCGGAAGCCGAGCTGGAAACGTTGCAGGCGCGGATCGGCGAGCTCGAGCAGAAGATCCGGATCGCGCTGCTGCCCAAGGACGCGATGGACGACCGCAACGTGATGCTGGAAATCCGCGCCGGCACCGGCGGCGACGAGGCCTCGCTGTTCGCCGGCGACCTGTTCCGGATGTATGAGCGCTTCGCGGCCTTGCAGGGCTGGAAGGTCGAGGTGATCTCGGCGAGCGAGGGCACCGTCGGCGGCTACAAGGAAATCATCGCCGAGGTGCAGGGCCGCGGCGCCTTCGCCAAGCTGAAATTCGAATCCGGCGTGCACCGGGTGCAGCGCGTGCCCGACACCGAAACGCAGGGCCGCATCCACACCTCGGCCGCGACAGTCGCGGTGCTGCCCGAGGTGGAGGACGTCGACGTCGACATCAAGGACACCGACCTGCGGATCGAGACCATGCGCGCCGGCGGCGCCGGCGGCCAGCACGTCAACAAGACCGAATCGGCGATCCGCATCACCCATCTGCCGACCGGCATCGTTGTCATGATGCAGGACAGCCGTTCGCAGCACAAGAATCGCGCCTCGGCGATGAACATCCTGCGCTCGCGCATCTATGACGCCGAGCGCCAGCGCGTCGAAGCCGCGCGCTCCGCCGACCGCAAGGAGAAGGTCGGCTCGGGCGACCGCTCGGAGCGCATCCGCACCTATAATTTCCCGCAAGGGCGGGTCACCGACCACCGCATCAATTTGACGCTCTACAAGCTGCCGCAGGTGATCGCGGGCGAAGCGCTCGGCGAACTGATCGACGCGCTGACCACCGAGCACCAGGCTGCGCAGCTCGCGGCGCAGGGCGCGGCGGCCTAAAGCGCGCCGCCGGGCTGCGGAGAGGATCGCAGCAAGCGGCGCAATGCCGGGCTCGCGGCACGGCGGAGCTCCTCGACATTCTTCTTCGAGATCACCTGAAGCTTCTGCTCGCCCTTCGCGGTCAGCTTGAGCTGAACCCTGCGACCATCCTCCGGATCGGTCACCCGGCTGACCAGCCCGAGCTTCGCCATGCGGTTCATCAATTCGACGGCGGAATGATGCCGTATCAGCAGGAACCGGGCGATGTCACCGACGCTCGGCGGGCCGGGCTCGGCAAAGCCCTTGATCCCGAGCAGCGCCTGATGCTGCTGCGGCGTCAATCCGGCCTGACGGGCTCCCTCCTCGCTGAACGCAAGGAACGTGCGCAGCTCGTAGCGAAACCGCGCCAACGCCCGATAGTCCACCGTCGCGGTCGCCGCATTGCGTTTCGCAGCCCCGGCCGGGGCTCGCTGTCGTGGTGGAGGCATTCAGTCGTCCCGCTCTGGCTCGCTCCGCCGGACGGCAGACGCGATTCGAGACTATCAAGCCCGAGCTGCACGCACCATGCTACCGGCAGCCTTTTGCACTCATGTTTTCAACGGTTTGCCGGTCGCGCCGTGCGGCCAAGCGTCACGGCTGCGGCCAGTGATCGTAGCTTGAGCTCAATATCTTCAAGAGCACGATCTGGAACGCGACCGGGATCCGCGGGCTCCTGCGGCGGATCGACTTCTCCAGCGCCTCGGTGATCTCGCTCTTGGTCAGATCGCCGGCCGACGCGCGCGCCACCAGACCGCCCCAGATCTCCGACAGCGATTTGCCGGTATGGTGCGGGGACGGGATCGATATCCCGCGCGCCTCGGCCCATTCGACGATCTCACGCATGGTCTGCCGCCCGCAGTTCCGCGCGGTGGCAAGATGGCTCGCCGTCAAGAGGCGCAGCAGATCGTCCGGCGGCGTCCAGCCGATCTTCGGCGGCACTTCATCGAGCAGCTCGACCGACAGCTCCTTCAGAACGTTGACCGCGCGAATGCTCAGGTCGCACGATGAGGCCGCCGCCTTCGCTTCGGAACTGCCAACCTGACCTGGGGGCTCTTCGACCATCGTGCTTCACTACAGGACCGATGCCCGGACGGTAAACCCTCGATGTATCGTTGACCGATATTAATCGATCGTAGGCCGATATGATTCGACGAAAGGCGACATTGACTAAATATCCCGGTGGGGAATGCTAGCCGCGACAGGCTGCCACATCGCAGCCGGCGCGTCGTGCCGCGGATCGCTCCGATCCGCGACGACTGACCTTGCGCGCCAATAATAATATAATTGGAGGATACCAAGCGATGAGCACCAAGGATTTTCCGCCGGGCAGCGCAACGAACGTCTCGCGTCGCACCTTGCTACAAGCCGGCGCAGGCCTGATCGGCGGCACCGTGCTGCCGGCCTCGATCGCGTCGAGGGCATTCGCCGAGGACCATCCGGCGATCGGGACCTTTCCCGCTGGCACCTCCGGATCGTCGGTCTTCATCGGCATCTCGGTGCCGCGCACCGGCACCTACGCGGTGCAGGGCGAGGATGAGCTGAAGGGCTACCAGCTCGCGATCGAGCACATCAACAGCGGCCACGAGCTGATCAAGAAAATCTCGCCGAAGACCAGCAAGGGCGTGCTCGGCAAGGAGCTGAAGTTCGGCGTCGCGGATTCCGCGGCGAAGCCGAACGAGGCCGTGCAGGCGCAGCAGCGCTTCATCTCGGAGAACAAGGCGGTGATGATCACCGGCGGCACGTCGAGCGCGGTCGCGGTCGCGCTGAACAAGCTGGCGCAGCGCGAGAAGGTGATCTTCGTCTGCGGCATCTCCGGCTCCAACGACACCACCGGCAAGGACTGCGTGCGCTACGGCTTCCGGCAGAATTTCTTCGGCCAGACCGCAGCGGCGGCGATCGCACCGGTCATGATCAAGGCGTTCGGCAAGAACAAGAAGGCCGCCTATCTGACGCCGGACTACACCTACGGCCACACCGTCACCAAATCGATGCAGGATTCGCTCGCCCAGGCGGGCTGGACCACCGTCACCAACCAGGTCTCGCCGCTCGGCGCGCCGGACTATTCGTCATACCTGCTGAACGTCGCGAATTCCGGCGCCGACGTGCTGATCAACGTCAACTGGGGTCATGACGCCGTGCTGTCGACCCAGCAGGCCAAGCAGTTCGGCGTGCTCGACAAGATGAAGCTCGTGGTGCCCTACCAGGTGCCGTTCATCGCCCGCGAGACCGGCGGCCTGATGCAGGGCGTCTACGCCGCCACCGATTATTGGTGGACCATCGAGGACAAATATCCGCTGGCCAAGATGTTCAACGAAACCTTCGAGAAGAAGTTCGGCTACAAGCCGGAATGGGGCGCCGAGAACGCCTATGTCAGCTTCGCGCACTGGGCCCGCATGGTCGAGGAAGCCGGCAGCTTCTATCCGCCCGACGTCATCAAGGCCTACGAGAAGGGCGAAACCATCCCGTCGCTGGTCGGCGACGTGCACTATCGCCCGGAAGATCACCAGTGCGTCCGCCCCGTCATCATCGTCCGCGGCAAGATGGAAAAGGAGATGAAGAACAAGGAGGACTATTACGAGGTGGTCGAGATCGTCCCCGGCGACGGCCTGATGCAGAAGCCGGACGCGTTCGGCTGCCATCTCGGCGACTATACCTGATCAAACGTGGGAAAACTCGGCGCCGTGGGCGGGGCGACCCGACCCGCGGCGCCGCTTTGTGTCGAAACGCCTGCCTCCATTGACCGGGCCAACTGAACGCATGTCATGATCAACTGGCCGAATTTCGTCTCGCAGCTATTCAACGGGCTTGCGCTCGGCGCGCTGCTCGCACTGATCAGCTCCGGACTGACAATCATCTACGGCACGCTCGGGGTGCTCAACCTCGCCCACGGCGCCATGTTCATGATCGGCGGTTACGCCGGATACGTGACCTATTCCTACACCGGCTCGTTCATCCTCGCCGTCATCGCCGGATCGCTGTTCGTGATGGCGCTCGGCGTCGCGATGGAGCGGATCATCATCCGCCATTTCTATCATCGCCCGCACGAGGACCAGCTGCTGGTGACCTTCGGCCTCGGCATCTGCTTCGTCGAGATCGTGCGGCTGATCTTCACCAGCCAGTCGCAGGTGGTGCCGCCGCCGGCGATGCTGCAAGGCATCACCTCGCTCGGCTTCCTGTTCTACCCGACCTACCGGCTCGCGGTGGTCGGCATCGTCGCGGTCGCGCTCGGCGGCCTGTTCCTGATCCTGTACCGCACCCGGCTCGGCATGATCGTGCGCGCCGGCATCGAGGATTCGGTGATGGTCGATTCGCTCGGCATCAACGTCTACCGCGTCTTCATGATCGTGTTCGGCATCGGCGCGATGGCCGCGGGCTTCGCCGGCATCATCAATGCGCCCGTGGTGTCGCTGACGCCGGGCGTCGGCGACGACATCCTGGTCGAGACCTTCGTGGTGGTGGTGATCGGCGGCGTCGGCTCGTTTCCCGGCGCGATCCTCGGCGGCCTGATCGCCGGCGAGATCATCAGCATCACCTCGATGTTCAACCCCGGTTACGCCTACGTCATGCTGTTCGCGGCGATGACGCTCGTGCTCGTGCTCCGACCGCACGGCCTGCTCGGCACGCAGGGCCGCGAATGACCACGGATTCCTGAATGCTGAAACAGCGCCCATACCTGATCGAGTTCCTGACGGCCGCCGGCCTGATTCTCGCGCCCTTCGTGCTGCCATGGCTCGGCTTCGCGCCCAATACGGTGAACCGGATCCTGGTCTGGGGCCTGTTCGGCCTCGGCTTCGACATCCTGTTCGGCTTCACCGGCCTGCTGTCGTTCGGCCAGTCGGCCTTCTACGGCACCGGCGGCTTCGTCGCCGCCTATCTCCTGACCCGCGCAGGCTTCCCGAACGTCGTGCTCGCGCTCGTCATCGGCATGATCGCGGCGGCCGCCGCCGGCTATCTGATCGGCCTGATCGCGCTGCGCCGGACCGGCATCTACTTCGCCATGATCACGGTCGCGATCGCCGAGGTGTTCTTCTTCGTCGAGTTCAATCCGCTGTCGGACTTCACCGGCGGCGAGAACGGGCTGCCGGGCGTGCCGACCCCGAGCTTCAATCTCGGCTTCACCACGCTGCACTTCACCACCGGCTGGTCGCTCTATCAGTTCCTGGCGCTGTGCTATTTCATCGGTGTCGTGATCGCGCTGCGCATCGTGCGCTCGCCGGTCGGCGCGGTGTTCAGCGCGATCAGGGACAATCCGCTGCGGGCGACCGCGGTCGGGCACAACATCCACGGCTACAAGCTGACCGCCTTCGTGATCGCCGCCGCCTATGCCGGCTTTGCCGGCGGGCTCCTGGGCGTGTTACAGGCCTTCATGCCGCCCGACGCCTTCACCTTCGACACCTCGGGGCAGCTCGTGATGCAGACCGCGATCGGCGGCCGCGGCACGCTGTTCGGGCCGCTGGTCGGCGCCGCGGTCTGGCTGTCATTGCAGGACTTCCTCCAGGCGGCGCTCGGGCTCGGCGCGGCCTGGAAGCTGGTGCTCGGCATCGTGTTCGTGCTGCTGGTCTGCTTCCTGCGCCGTGGCATCATCGGCGGCCTCGCCGATCTCTATCGCCTGCTGACCGGACAGCGCCGCGCCCGCGAGCCGGACGAGAGCGAGTCGGAGGTCGCGGCCGTCGCAAGCGAACCGCACGCCGCGGCGGCGGCCGCGATGCCCGCACCGCCACCTCGCGCCCAGGGCAATCCGTCCGGCCCGATCCTTCAGGCCAGGGGCCTGACCAAGCGCTATGGCGGTCTGCTCGCCAACAGCGACATCGACTTCACGGTCAATCACGGCGAGCTGCGCGGCATCATCGGCCCGAACGGCGCCGGCAAGTCGACCTTCTTCAAGATGCTGACCTGCGAGGTGCATCCGACCTCGGGCACCATCATGTTCGAGGGTCGTGACATCACCGGCATGAACGTCACCGACGTCTGCCAGCTCGGCCTGACCAAGAGCTACCAGGTCAACCAACTGTTCGCCGGGCTGACCGTGCGCGAGAATTTGGTGATCGCGGCGCTGTCCGGGCTGCGCGGCAAGTTCAAGCTCGACCTGTTCCGCAGCATCGACAGCATCCCCGGCCTGTCCGAGCGCGTGCAGCAGACGCTCGAGCTCGTCAACCTGACCAAGCGGCCGGATACGCCGGTCTCCGAGCTCGCCTATGGCGAGAAGCGCCGGCTGGAGATCGGGCTGGCACTGGCGACATCGCCGAGCCTGTTGCTGCTCGACGAGCCGCTGGCCGGCATGAGCCCGCGCGAACGCGTCGAGACCGTGAAGCTGCTGAAGTCGATCAGCCAGGGCCGCACCATGATCATCATCGATCACGACATGGATGCGCTGTTCGAACTCGCCGAGCGCGTCACCGTGCTACAGGAAGGCCGCGTGCTGGTCGAGGGAACGCCGGAGGAGATCAAGAACAACGCGACCGTCCAGGAGGCCTATCTCGGCGGCGTGCATGGAGTGCTCGCCGCATGAGCCTGCTCGAGGTCAACGGACTGAACAGCTATTACGGGGATTCCCACATCCTGTTCGACGTCTCGTTGCGCGTCGAGCGCAACGAGGTGGTGGCGCTGCTCGGCCGCAACGGCGCCGGCAAGAGCACGACGCTGAAGAGCCTGATGGGCGTGGTGACGCCGCGCCGCGGCTCGGTGATGTTCGACGGCGTCGATATCGCCGGCAAGAAGAGCCACAAGATCGCACAGGCCGGCATGCAGCTGGTCCATGAGGAGCGCCGCATCTTCGGCAGCCTGAGCGTCGAGGAGAACCTGGTGATCGCAGGGCTGACCGCCTCGCAGCGCTGGCCGCTGGAGCGGATCTACGAGATGTTCCCGCGGCTGCGCGAGCGGCGAAGCAATCGCGGCACGGACCTCTCCGGCGGCGAGCAGCAGATGCTGGCGATCGCGCGCGCGCTGGTGCGCGATCCCAAGATCATCCTGCTCGATGAGCCGTTCGAGGGGCTGGCGCCGGTGATCGTGCGCGACTTGATGAAGGCCTGCCGCGACCTGGCCGAGGCCGGCCAGACCATCGTGCTGGTGGAGCAGAACCTCGCCGCGACGCTCGCGCTGGCGCAGCGCATCTACATCATCAACAATGGACACATCGTCCATGAAGGGCCGGCGCAGGAGATCAAGGCCCAGCCCGACGTGCTGCAACGCTATCTCGGAGTCTAATGCGGGATGAGTTTTGGTTGAACCGGTTTTGCGCGGTCTCGGTTCACCTCTCCCTGCTGGGGAGAGGTCGGATTGCGCATGGCGATGCGAAGCATCGTCCAGTGCAATCCGGGTGAGGGCTCTTGCTCTCTCGATAGACCGTAACCCCTCACCCGATTTGCTGCGCAAATCGACCTCTCCCAAGGGAGAGGTGAACCTTCGACGCCGTTCCAGTTCAACCTAATCTCATCAGTCTTTAGCTGGGCAGCTCGCGGCGGAGTATCCTGGCGAAGATAATCTGGTCGTCATGGCCCGTCATGACCGCGTATTCCGCTTGGATATTCGCAGCTTCGACCGTGCTGCTGCGGCGGCAACAGGCGCAAGCGATATCGACGCCGGATCGACCTTCGGCTAACAACGCGCGATGAGCGCATCAGCCGAACAGGGCAACCAGACCGTCGAGAGCGCCCGGCGCACCCTCGCCGCGCGCCTCAAGGCGGCCGGCAACGACGCCGCCGAGCTCGATGCGCGGCTGCTGACCGGCGCCGCGACGGGGCTCGATCTGACCGGCATGGTCACCGGCGCCAAACGCTTGCTGACGCCGGATGAATCAACTTGCCTCGATGACTTCGCGCGGCGCCGCCTCGCCGGCGAACCGGTGGCGCGCATCGTCGGCGTCAAGGAGTTCTGGGGGCTGCCGCTGCATCTCTCGGCCGCGACGCTGGTGCCGCGTCCCGATACCGAGACCGTGGTGGAGCGCGCGCTCGAGCTGCTGCGGGCCGACAATGCGACCGAGCGCGCGTTGCGGATCGCCGATCTCGGCACCGGCTCCGGCGCGATCCTGCTGGCGCTGCTCTCGGAACTGCCCAACGCGCATGGCTTCGCCACCGACATCTCGGGGGAGGCGCTGCGGACGGCGAGCCGCAACGCCGCCGAGCTCGGACTTGCGGGTCGCACGACCTGGATCGAGTGCGACTATGGCAGCGGGCTGAGCGGCGCGTTCGACCTGATCGTGTCCAACCCGCCCTACATCACCACCGCCGACATCGCAGGTCTCGACATCGAGGTGCGCGAGCATGATCCGCGCGCGGCGCTCGATGGCGGCGCCGACGGGCTCGACGCCTACCGGGCGCTGATTTCGCAATCTGCGGGTCTTTTGACGCCACATGGATTTCTGGTTGTGGAAATCGGGCAGGGCCAGGCTGGCGACGTTGAAGCCCTTATGACGGCCTCCGGGTTATCCCCAACGGGGCCGCCCAAGGCCGATCTCGGGGGCGTCCCGAGGGCCGTTTCGGGGCGCCGGCTGCCCAGATAAAGTCCTATTGGAACGCAAAAAAACCTCTTGGAATATCCCCGGGGAACGACTACGTTCCGGCCACAACATCGGTGCTGGCCCCGTAACCGTTACGGGTGATGACCAGGGTTCAGCAGAGCCCGCCGATCGAAAGGTTCCAGGAACGCAGGTCTCATTGAGCGCAATAGCCGAAGCTGTGCCGCTCTGACTGCCAAGCGAACGAAAGCCTGTTATTGCGCTTGAACACTTACGCACGAGAACTGGGCCTGTCTCGACGGGCAGAATGATTTAGTCGCTGGCGTGTTTGGCCGGCGCTTGGGGAACGCGTCTTTGCTGAACGCGACTTTACTGAACGAGATGGCCGGCGACATCGAAGCCACTTCAAACGGTGTTGTGATTCCGTGCGCCCGGGCGCGCGCCGAATCGAACGGTGGACTGCAATAACTTCAGGGCTGGAATAAAAGGCGACAGATGAGAAACGGTCAGAACAACAAGCGGATGCGCAACCGGAATAACAACAACAATAATAACAACAACAATAACCGGCGCGGCCAGAACCCCCTGACGAGGGTCTACGAATCGAACGGCCCCGACATCAAGATCCGCGGCACGGCCTCCCACGTGGCCGAGAAATACGTCCAGCTCGCGCGCGATGCACGCTCCTCCGGCGATCCGGTGGCAGCCGAGAACTACTACCAGCACGCCGAGCACTACTACCGGATCATCGCCGCGGCGCAGGAGCAGTTCCGGCAGAATCAGCAGCAGCCGCGCCCCGACGCCGAGCCGGTCGCGACCGACGACAATGACGACGACAGCGACGGCTATTCGAGCTTCGGCCAGGAGCCGGGCTTCGTGCCGCAACAGCAGCAGCCTTTCGTCCGCGAGAACGGCCAGCAGCCCTATCAGCGCGATCAGCAGCAGCCGCGCGAGCATCGCGAGCGTGACCAGCAGCCGCGTGAGCACCGCGAACGTGAGCATCGTCCGCAGCCGCAATATCAGCCGCAACCGCAGAGCCAGCCGCAGCCCGCGATGGCCGATGCCGGTGGCGTCGATCGCCTGCCCTCCTTCATCACCGGTGGCGCGCAGCCGCAGGTCAACGGATCGTATGAAGGCAATGGCGGCGGAGAGCGCAGCGAGCGGAGCGAGCGCTTCCCGCGGCGGCGCCGCCGTCCGGCGGGCCCGCGTCCCGACATGGCCGCGCAGCCCGCGCCGAGCGACGACTTCAATCCCGGCAACGAGTAACGCGCACAAATTTGTCATGCCCGGGCTTGTCCCGGGCATCCACGTCTTGGCTTCCAGGTAACGGAAGACATGGATAGCCGGGACAAGCCCGGCCATGACGGTGTGGATAGATCAGCCTATTCATTCCACGACTTCGGGGCGGACTACGACTCGGAGTGACTGGATTTACGCGTCGCCGTCGATGACGGCACCAGCACCGGCTGCAATGACGGGATCAGCCGCGTGCGCTCGCGGCGCGCCGGGATCGCGCGATAGACCTGCTTGCTCGCTTCCACGATATGCACGCCGGCAAACGGCATCGACAGCGTCGCCCCGACCCGCTCCCACGCCATCGCCGAACGCAGGAACCAGCTGCCCTGGACCGGCGGCATGAACAACGCCTCGCCCCATGACGACGGCGTGAACCAGGTCTGCCGCAACAGCTGCGTGATCTGGGCCCGCGAATAGGGCCGGCCGTGGCCGAACGGCGTCGCATCGGTGCGGGTCCAGACGCCGCGGCGATTCGGAATGATCGCGATCAGCCGCCCCGAAGGCGACAGCACCCGCCACACCTCACGCAGCAACCGTTCCGGGTCGTCGGACATCTCCAGCGCATGCACCAGCAACACGCGGTCGACCGCGGCATCCGGCAAGGGCATCGAGAACTCGTCGACCAGGGTCGCCAGCGCCGGCCGGCCGGTCGGCCATTTCAGCACGCCCTGGGCCGCCGGCATGAAGGCGATGCAGCGCTCGCAGGACTCACGGAACAGGCCGAGATAAGGCGTCGGATAGCCCAAGCCGAGCACGCGCTGGCCTTCCGCATCGGGCCAGCGCGCCCGGATGCCACGGTTGATCAGCTGCCGCGCCACGATGCCGAGACGCTGCGAATAGAAGTCGCGGAGGTCGATGACGTCCATGCTCGCCAGCCTACCATGCCCCCCGGCGCCGGAGTGCGCCGAAAATTGCGTTGCCGCGGGAGCGTTAACGCCATATTTCACCCCTATATAGGGCGCGTTAGAAGCACGATCCCAAAAGGTGGATACCGGCTTTTCGAAAACATCATGCTCTGAAGCGCCCGCCCCGTTTGTTCGTGGAGATATCATGGCCGCCGAAATTCGTACCTTCACCTGCCTCACCGACAATTTCGGGTACCTGATCCACGATCCCGCCACCAAGGCGACGGCATCGATCGATGCGCCGGAGGCGGCCCCGATCATCAAGGCACTGGAGCGCGAAGGCTGGACGCTGACCGACATCCTGATCACCCATCACCACGGCGACCACGTCGGCGGCGTCGCCGAGCTGAAGCAGAAATATGGCTGCCGTGTCGTCGCCCCGCACGACCAGTCGGCCAAGATCGCCAATGTCGACCTGCGCGCCGCCAATGCCGACGTCATCAAGGTCGGCAGCCTGCTGGCCCGTGTGGTCGAAACCCCCGGCCATACGCTCGACCACATCTCCTATGTGTTCGACGGCGAGAAGGCGGTGTTCGCCGCCGACACGCTGTTCTCGATCGGATGCGGGCGGGTGTTCGAAGGCACCTATCCGATGATGTGGGATTCGCTGTTGAAGCTGCGCTCGCTGCCGGACGATTTTCGCCTGTATTGCGGCCATGAATACACCGCCTCGAATGTGAAGTTCGCACTCACCGTCGAGCCCGACAATGCGGCCCTGCAAGCGCGCGCCGAGGAAGTCACCCGGCTGCGGGCCGAGAACAAGCCGACGATTCCCGTGCTGCTCGGCGACGAGAAGAAGGCCAACGTGTTCCTGCGCGCCGACGAGCCCGCGGTCGCGGCCAAGCTGCACATGAAGGGCGCCGACCCGGCGCTGGTGTTCGGCGAGCTCCGCGAGCGCAAGAACAAGTCGTGATGGCCGACCTCTCGGCTGCCGACATCATCGCGCGGCTCGATCTGAAGCCGCATCCCGAAGGCGGGCATTATCGCGAGACGTTTCGCGACGAGCGCACTGACGCCGCCGGACGCGCGCATTCGACCGCGATCTACTTCCTGCTCGCGCGCGGCGAGCGCTCGCACTGGCATCGCATCGACGCGGTCGAGATCTGGCACTATCACGCCGGCGCGCCGCTGACCCTGCGGATCGCGCAGGATGGCGGCCCGCAGCAATCGATCAGGCTCGGGCCAGATGTCGCGCGCGGCGAACAACCGCAGGCGATCGTGCCGGCGGGCGCCTGGCAGGCGGCGGAAAGCGGCGGCGACTGGACGCTGGTCGGCTGTACCGTCGCGCCGGGATTCGAGTTCTCGAAGTTCGAACTGGCGCCGAAGGGCTGGGAGCCGGCTCGCTAGCTTCGTAGGATGGGTAGAGCGCAGCGAAACCCATCTACTTCGGTCCGCATGGCGAGATGATGGGTTTCGCTGCGCTCTACCCATCCTACATCTACGTTCTTTTCCTCAACACCATATCCTTCGCCGCGATCAGCCCGCCGCCGGCGATCAGGATCGCGGCGATCGCGATGTTGGCACTTGGCCTGGCAAAGCCCGCAAGAATCAGGAACGCGGTCGAGAGCAGCGGCGTGGCATAGGACGCGGCGCCGAGCACGCGGATGTCGCCGCGCTTCATGCCGATGTCCCAGGCAAAGAACGCCGCGCCCACCGGACCGATGCCGAGCGCGATGACCGCAAGCCATTGCAGCGATGTTGTTGGCCACACCGTGGTCTCCACCATCATGTGCACGGCCGCCGCGAGCACCGCGGTCGCAAGACAGAAACCCGCCACCGCATCGGTCGGCACCGCCTTGAGCCGGCGCGACATCACCGAATAGGCAGCCCACACGAAGGCCGCGACAAAGGCCGCGGCGAAGCCTGGAATCTGCTCTTTGGTGAAAGCGCCGGTGTTGCCGGCGAACAGCAACACGGTGCCGGCAAGGCCAAGCAACGCGCCGACGATGTGGTGGATCGCAAGCCGCTCGCCCGGCAACAGCGAGGAAAACAACACGATCAGGAGCGGCCAGAGATAATTGAGCAGGCCCGCCTCGGCCGGCGGCGCGAAGCGCAGCGCCAGGAAATACAGCGCGTGATAGCCGAACAGGCCGCCGACGCCGACCACCCAGGCCACCAGCGGCTGCTTCAAGGCGCCGAACGCTGTGGGACGGAACAGGAAGCTCGCGAACGCGACCGCGGCACCGATCGCAAACGTCATCGCGGCGAGCTGGAATGCCGGGATGGTCCCGGTCGCGACCGTCATGACCGACAGCAGCGACCACATCAGGATCGCGGTCAGTCCGACAAGGGTGGCAGTCCGGGTCGTCATTTGCACTCAATCCGTGGAGCCGGCTTAGCCGTCCGGAGGACGGCGTCGCTTCCGCTCGCCTATGTCACGGCCGGCCCCCTCTTTGCTTTGCGCCGGGCGGTTGTAAAGACGAAAATGCCCGGCACAAGGCCGGGCATCACGACTGCATCGATAGTGTGCCTGCGACGCGACGACGCTGGTCGCGTCAGGCGTGATACTGGCCGCCATTGATGGTCAGGGTCGAGCCGGTGATGAAGCCGGCATCGTCGGCCGCCAGGAACACCACCGCGCGCGCGATCTCCTCGGGCTCGCCGAGGCGATTGACCGGGATCTGCGGGATCACGTTCTTCTCCAGCACGTCCTTCGGCACCGCCTGCACCATCTCGGTGTTGATGTAGCCGGGCGCGATCACGTTGACGGTGATGCCGCCCTTGGCGTTCTCGATCGCCAGCGCCTTGGTGAAGCCGATGTCGCCGGCCTTGGCCGCCGAATAGTTGACCTGGCCGAACTGACCCTTCTGGCCGTTGATCGAGGAGATCGAGATGATGCGGCCGAACTTGCGGGCGCGCATGCCTTCGATCACCTGGCGCGTCATGTTGAACAGCGAGCCGAGGTTGGTGTTGATCACGGCATTCCACTGCTCGAGCGTCATCTTGTGGAAGGCGGTGTCGCGGGTGATGCCGGCATTGTTCACCAGCACGTCGACCGGGCCGAGTTCGGCCTCGACCTTCTTCACGCCTTCCGCGCAGGCGTCGAACGATGCGACGTCCCACTTGTAGACGGGAATCCCGTTCTCCGCCTTGAACTTCTCCGCCGCGGCATCATTGCCGGCGTAGCTTGCCGCCACCTTGTAGCCGGCCGCCTTCAGCGCCTTGCTGATAGCAGCTCCGATGCCCCGCGTTCCGCCCGTCACCAATGCAACACGTGCCATGTCCGTCTCCTCCTTGGCCGTCTTTTATAACCGGATAACTCCGGCCTACGCACTCACAACGAAGCGCGATGGGATCGTCGCGCTTCCGCTCCCGTTTTGAGCATGATCCCTTCGGAAAACCGCTTCACGCTTTGCGCTAACGCGGCTCTCCGGGTCCGGATCATGCTCTCGAAACAAAAATGCCCGGCGCAAAGCCGGGCATCTTTTCTATCAGCTCGCGCCGTGGTTGACAGATGATCTTTTCATCACCTAGCCGGCCTCGCTGCCTTTTGTTCAGTCGCGTGCAACGCACATGGCGATGCCCATGCCGCCGCCGATGCACAGCGTCGCGAGGCCCTTCTTGGCATCGCGCTTCTGCATCTCGTGCAGCAGCGTCACCAGCACGCGCGCACCCGACGCGCCGACCGGATGACCGATCGCGATCGCGCCGCCATTGACGTTGACCTTGGCCGGATCCCAGCCGAGGTCCTTGTTGACAGCGCAGGCCTGCGCCGCGAACGCCTCGTTGGCTTCGATCAGGTCGAGGTCGGCGATGTTCCAGCCGGCCTTCTTCAGCGCGGTGCGCGAGGCCGGGATCGGCCCGGTGCCCATGATCTTGGGATCGACGCCGGCCTGGCCCCAGGAGACGATGCGGGCGAGCACCTTCTTGCCCTGCTTGGCGGCTTCCTTGGCGGTCATCAGCACGACGGCGGCGGCGCCGTCATTGATGCCCGAGGCGTTGCCGGCGGTCACGGTGCCGTCCTTCTCGAACGCCGCGCGGAGCTTGGCCATCGCATCGATCGTGGCGCCATGGCGCGGATACTCGTCGGCGTCGACCACGATGTCGCCCTTGCGGCTCTTGATGGTGACCGGGACGATCTCATCCTTGAACTTGCCGGCCTTCTGCGCCGCCTCGGCCTTGTTCTGCGAACCGACCGCGAACTCGTCCTGCTGCGAACGGGTGATCTGGTACTGCTTGGCGACGTTCTCGGCAGTGTTGCCCATGTGGTAGCCATTGAAGGCATCCCACAGGCCGTCCTTGATCATGGTGTCGATCAATTCGAGGCCGCCCATCTTGACGCCACCGCGCAGATACTGCGCATGCGGGGCCATGCTCATCGATTCCTGGCCGCCCGCGACGACGATCGACGAATCGCCGTTGAGCAGCGCCTGATAGCCGAGTGCCACTGTGCGCAGGCCGGAGCCGCAGAGCTGGTTGACACCCCAGGCCGGGCTCTCCACCGGGATGCCGGCCGCGATCGAGGCCTGGCGGGCCGGGTTCTGGCCCTGCGCGGCGGTGAGGATCTGGCCCATGATCACTTCGGAGACTTGGCCGCCCTCGACGCCGGCGCGCTCCAGCGCCGCCTTGATGGCGATCGCGCCGAGATCGTGGGCCGGTGTGGTTGCGAACGCGCCGTTGAAGCTGCCGACCGGGGTGCGGGCGGCGCTGACGATGACGACATCGTCTGACATGGACATCTCCTATGGGTTGTAGCTGGGTTTCTCGACGGCGGGCGGCCCGGTTTGGCTGGCCTGTCTCTTAGTGACTATCCTGTAAATCTCATTGAGGCATGTCAATCGCGCTGACGCGCAAAACGCGCCGCGGCGCACTCAAAATGACGCTCTTGGCACATTCCTGAGCAAATCCTATGCTTTGGAATTAACCGCACAGCACAAAACGGTAGCCGAACCGCTTTGAAAATGCTTACCTTTGCTGCGATGCGTTGCATTTAGCCCAGCGGCGATGCCGTCGGGTTCCAGGTTCTTCGGTATTGAAGTGAGAGCCCATGGCAAAATCTGAACAACCGACCACGATCAAGAAATACGCGAACCGGCGGCTCTATAATACCGGTACGAGCACCTATGTGACGCTCGAGGACCTCGCGGCGATGGTGAAGGAAGGCGAGGATTTCCTCGTCTATGACGCCAAGACTGGCGACGACATTACCCGCTCCGTGCTCGCCCAGATCATCTTCGAGCAGGAGAACAAGGCCGGGCAGAACCTGCTGCCGACCACCTTCCTGCGCCAGCTGATCCGCTTCTATGGCGACAGCATGCAGATGGTGGTGCCGAAATATCTCGAACAATCGATCGAGACGCTGACCAAGGAACAGGAAAAATTCCGCAAGCAGATCGCGGGCGCCCTGAGCGGGACACCGTTTGCTCCGCTGGAGGAGCAAGTCCGCCGCAACATGGAGCTGTTCCAGCAGACTTTCTCGATGTTCAAGCCGTTCGTGCCGCAGCGCGGCGGCGCCGAGACCGAGAAGGTGCCGGAGCCGGCGCCCGACAACGGCAACATCGACGACCTGCGCCGCCAGATGAAGGACATGCAGGAACGCCTCGAGCGCATGTCGCAGCCGGCGAAGAAGGACGAGTAAGGTCCTCGGCCGATCCATCGGCCGTCATCGCATCGCGGGAATCTCTGACGTCGGCGCGCCTCGCCGACGTCACGTCCCCATCGTCCCGCCAAACATGTTCTTGGGCACGATCGCGTGCACGCCCCAATTGCCGTCGGCAACCTGGGTGACGCCGAAATCGACGCCGAGCGAGATCAGCGCCAGCGCCTCGTCCTCGCTGAGGCGATAGCACTCCATCAGGAATTTGCGCGTCGCGCGGAACGCATTGCGCAGCGCGAGATCGACCGACGAACGCTGGTAGATTTCCGACTGCGCATTCCGCCCGAGCTCCCGCAGGTAATTGCCATAGCTGAAGCCGTGCAGGATCCACGCCTCCGGCGTTTCCAGGAGCGGATGCGCAAGGCCCTCGACATGCGGCTTGGCAGCGCTGCCGCTCTTGTGCAGCACGAAGCGAAACTGGCCGGTGAGCGATAGCTCGAGCGCGGTGCCGTTGACCTCGCCGTCGCCCTGCGCGAAATGCGGATCGCCGATCGAGAACAGCGCGCCGGGCACGGCGACCGGAAGATACAGCGTGGTGCCCTTGGTGGCGCGCCAATTGTCGACATTGCCGCCGAAATAGCCCGGCGGAATCGAATCGATGATGTCGGACTCGCGCGGCGCCACCGCCATGAAGCCGAAATGCAATCGCGCCGGGATGCGCACGCCGGCCAGCACGCCCTGCCGTTTCTCGACGGTGGCGTGGTCGACCGGCACGCCCGGATAATCCATCGTCTCGTGACGCACGCCGAACGGATCGGTCTGCGGCGTCCAGCGATAAGAATAGAGGGCGTGGGCCCATTCTGCCCGCGCGTCGGTCTCGAAGATCGTGATGGTCTCGCGCCTGGCCGGCGGATCGATCAGGTCGTTGTACTGAAAACCCCACCAGGCCGCGGCATTGCTGCCGAACGACTTGCCGGCAAAGGCCGGGTTGGCGGAGGGCCGCGGCCAGATATCGAGGATCTGCACCTCGAGCACGTCGCCGGGCTCCGCGCCGCAGACATGGATCGGGCCGGTGCAGATGTGCACGCCAAAGCCTTCGCCAGCGCCACGGCCGAAGATCGAACCGTCCATCGGGCCGGCGCCGCGCCGTTCCACCGACTTGCCCTCGGCGGTCCAGCGAAACACGCTCTCGGCGCCCGGGTCGCCCTTGATCATGCGCTCATAATCATCGAAGGCGTGCTGGGTCAGCGTCTCGATCGTCACCAGCGCGCCCGACCGCACGCTCATGACAGGCGGAATGGCGCGGCTGAGATAACCCCAATGGGCAGTCTCCCTCGACACCTTGAGATGATGATGGGAGGCGTCCCGCCCTTCCGGCGCCGCCGCTGGCTCGACCGCCAGGATCGGCTCCTGCTGCGCAATCGTCCCGCGCGATGCCGGGCTTGGCGCGAGCCGCAGCACGGTCGCGGTGCCGCGTGCCAGCCGCGGCCGGCCGCGCGTACGCTCGCTCGCGACATCGCGCGGCACCGCCTTGCGGAAGTCGCGCGGCGAGGTGCCGTAGGTCGCGCTGAACATCCGGCTGAAATGCGCCTGATCGGTGAAGCCCCAGCGATAGCTGATTTCGGCGATGCGCTGGTCGGCGTAGTTCGGATCGATCAGATCGTTGCAGCAGCGCTCCAGCCGCCGCTCGCGCACATAGGCGGAGAATGTCGTGCTCTGCCGTTCGAACAGCCGCTGCAAATAGCGCTGCGACAGGCCTTCCTGCCGGGCGATGTCGGCGATCGTCAGACCGGCATTGCCGAGCTGGGCCTCGATCGCGGCATCGACCCGCCGCAAATGGCCGGCCTGGACCTGCGTCATCGCCTCCGCATCGAGCCGCGTCTCGCCGAGCAGCGCACCGGCGATGAGCTCGGTGACCGCGACCTCGGCGGTGGCGAGATCGGCCTTGTCGAGGATCGCGAAATTGCCGCCCAATGTCCGCATCACCGGCCGCACGGCCGCCGCGGCAATCGATGCGCCGAGCACGGCCGGCAGACGCAGCCGATTATGCCCGAGCCGGCCGAGCAGCCGCTCGCGCGGCAATTCGAGCAGCAGGATCTCGAAATCCTCGCGTAAAGCCATGCGCCAGGGCGATTGCAAGTCGCACACGGAAACGTCGTTGTCGGCGAATTCGCACCTGCGTGGGCCGGACGCGATGCTGCCGCGGCCGTAGGCATGGAAGATGATGGCGACCCGCGCCGGCATTCCCGGTGACGCGGCGTGACCGTTGCAGACGATCTGCTGCTCGGTGGAACGCAGCAGCGCGAGCTGCGCGCCGCTGGTCGAACGCTTCGCGGTCAACTCGCCGAACTGGAATTGGCCGGCCTCCGGCAATTCGCAATCGAGCTGCAAGCCGGACAGCGCCTCGCGCCACATCTCCCGCCGGTTTTGCCGCGGGATCGCATCGACCGAAATCCGGTAGGTCGTCGCGACCATCACCCCTCCGGGCCGCCACATCGCGGCCTTCCAGTCACAGAGCCGTGAAGACAGCGTGCACCGATTGCCGGGGCGCGGCAAGCATGTTGCTGCGGCACGCGCTGCCCAGCCTTCGTGCAATAGACGCAAGCGGCCGCGGTTACGCCGCAGCACCGTTGCCCGCGAACGCAGTGCAACTTGATCGAATACGTCCAAATTCTTGACCATCGCGGCCACGCCGCAATGCGGAGGCAGCCGTCTCCCCTGGCTTCCACGCCTTTGCGCGGGCGTTCGCGCCGCAAGGAACAGCATCGCACCTACAAATTATTGGGCGCGCCCGGTCATGTCGGGACGACGCCGCGCGATGCAGTCTCGCGCGCACCTTCGATCCAAGGGAGAGCCAAAGATGTGCGCAGGTGACGACAAGAACTGCCCGGACTTCGAATTGCATCATCGACAGTTCAAGGAGACGCTCGACCGGGAACGCCGCTCGTTCCTGCGCTCGAGCTTCGCCGCGGCCGGCGGCGCCGCGGCGATGACCGCCGGCGGCATCTCGCTGGTGACCCCGAAGATGGCGGCCGCCGCCGAAAAACACCAGCCGGCGCAGCGCGCCTATCACCATCTGCCGGCCAATGCCGACACCGTGCATTGGGGCTATTTCAGCAAGACGCTGAAACCGCGCGTCGAGATCAATTCCGGCGACTTCATCACGATCGAGGCGCTGACGCACCACGCCAATGACGATGCCGAACGCATGGTGAAGGGCGATCCCGGCGTCGAGAGCGTCTATCTCTGGACCAAGGAGAAGAAGGGCGTGAATCGGCGCGGCGCGGGTCCGATGGACGCCTCGCTGTTCGGACGCGGCGCCGGCGAAGGCCTCGGCGTGCATATCTGCACCGGGCCGGTGTTCGTGCGCGGTGCCGAGGAAGGCGACGTGCTCGAGCTGCGCATCATCGACGTCGCGCCGCGGCCCTGCGCCAATCCGAAATATTCCGGCAAGGCGTTCGGCAGCAACGCCGCGGCCTCGTGGGGCTTCCACTACAAGGATCTGCTCACCGAACCGAAGCCGCGAGAGGTCGTCACCATCTATGAGGTCGACGCAACCGGCGAACGCAACTGGGCGCGTGCCGTCTACAACTTCACCTGGACGCCGCAGACCGATCCGTCCGGCGTGGTGCACAAGACCATCGATTATCCCGGCGTCCCGGTCGATCATTCGACGGTCAAGGAGAACCACGGCATCCTGAAGAACGTGCGCATTCCGGTGCGGCCGCATTTCGGGGTGATCGGGCTCGCGCCGAAGGAGGCCGAGTTCGTCGATTCGATTCCGCCGAGCTACACCGGCGGCAACATCGACAATTGGCGGATCGGCAAGGGCGCCACGATGTATTACCCGGTGGCGGTCGAGGGCGGGCTGCTGTCGGTCGGCGATTCCCACGCCTCGCAGGGCGATTCCGAATTGTGCGGCACCGCGATCGAATGCTCGCTCAACGGCACCTTCCAGATCATCCTGCACAAGAAGGCCGACCTCGCCGGCACCGCGCTGGAAGCGCTCGACTACCCGATGCTGGAGACCCAGGACGAATGGCTGGTGCACGGCTTCAGCTACGCCAACTATCTCAGTGAGCTCGGCTCCAGCGCGCAGACCGAGATCTACAAGAAATCGTCGGTCGACCTCGCCTTGCGCGACGCCTTCCGCAAGATGCGTAAATTCCTGATGACGACCAAGAAGCTGACCGAGGACGAGGCGATCTCGCTGATCTCGCTCGGCGTCGATTTCGGCGTCACCCAGGTGGTCGACGGCAATTGGGGCGTTCATGCGGTGATCCGCAAGGACATCTTCGCCGGCGGCGACAGCTGACGAAGGGGACCCGGAGCGAAGAACAATCCGGAGCGCGATGATCCACCAGTCATCGCGCTCCGGCCAAGCCAGTTCCAGCAAGCCTGCACTTGCAGGCTTGCAAGCCCGGATTGCCGCGCGGCAATCGCATCGCCTGCGACGCCCCTCCCACGCCACGCTAGACAGACGGCCTGACGAAGAGAGGCAATCCGAATGACCATCCAGCTCTACGGCTTCTGGCGCTCGAATGCGGCATTCCGCGTCCGGGTCGCGCTGGCGCTGAAGAACCTTCCGTTCGAGGAAATCGACATCGACATTCTGTCCGGACGCCAGTTCGATCCGGGCTACGCCGACGTGAACCCGGAGCACGTCGTGCCGACGCTGGTTCACGACGGCCGCCTCGTGTTCCAGTCCTTGGCGATCGTCGAATATCTCGATGACATCACGGCCGAGCCACGGCTGTTGCCGACCGACGCCGCCGAACGGGCCTATGCGCGGTCACTGGCCATGATCCTCGCGGCGGACGCGCACCCGCTGACCGTTCCGCGCGTCCGCAAATATCTCGGTCAGGTACTCGGCGCCGACACGGCCGCGATCGAGTCCTGGTGCAGGCATTGGACCGCCGAGGGGCTCTCGACCTACGAGCGCCTGCTGGTGCGACGTCCACCCGCCCCCTTTGCGCTGGGAGCAACGCCGACGATCGCCGACATCAGCATCGCCGGCCAGGTGGCGCTGGCCGACGTCTACCGCATGGATATCGCAGCGTTTCCTGCAGTAGCGGCGTTGGCGAAGCGCTGCTTCGCATTGCCGGCCTTCGCCGACGCGCATCCGTTTCAGCAGCCCGGCTACAAGACCTCGGGCGAGGCTCGGCAAGTGTAATCGCACTGGGCTCCCTCTCTCCGTTCTTACGGGCAGAGGGATGGGGTGAGGGGCTGCTTCCGCGAGCTGAGTGACAGTTGAACTCGTGGAGACTCCCCCCTCACCCGGATCGCATCTTCGATGCGATCCGACCTCTCCCCGCGTGCTTGGCGAGGTGAAGCAGAGTCCCGGCTGGATTTGGGATAAGGATCATCGCGCCTCAAGCGCAGCGTGATTGCGCGAGCGTCCTTCGAGCAGCTGGCGGCGCGCCGCCAGCCCTTGCCCCACGATGTCGAAGAAGGCGCGGACCCGGGCGGTGTTGCGCAGATCGCGGTGGGTGATAAGCCAGAGTTCACGCGTCAGCGTGGCCTCGGGCACCGACACGCGCTCGATGTCCGTCTCCGGATCGCCGAGATAACAAGGCAGCAGCGCCATCCCGATGCCGGCCTTCACCGCCATCATCTGGTTGATCAGGCTGCTGGAGCGATACACGATCTGCTGGTTCGGCACGGTTTCGGTGAGCCAGCTCGCCGCTGCCGCGACCGCAGAGCTGTCCCAGCCGATGAAGCTGTGGCCTTCAAACGGCACGCCGTCCGGTTGGCCGCGGTCGGCCAGATAGCGCGGGCTTGCATAGAGCGCCCACGCGGTCTCCGCGATCTGCCGTCCGAACAGGTCGCCCTCGGTCGGACGCGTCGCCCGGATCGCAATATCCGCCTCACGTCGGAGCAGGTCGAGCTGGCGGTTGTCGACGAGCAGCTCGACCGTGATCCCCGCGTGCTTCGACCTGAACTCGGCAAGCAGGTCGTTGAGGATGCGGTAGGCCAGGGATTCCGAGCAGGTGATGCGCAGATTGCCGGACAACCTGGCGTCCTGGCCGCTGACCTCACGGTCGACCGCAAGCACCTCCACTTCCATGCGCTCGGCGGCGAGCAGCATCCGGTCTCCGGCGTCCGTCGGCGTATAGACGCCGTCGGCGCGCTCGAAAAGCTGGACCTGAAACCTCGCCTCGAGCGCGTTGAGCCAGCGGAAGATCGTGGAGTGGTCGTTGCCGAGCTGCTGCGCGGCTCCTTTCAGCGAGCCGGCCCGGCCGATCGCAAGGATCAGCCGAAAATCGTTCCAGTCCATACCACCTTGCTCTCCGGAAAACCGCAGCGCGGTTCGGCACGCGCTTGCGCTGCCGGATATGAGGTGTGGCGGCCGGGGTCAACGCAATGACCCGCGGGGCAGCCATGACGACGTCAGCCGGCAGCGGGGACGGCCTTCTCCGCCAGCGCATTCCAGGGCCGGTCCGGCGAGGCGAGGCCGATCAGACGGCCCTGGATGAAGTCGCAGCCCCATTCGCGCAGCATCACGGCGGCCTCTTCGTCCTGCACCCATTCGGCGACCGTCTTGATTTCGAGACGGCGCGCCAGATCGATCAGCGTCTGCACGAAGGCGCGGTCGTCGGCCGAGCGCACGATGTTCTGCACGAAGGCGCCGTCGATCTTCACGATATCGACGCCGAGCTTGCGCAAATTGCGGAACGAGGTGTAGCCGGCGCCGAAATCGTCGATCGCGATCCGGCTGCCGAAATTCTTCAGCCGCGTGACGAAGCCGCGGACGTCGTCGATATCCTGGATCGCGACCGTCTCGGTGATCTCGACGATCAACCGCTCGCCGACGCCGGGATGCGCGCGCATCAACGATTCGATGGTGGCCCACCAGTCGGGGTCCATCGTGGTGTCGGGCGAGATGTTGAGGCTGAGCTGCACATCGGGGGCGGCGGCGAGCTCGGCGATCGCGAGCTCCAGCACGCGGTGATCGACCAGCCGGATCAGGCCGAGCCGTTCAGCAACCGGGACGATATCGGGTGCCAGCAGTGCCTGGCCATCCTGCTGCTCCATGCGGACCAGGCATTCGTAGAACGAAGGCTGCCGCGAGCGCGCGTCGACCACGGGCTCGAAGCCGATCACGATGCGGCGCTCGTTCAGCGCGGTGACGATCTCGTCGGTGACGCGAATGTTGACGCGGCGCTGGGCATCGCGCTCGACATTCGGCTTCCACAGCGCGAACGATCCGGCGCGGCGGCTCTTGGCGGCGTCAAGCGTCTCCTGGGCGCGATTGACCGCCTCTTCCGCCGACTTGGCATGGCGGGGGATGGTGACGGCGCCGATCGAAGCCGTCACCGACACCGGGCCGGACTTGGTCGGCACCACCTCGTCGCGAACGGCGCCGAGGAAGCGCTCGGCCGCGACATTGGTGTCGTCGACGGTGCAGTTGCGCAGGATCAGGCCGAACTTGTTGCCGGAGAAGCGGCCGAGCATGTCGCCACTGCGCAGCCGCGCCCGGATCCGCCTCGCGATCTCGGCGATGACGGCGTCGGCGACATCGAAGCCGAAGGCATCGTTGACGCGCGCCAGATGATCGATGCCGATCAGCATGAAGGCGCAGGAGGAGCGGAAGCGCGCGCACTCCTCGATCGTCTCCGCGAGCGATGCGATCAGATGGGTGCGGTTGAGCTCGTTGGTGAGCGGGTCGTGCCGTGACAGTTTCAGCAGCTGCTCGTCGCGGGCGTGCCGTTCATTGTTGATGCGGACGACGCCCTCCGCACGCGCCGGCCTGCCGTCGGCGCCAGCGAACCAGCAACCGGTCTCCTCGATCCAGATCACCGGCGCGGAGGTCACGGCGCGCACGCCATACTCGATCCGGTAGGGAACGCCCTCCCCGCCCGGCACATGCGTGGCCTGGCCGATCGCATCCGTGCGCACCGAGCGCTGCGGCTCGATCAGCTTTGCGAATTCAGCACCGGTCGCCAGCGCCGTGCCAGGAATCTCCGGCAAGACCGTCGCCACATTGTCGCTCCAGGCGATCACGTCGGTCGCAAGGTCCCAGGCGAATGTGGCCTGGCCGAGCGAGGCGAGGATGCTGGCAGCTGGCGGGACAGGGGGCATCGCACATGTCTCGATTTGGGACGGCGCCCGGTGATTCTACGCACCCTCAAGATAGTGGTTCCGGCGAATCCAACGCTAGGAGAAGTTGATAAATAATCCGGAAACCACGTTTTCCGATCTCCGGGAACGAACTGGGCACGGCAGGCATGCCCCTTGCCACGGTGAGGTTGCGGAGGGACGCAACGTCCCAAACTATGACGCAGCAACGGGTCGCAGCCGATGTTCGACGAACAACCAGAAGTACCGGACGGCGAGGTCACGGGCGATGCCGAAGCGCCCTGCACAGCGCTGGTGCCGCTCGCCGTGACCACTCATTGGGCGCCCAAGATCCCGCTGCTGCACGCCGATCCGTCCTTCGTGGCGCAGCTTATCGCGACCGCGGCGCATGAGCCGCAGACCCGCGGGCAGCGGCGTGGGTCATTGGCCGACGCGCAAAGCGCTTACGGCCCGCATTTCGACGAGCGCCGCAGCGTGGCGCGACGCACCAGGCAGATCATCTAGCGCATGGTCCGGCCCCGGAGGGCCGCGTTAGCACTCCGAAAAGATCACGCACAAACAAGAAACTTGCTGGAGCGTTTTCTCAGCGCTGCGGCGTGTCCGATGGCGGCTGGCCGCCCGGCTGCAGGTCGGGTGAGGCGACCGTCGGCTTGGGCGCGGACGGATCGAGCAGCACGGATTCGGCAACCGACGTCGCCGGAGGAACCGGAGCGGCAGGGGCCGGCGGCGCGGCAGGGGCCGGCTCGATCCGCGCAGCGGGCTGCACGGCAGGCGCGGGCGCCGGCGCCTCAGGCTGCGGCTTGCTGACGCTCGGTGCGGGTGCGGCGGCTGCAACTGCCGCACGACGGCGGGTGCGCAGCGCAACTCCGGAAATGAAATCGACCAGCGCCAGCAGCGTGAGCAGGCAATAGGTCGAGTTGCCGAATTTCGGCCAGAGCACGAATTCGGCGGCGGCAGCGCCGAACACGATCAGCGACAGCAGGTGGTCGGTGAGATATTTCGCGCCGGGGCGTGCGCCCTTGATGACCTCGAGCAGCAACAGCAGCACGCCGGCAGCGAGCAGCATGTCGCTGAGCGTGATCTGCCATTGCTCGCCCGACAGCAAGGTCAGCCTGATCAGCGGGTCCGTAAAGGACACGCCCGGCATCAGGAAGGCGATGATGTTGTAGACCGCGAGCGGAACGAGCAGCAGCGGAAAACCGACCATCGGGCTTGGGCCTTATTCAGGGAGAACCAGCAATGCGGCGACGCCTATAGGCCTCGCCGCGAACGCGCCCGTCTTGACCGCACTCGTTGGCCGAATTCGGGCGCAGCGCCGTGTGTCTGGAACGGCGCGGCAGCCGAAGGTCCGATCAGGACTCTTTCTTGGCCTTCAGGACCTGGCGGCCCTTGTACATGCCGGTCTTCAAGTCGAGGTGGTGCGGGCGGCGCAGTTCGCCGGAGTCCTTGTCCTCGACATAGGTCGGGGTCTTGATCGCATCGGCCGAACGGCGCATGCCACGGCGCGACGGCGAGGTTTTTCTTCTGGGAACGGCCATGACGGTGTCCTCTAGGGGTGTTGCGAAGGCATCGTCCGCAATGCGGACGAGCGCACAGCGCTCCAAAGCGCCAGCTGCGATGCCGGTAAGGCCGCGCTTATAGAGGAAGGGGCTGCGTAAAGCTAGGCCCGGAGACAGCAAAATGCGCCCGAAATCGGCCTCAGGAGCCGCGATTTTCGCGCCAGCAGCGCTCCACCTTGCCGGCCCGGACCATATAGGTCCCGGACAGCCGCCGCACCCCCGGCCCCGGGTTCCGGGCGCTTCTCTTGACCGGGTTCGGCAGGATTGCCGCCAAAAGCGCGGCTTCGCGAGGGGAGAGGGTCGCCGCCGACCGGCCGAAGGCGTATTGGGCACCGGCCTCGGCGCCAAACTGCCCGGACGGGCCCATTTCCGCGATATTGAGGTAGATTTCCAGGATCCGCTGCTTCGGCAGCACGAAATCGATCCAGAGCGCCAGCGGCAGTTCCAGCCCCTTGCGGATCACGCTGCGGCCGGACCACAGGAACAGGTTCTTGGCCACCTGCTGGGTGATGGTCGAGCCGCCGCGGGCCACCTCACCATCCCCGGCATCGTCGATCACCTCGCGCAGCGCACCCCAATCGACGCCGTGATGCTTGCAGAAATGGGCATCTTCCGAGCCGACCACGGACCGCGGCAGGTAGGGCGACATGGCGCCGAAATCGAGCCAGTGCCGGGTGACGGGAGCGCCCGTCAGCGTCCGCCACGCCATCAGGGCCGAAACCGGCTGGCCGCTGCGGTAGAACGGCGTCACCAGATAGGGCAGCAACAGCAGGGCCAGCAAAAGCAGCAATAAAATTCGGACGATGCGCAAAACGGGGGTTTCCGGGGAGAACCTTTCCAGGAGGATTTAGGGCCCGCCCGCCAGACCACGGCCGGCGCCGTCAGAGGTCTGCGGGATAATTCACGGTTTTTCCAGCACTTTTAAGGCGCGAATCCGCCGCAGGGTGGAATTGACGAAGCCGATGCCATCAACGATTGTCCGGCCGAAAATCGATCTGGAGCAATTCTTAATGACGACCGGTACTGCAGAGTTTTCCAAGCGGCTGGACCAGACCGCGGAGGATACCGAAGCCCTGCTCGCGAAGCTGCTGTCGGATGCGACCGAGAGCGACGAGATCGTGCGGCCGAAGCGGCTGATCGAGGCGATGCGCTATTCGAGCCTCGGCGGCGGCAAGCGGCTGCGGCCGTTCCTCGTGGTCGAGAGCGCGGCGGTGTTCGGCATCCCGCGCGAAGCCGCGCTGCTGGCCGGCGCCGCGCTGGAATGCATCCACTGCTACTCGCTGATCCATGACGATCTGCCGGCGATGGACAATTCCGACCTGCGCCGCGGCCGCCCGACCCTGCACAAGGCCTATGACGACGCCACCGCGATCCTCGCCGGCGACGCGCTGTTGACGATCGCCTTCGACATCATCACCCGCGACGCGATCCACAAGGACCCGACGGTACGCCTGCTCTTGACCCGCGCACTGGCGCGCGCCTCCGGGGTCGGCGGCATGGCCGGCGGCCAGATCCTCGACCTCGCCGGCGAAGGCCGCTTCGGCGACCGCGAGCCGGTCGACGTCGCCCGCCTGCAACAGATGAAGACCGGTGCGCTGTTGCGGTTCGGCTGCATCGCCGGCGCAATCCTCGGCCAGTCCTCCGAGAGGGAATACCAGGCGCTCGACGATTACGGCAAAGCGCTCGGCGAGGCCTTCCAGATCGCCGACGACCTGCTCGATGTCGAGGGTGATGCCGCCGCACTCGGCAAGCCGGCCGGTGCCGACGCTGCGCTCGGCAAGACCACCTTCGTCACCCAGCTCGGCATCGACGGCGCCAAGCAGCGCGTGCGCGACCTGTTGGCGCGCGCCGACGCCGCGCTGTCGCTGTTCGGCAGCCGCGGCGACGTGCTGCGCGCGGCCGCCCGCTTCGTCGCCGAGCGCAAGAACTAGCCGAAGGCGACCCGCGGAATGAACAAGGAGTTCGACGATCGCCTTGTTCGCTTCCGCAAGCTGCCGATGCCGGTCCGCATCGTCGTGGGCCGGCCGCGAACCTTCGTCTCGATCGCGGTCGGCATCGCCGTCGCGCTGCTGATCCCCGGCTCGACGCGCCTGGTCACGCGCCTGCTCGCCGGCTGGGACGCCTTCGCCGCGCTCTATCTTCTGCTCGCCTATGTGATGATGCTGCGCTGTGGGGTCGCCCACATCAAGCGCAGCGCCATCTTGCAGGACGACGGCCGTTTCCTGATCCTGCTGCTGACCGCGTCCGGCGCGCTGGCAAGCCTGCTCGCCATCGTGTTCGAACTCGGCGCCTCCAAGGGCAGCCCGGCCGGGCTGGCGGTGGCCATCGTCACCATCACGCTGTCATGGGCGGTGGTCCACACCGCGTTCTCGCTGCACTACGCCCATGAGTTCTACCGCGGCAAGACGCCCGGCGGATTGCAGTTTCCGAGTGGCGACGAGCATGTCGACGCCGACTATTGGGATTTCGTCTATTTCTCGTTCGTGATCGGCATGACCGCGCAGGTCTCCGACGTCGGCATCACCGACAAGATCATCCGCCGCACCGCGACCGTGCACGGCATCATCTCGTTCGTGTTCAACACCGCGCTGCTGGCGCTGATGGTCAACATCGCGGCGAGCTTGATCTGACCATTCAGCACTAATTGCACGACTCGACATTGCCGACGCCGAGGCCGGGACCGCCGCCGCCGCGGTACTCGATGTGGCAGCCATGCCGGACCGGACGGCACGCATAGGCATCGCAGACGATCTGACCGCCGCCGCCTTCGGCCCTGGCGCGGCCGCGCGGGCGCGGCGCCTCCGCCGACGGCATCGATGGTTCGAGCCGTTCGCGCTGCGGATGGAAGGCGCGCTCGCGCCGCGACGGCCGCTCGTCGCTGTCGCGCCTGGCAACCGGCTTCCGCTCGCGCCGCTTCTCGCATTCATTGTCGTCGTTGAGGAAGGCACCCTCGGCGCACACGATCCTGGTGCAGCGATCGCCGTCCGCCTTGTAGCCGTGCTCACAGACCAGCGGGCAGACACGCGCCTGCTTCAGCCTGATGGCATCGAGCGTGTCGGCGTTCGCGGCCCTGATGTCGAGCTTGGTGCCGGCGTAGCGGTTGAACAGCGTCAGCGAGCGTTGTGAGGCCGCGTTCCAGTCGCCGTCGACCGCACCGGTCAGGCAACCGACGCGGCGCAGCTCGGTCTGCACCGACTTGACGACATCGGCCTCCGGCGAACCGGTGGCCAGCGCGGCAACGGTCGTGCCCTTCTCGGCTGGAGCCGGCGCTGCTGCGGCGGCAGGGCTTGCCGCCTGATCGGTAACCGGCTTATCCGCGGCGGCCCGATCGGCGACCGCAGCATCCGCCTGCCGCTTCTGCTCAGCGGCCGCGGCCTGCTCCTGCGCGACCTGCTTGGCCCGCTCCGCGGCAAGGCGCGCCGCCTCGGCCGCCTTTGCATCGGCTTCGGCCTTGGCCTGCTGCGCCTTCTGCGCACCCTCGGCGGCGAGCCGTGCGCGCTCCTGCTCGGCCAGACGCGCCTTCTCGGTGGCGGCGACGCGGGCCTCCTCCGCCGCGAACTTCTCCAGCTGCAACCTGGCGAGGTTGGCGTAATAGCCGTTGGGGTACTGGGCGAGGAAGGCGTTCATCGCGCTCTTGTTGCCGATCTGCAGCGCGAGCTCGTAATCGCGACGGGCCTCCGACTGCGGCGTCGGTGCCGGCGCCGCGGGCGCGGCAGCAGCGGCGGGCGCCGGCTTGGCCGGTGCCGGCACCAGCGGCACGTCCTCGCCGCCGAGCGAGCCATAGACGAACGGCTCCTGGCGGTTGTTGGTGGTCTTCAGCACCTCGTCGCGGACATAGCCGAAGGCGCGGCGCACATCGAGACCGGGGGTCGGCAGGAACTTGGACAGCGCGATCGTGAACGGGCTGTTCTTGCCGTCGCCGTCGGCTGCGGTCGAGCCGGCCTTGGCCGAATAGGCGATTAGCACGTTCGGGCTGGTCGGCTCGACCTTGGCGAGGCCCTGTCCGATCGCCCGGGTCGCCAGCGTCCGCTTCATGGTCTTGGCGAACGGGTTGTCGCGGCAGGCATCGAGGATCACCAGCCGGAGTTTCCGGGCCGGCTCGATCGCGACCAGGATGCGATCCAGCGAGAACGCCTCGTCATAGACGTCGGTGTCGCGCTCCAGGCGGGCATCGACCGGGATCAGGTAATTGGCGCCGTCGACCTCGATGCCGTGGCCGGCGTAGTACACCAATGCGATATCGGCATCGCGGGCGAGGTCGGCGAATTCGCGCAGCGCGCGGCGGGTTTCGATCGCGGGCAGGTCCTTGCGGAAATCGACCACATCGAAGCCGGCATTCTTCAGCGTCGCGGCCATCACCGCGGCATCGTTGACCGGGTTCGCCAGCGGCGCGGTGTTCCGGTAGGCGGAGTTGCCGAGCACCAGCGCCACGCGCTTCTCGGCAAAGGCCGGCTGGCAGACGATCAGCAGAAAGGCGGCCACCGCCAGCAGCAGTCGTTTCAGTTTCAAGAGCCCAGACCCATTCATGGCGACACTCTCGCCCTTTCCCAGCATGCAGGTCCAATTACCAGAAGCAAGCGGCCGGCTTTGTGAGGCGCCTCACGATCGGTGCCGGCGGGGACCGCGCATCCTGACTGTTAGTCGACGAAACAGAGCAGTGGTTCGGATTTGGCTGGTGGCGACATTTCGGGCACCATCGGGGCAACGAGAACAAGACACGGAGGACGTCATGCAGGGCGCAAGCGCATCGGTTCCAGCCCACCGATCCCGCACCATCGGCGGCATGGCCCGAAATCTCATCGCGCTTGCGCTGCTGGCCGGCTGCGTCGCGGGATGCGGCCTGGCCGACGCCGTGTTCGACGGCTTCAAGCACGCCAAAGCCGTCGAGAACGACCTGTTCGCGATGGTCGGGGTCAAACCGGCGGTCGGCTTCAACTGGCACAATGGCCGGCTCACATCGGTGACGGTCACCTTCCCGAACCTGCTCCAGGACAAGCCATTGCAGGAACTTGCCGACGCAGCCCGCACCGCGGTCGGCAAGGAGTTCAAGCAGCGCGCCGACGACGTCGTGCTCGCGTTCTCGCTGGGACCGTCCGAGACGCCAGCGACGCAGGCGGACCAAACTCAGGGCAAGAACTTGCCTTGAGCAGATTTATTCCCCGCCATCTATTTTCCGTCTCGCGTCACGTGCTCCTGATACTGCGGCAGATCGTCGGTGATCTCGTCCCATGGCGCCTTCGAACCGACGAAGATATGCGCGGTCGGCCGGATCGCCGGCGCGTCATTCAGCGTCCCCATCGTGACATGGACATAGGCGCCGTTGCGAACCTGCGAATAGAGCAGCGAGCCGCAGCGGCCGCAATGCGCGTCATGGGTGGTCTCATCGCCGTAGATCAGAAGGCCATCGGCGCCGCTGACAACGGCGAATTTTTCGCGCACGATTCCCGCGAACGGCTTGAACGCCGATCCAGTGGCGCGCCGGCAATTCGAGCAGTGACAATTCATCGCATAGGCAAAGGCGTCGGCCACCTCATAGCGCACGTCGCGGCAGAAGCATTCACCGCTCAGTATCCGATTGTTCGAATTTGCGGATGCAGTCACGACTTGTCCCTCACGCAGAATTTTGCCGCCGGCCATAGCGCGGTCCGGCAGTTCATGGCTAAATCCTAGCAGATCAATTCCGGCCGGGAGGACCACCAATGAGCCAAGATCGATCCAGCGTCGAAAACGTCGTGCAAACCTATTTCGACGGTCTCTATGAAGGCAATGCCGACAAGCTCGCCGCTGCCTTTCATCCGAGCGCCGACCTGCGCTGGGTGGAGAAGGGCGAGCTGAAGGTCCTGACCGTGCCGGACTGGCTCGCCTGGGTGCGCAAGCGGCCGTCGGCGCAGGCCGAAGGCAAGCCGCGCGAGGACTTCATCGTCACCATCGACCGCTCCGACGACAACACCGCCTTCATCAAGGTGCGTTGCCAGCTGCCGCCGCGGTTCTTCACCGACTACCTGGTCGCGATGAAGCTCGCCGACGGCTGGCAGATCGTCTCGAAGTCCTACCGCTACGACCTCAGGGACTGACCGGCCGGGCGCGCAGACCCGCGACAGCTTTATGACACGCTCTCGCGGTCCGGCACCGGCCGGACCGCATTGACTGGCGGTGGTTTCCGGGCGAATTGAGCCCATTATGGAAGCCAAGTTTCAGATTTTCCTCACCTTGCTCGGCGTGCTGGCGGGAACCGCGCTGGTGGCGCGGCGGACCGATATCGCGCCGGCGATCCTGCTGCTGCTGGTCGGCATCGTGCTCGCCTTCGTGCCGGGCATGCCGTCGCTGGAACTGCCGCCCGAGCTGGTGCTTCTGGTGGTGCTGCCGCCGCTGATCTATTCGGCCAGCGTTGCGATGAGCTGGCGCGAGTTCAAGGCCAATCTGCGGCCGATCATCCTGCTGTCGGTCGGCTGCGTGATCTTCACCGCCTTCATGGTGGCGGCCGCGACCCACTATGTGATCGGCCTGCCCTGGAGCATCGGCTTCCTGCTCGGAGCCATCGTCGCGCCGCCCGACGTGGTCGCGCCACTGGCGATCGCGCGCAAGCTCGGCATGCCCCGCCGCATCCTGGTGATCCTCGAGGGCGAAGGGCTCGCCAATGACGCCACCGCGCTGATCCTCTATCGCTTCGCGCTCGCCGCCATCACCACCGGGCTGTTCTCGCTGCCGAAGGCGACCGGCACCTTCTTCGTCATCGTCGCCGCCGAAATCGCATTCGGCACCGCGGTCGGCTGGCTCAGCCTGCGCGCCCGCCGCCGTGCCCGGGATCCGCAGGTCGAGATCACGCTGTCGCTGATCACCCCCTATCTCGCCTACTGGGTCCCCGAGCATTTCGGCGGCAGCGGCGTGATCGCGACCGTCGCCTGCGGGCTCTACATGAGCTGGAACGGACCGCTGCTGATCTCCGCCGCGACGCGCCTGCAGGGCATATTCTTCTGGGATTTGATCATCTACCTGATCGAGGGCCTGCTGTTCCTGTTGACCGGCTTCCAGATGCGCTCGCTGTACGAGAAGTCGAAGTCGTTTCCGCTGCACGACATCCTCACCGCCACCGTGCTGGTTGCCGCCATCGTGATCGCCGCGCGCTTCCTCTGGGTGTTTCCCGGCACCTATCTGCCGCGCTGGCTCAGCAAGCGGGTGCGCGAGCGCGATCCGCTGCCGTCGTGGCGGGCGGTGTTCGTGGTCGCCTTCACCGGCGTGCGCGGCGCGGTCTCGCTCGCCGCGGCGCTGGCGCTGCCCCTGACGCTGCCGAGCGGCGAGGCCTTCCCGTATCGCGACCTGATCCTGTTCGTCGCCTTCGGCGTGATCTTCGTGACCCTGGTCGGGCTTGGCCTCACCCTGCCGCCGGTGGTGCGCTGGCTCGGCCTTGCCAAGGACGGCCGCAGCGAGCATATCGCCGAGCACGAACAGGAGATCACCGCGCGGCGCGAGGCGCTGAACGCGGCACTGAAGTCGCTCGACGCCATCACCGACGACCGCGAGCTCTCCGACGAGGTGATCAAGCTGCTGCGCTCGCGGCACGAGATCCGCATCAACCAGCTGCCCGACTCGCTCGACCCCGACAAGCACGACGTCTCCGCCACCGGCACCGAACTGACGCGGGAGCTGATCTCCTCCGAGCGCAAGTTCATCCATATGCTGCTGCGCGACGGCAAGATCACCGACGAAACCCGACGCCGCATCGAGCGCGACCTCGATCTGGAGGAGGCGAGCCTGTCGAACCGCGAGTATCGAAGGATACCGTTGTAGCGCGGGATGTCTCCACACGTCGTCCCGGCGAAAGCCGGGACCCATTACCACAAGTACTGATTGGTTTGCGAAGCTGGAGCCACAGCGCGTTTCAACAACGCAACGCTGTGGTTATGGGTCCCGGCTTTCGCCGGGACGACGGGGGAGGCTTACTCCGCCGCCGCGTTCTGCCCGGGGCCGCCGACGAAGCCTGCGGGATCGCCGAACCGTTCGATCATCACCGCTGTGAGATCCTTGGTCTTGCTGGTGACGCAGGCGCCGGAGCGCACGGTGTAGCGATCCTGGTGCGCCGCATGCGGCGGCGCCTCGCCCTTTTGCAGCGCGCGGGCCGCCTCCATCATGAGCTTGCGGAAATGCAGGATGCCGAGGTCGGTCGGGCCGAGATGCTCGCGGGTGCGGTCGGCGATCGGGCCTTGGCTGTCCTGCACCGCGGCGTCCTGCTCGGAGACGCCCTTGATGCCGGTGTAGCTTTTGGTCCGTTGCAGCTTGCGATCGATCAGATAGTCGTTTGCCTTGTTGCGCAGCGGCACGTAGTTCTCGTCGACCACCGCCATCACGCCGTTGCCATTGGCATAGCCGTCGCGCTCGGCTTCGGTCAGCGGCCGGTCGGGATTCCAGGCATAGGTGTAGATCCAGCAGTTGGTGTCGGTGACCGGCACGAAGGTCTGGCCGAACATGTTCTCGCCCGGCATCGAGCTCGGCGCATAGGAGTGGAACGGCATCAGGAACTGGGCGATGCGCCAGTAGATATTGTCGCTGCCCGTGAGTCGCCCGCCCGCGACCGTCAGCCCGGCGTCGTGCGGATTGATCTTGATCACCGGGCGCGGGTCCTCGGCGATCCAGCGCATGTGGTCGGTCGCGACCCGCGCCAGCGGATTGACGAAATGCCGTTTGATGTCGAGGATCTCGTTCTCCTCCTTCTCGAAGGAGAGATGCGCGAAGGTGAAATGCGCGGTGTCGATCGAGCCTTCCACCGCCTGCACCCAGTTGCAGTCCTGCCACTTCTTGGTGACGAAGCGATGCGAGGCCGGCAGCAGCGCCATCTCCAGCGCCGGCAATTCGGGCATCTGATCGGCCGGGCCCATATAGGCCCAGATCATGTCGCCCCATTCGCGCACCGGATAGGACTTGATGCGGATCAGGTCCTTGGCGTTGAGGTCCGGATACGACGTCGGCATGTCGACGCAGCGGCCATCGGTGTCGAATTTCCAGCCATGATAGACGCAGCGGATGCCGCATTCCTCATTGCGGCCGAGCCACAGATTGGCGCCGCGATGCGGACAGTACTGGTCGATGACGCCGACCACGCCCCTGGAGTCGCGGAAGGCGAGCAGCTCCTCGCCCATGACAACGATCTTCTTCGGATCACTGTCGGGTTCCGGCAGCTCTTCCGACAGCAGCACCGGGATCCAGAACCGGCGCAGCAATTCGCCCATCCCGGTCCCCTCACCTGACTCGGTGAGGAATTTGTTGTCTTCGGCACGAAGCATCGACGACCTCCCGATTTTGCTTTTGTTGGCAGGGCGGGTTAGCCGAAGGCGTAACCCGCCGATCTATCGTGTTGTTCACGCAGATGGTGGGTTACGCTTCGCTAACCCACCCTACGCATTCCCTTACACCGGCCGCTCGCCCTTCACGGTCACCCGCGTGCCGGCGCGGGTATGCGGCCAGTAATCCCACATCGCACGGTGCTGGGCGCAGCGGTTGTCCCAGAACGCGATCGCGTTCTCACTCCAGCGGAAGCGGCACTGGAACAGCGGGTTCTCGGCGTGCTGATAGAGATAGGCCAGCATCGCGTCGCTCTCGTCGCGCGGGATGCCGATGATGAAGCGGGTGAAGCCGCGATTGACGTAGAGCGATTTCTTCCCCGTCACCGGATGGGTGCGAACCACCGGATGCTCGGCGCGGGGATAGTCGCGCTTGTCGGCGACGCCGTAATTGGCGTACAGGCCACGATAAGTCTGCTCGCCGTCATGCAGCGCGGTCAGTCCGTCGAGATAGGCCTTCATGCGGTCCGACAGCGCCTCATAGGCCGCGTACATGTTGGCGAACAGCGTGTCGCCGCCGCGCGGCGGGCACTGCTTGATGTAGAGGATCGAGCCCATCGGCGGCTCGAGGTCGCAGGACACGTCGGTATGCCAGCCCTCGCCATTGGCGCGTGGGCTATCCTTGTCGGCGTAGATCTTCATCAGCGCCGGATCGCCCTCATTGGGCGCGGCCGGATGGACGTGCAGCTCACCGAACTTGCGGCCGAAGGCGAGATGTTGTTGGGGCGTGATGTGCTGGTCGCGGAAGAAGATGACAAGGTTTTCGGCGAGCGCGCGATGGATCTCATCCATCTGATGGTTGGAGCGCGCTTCGTCATCGACCAGCTTGCCGATATCGACGCCGGAGATCTCCGCGCCGATGATCGGCGTCAGCTTCTCGACGCCGATGGTCTCATAAGGCTCGGACTCACCGGCGACGTGCCGATAGCGCGGACCCTGTTTGCCGGACAGCGAGCTCATGGGCGTTCTCCCAATCATTCTTGATTGGGAGCATCGTAGCGCTCATCGATGGAAGCGCAATCTGCACCGCAAACATATCTGTCGTCCCGGACAAGCGCAGCGCCGATCCGGGACCCATCACCACAGGATTGGGTTTGGCGAAGGCTCGCACCCCCATCTCGCGCCACAACCACGGCCTGTGGTTATGGGTCCCGGCCTTCGCCGGGACGACGGTGGCGTGTATTGCGAGAGTAGCGGCTTACTCCGCGGCGCCTGCCGTCTCCGGCAGTTTGGCGCCGTTGCCGTAGCGCTGGTCGATATAGTCGATCACCAGCGCCTTGAAATCCGCGGCGATGCCCGGACCGCGCAGGGTGCGGAACTTCTTGCCGTCGACGAACACGGGCGCGGCCGGCGCTTCGCCGGTGCCGGGCAGCGAGATGCCGATATTGGCGTGCTTGGACTCGCCGGGGCCGTTGACGATGCAACCCATGACCGCGACGTTGAGCTCTTCGACGCCGGGATACTTGGTCTTCCAGGCCGGCATCTCGTCGCGGATGAAATCCTGAATCGAACGCGCCAGCTCCTGGAACGTGGTCGAGGTGGTGCGGCCACAACCCGGGCAGGCCGCAACCAGCGGCACGAAGGTGCGGAAGCCCATGGTCTGCAGCAATTCCTGCGCGACCTGCACTTCCAGCGTGCGATCGCCGCCGGGCTCCGGCGTCAGCGAGATGCGGATGGTGTCGCCGATGCCCTGCTGCAACAGGATGCCAAGCGCGGCCGAGGAGGCGACGATGCCCTTCGAGCCCATGCCGGCTTCGGTGAGGCCGAGATGGATCGCATAGTCCGAGCGACGTGCCAGCTCCTGGTAAACCGCGATCAGGTCCTGCACGGCGGAGACCTTGGCCGACAGGATCATCTTGTTCTTCGGCATGCCGAGCTCTTGGGCGCGGGCCGCCGACAGCAAGGCCGACTGCACCATCGCCTCGCGGGTCACCGCGCGGGCGTCGCGCGGGTTCGGCGACGCGGTGTTCTCGTCCATCAGCTTGGTGAGCAGCTCCTGGTCGAGCGAGCCCCAATTGGCGCCGATGCGCACCGGCTTGTCGTTCTTGTTGGCGATCTCGATGATGTCGGCGAACTGGGTGTCGCGCTTGTTCTTGAAGCCGACATTGCCGGGATTGATGCGGTACTTGTCGAGCGCCTCGGCACAGGCCGGGTACTCGGCGAGCAGCTTGTGGCCGATGTAGTGGAAGTCACCGATCAAGGGCGTGGTGATGCCGCGCTTGCGCAGGCCGTCACGGATGTGCGGCACGGCGGCGGCTGCTTCCTCGCGGTCGACGGTGATGCGCACCATCTCGGAGCCGGCGCGGCTGAGCGCTGCGACCTGGGCGATGGTGCCGTCGATGTCGGCGGTGTCGGTGTTGGTCATCGACTGCACGACGATCGGGGCGCCGCCACCGACGGCGACGTTGCCGACCATGACCTGCGTGGTGTGGTGCCGCGGCTGAGGACCTGCGACGTCGTCTTGCGGCAAAATCTCGGGCTTGTTCATGGCGTCTCGAATATCAGGTTTCGGTGACATTCACCAAGGGGGCGATGGGCCCTGCGCAGGGCAGGCCAAACGGACATGTTTCGGAGTGAATTCAACAGCTTATGCCGCCGATTGAGGCCAAACGCAAGCCATGCGGCGGCGGCGTGCATGGTCAGCTATATTGGACCGAATTGGGGTGAATCAAAGGGCAAAGTGACAGCTTTTCATGTGATCCGGAGCATCTTAGCATTGCATTAAGAACCTGCCGGGAGGGCATGACATGGCCGGCCACAGCGAGCTGATCACCACGGCGGAACTTGCCGACATCCTGACCCGGCCCGAGCTGCGCCTGTTCGACTGTACGACCTATCTGGAGCCGGCCCCCGCCGGGAGTGCCGCACCTTATATTGTCGTCTCGGGCCGCCAGACCTTCGAGGCCGGGCACATTCCGGGCGCGAATTTCCTGGATTTGCAGGCCGAATTCTCCGATCCCCGGACCGAGCTGCGCTTCATGATGCCGCCGACCGCCCAGCTCGAGGCTGCGTTCGGTCGCCACGGCATTTCAGCCAACAGCCGCGTGGTGCTCTATTCGATCGGGACCGCGATGTGGGCGACGCGGTTCTGGTGGATGCTGCACGCGCTCGGCTTCGAGGGCGCCGCGGTGCTCGACGGCGGCATCGACAAATGGACCGCCGAGGGACGCGACATCGAGACCGGACTGGCCGGCGGCTATCCGCCGGCGACGTTTCCGGCGCGTCCGAAGGAGGGGATGTTCGTCAACAAGCACGACATGCTCGCCGCGACCAGTGAGCGCGACACCGTGATCGTCAACGCGCTCGGCCCGCAATTCTACAAGGGCCTGGAGCCGAGCCGCTATGGCAGGCCCGGCCGCATCCCCGGCAGCGTCAGCGTGCCGGCGGCAACTCTGATCGATCCCAAGCACAAGACGTTCGTGCCGCTGGCGGACGCCGAGGCAAGCTTCGCGGCCCAGGGCATCACCAAGGACAAGCGGGTCATCGCCTATTGCGGCGGCGGCATCTCGGCGACCATCGACCTGTTCCAACTGCACCGGCTCGGCTACGACAATCTCACGCTCTATGACGGCTCGATGGGCGAATGGGCGAAGGACCAGGCGCTGCCGATCGAGGTGGGGTAGTGGGCACACTTTCTCCGCGCGTCGTCCCCGCGAACGCGGGAACCCATAACCACCGAATTTGCTAGTGAACGGGAACGCGGCCCCAACATCGCGCGACGACCGACATTCGGGGTAATGGGTCCTGGCTTTCGCCAGGACGACGGTGAGTGATTCCCCGTCGTCATTCCGGGGCGTGCGAAGCACGAGCCCGGAATCCATCAGGCCGCGTCGCTCGTAGGTGAATGGATTCCAGGCTCTCGCTGCGCGAGCCCCGGAATGACGAGGAGACTACGCCGGTACGTTCGGGTCCGGCGTCACCTTCGGATCCGGCTTGTTGACGAGGTAAAGCCCCGCGATCACCAGCAGCGCGGCGACGCCGAACACCGGGGTCAGGGTATCGTGCATGATGAAATAGGCCGCGACCACGCCGAACAGCGGCGTGATGAAGGTGAAGGCCGACAGCTTGCTCGCCGAATAGCTCTTCACCATCGCAAACCAGATCACGAAGGTGCAGCCTACCACCCAGACCGCCTGATAGGCCAGCAGCGAGATCGAAAGTGCGCTCGGCACATGCGCGATCCGCTCGCCGGCGATCCAGGCGGCGAGGCCGAGGATCGGGATCGAGATCGCAACCTGGTAGCCGAGCGCCTTTTCCGGCGCGACCTTGCGCAGGCTGGTGCCCTTGGCGACCAGCGTGGTCGCGGCCCACAGCGCGCCGCCGCCAACCACCATGAGGTCGCCGAGCAGCACCCTGGCATCGACATTGGGCTGCGGCACGCCGATCGCGAGCGCGACGCCGGCAAAGCTCAGCGCCAGCCCGCTCCATTGCACGGTCGAGAGACGCTCGCCGAGGAACTGGTGTGAGCCGAGCGCGACGAAGAACGGCGCGGTGTAGAGGAAGACCGAGGCCCGCGAGGCCGAGGTGAAGACCAGCCCGGTGAAGATCAGCACGAACTCGCAGCCGAACATCAACCCGGCGATCACGCCTGGCAGCAGCGTGCCGTCGCGCTCGAAGAATTTGACGCCGCGCAAATGGCCGACGATCAGCATCACCGGCAGCGCGCCGGAGGAACGGATCAGCGCCTGCAACATCGGCGGCACGTCGGGCAGCGCCAGCTTGACCGCGAGCTGGTTGAAGCCCCAGCTCACGCACAGCATCAGCATCAATGCGATGGCGCCGGGCGGCAACCCGTGGCCGACGCCGACAGGTCGCGTGACGTGGGCTGTGATCGCTTGGGTCGACATGTTTCCTCGCGGGCCGGCCTATCGGCCTGTTGTTGTTGGTATTCGCGTGTCGCCGGATCGTCATTGCGAGCGCAGCGAAGCAATCCATTTCACCACTTGCCGAGGCATGGATTGCTTCGGCGCTTCGCTCCTCGCAATGACAGGGAAGGGTCGAGGATCATTTCTGGCAGTGCGCGCAGGTGCCGGCGATCTCGACGACCGAGAGTTTCGGGATGAAGCCCGAGGCGCGCGCCGCCGCGGTCAGGCTTTGCGCGACGGGAGCGGCGGGGATCTCGCCGACTGAGCCGCAATGGTCGCAGATCAGGAACGCGACCATCGAGGTCTCGTCATGATCGTGGGCGCAGGCGAGGAAGGCGTTGCGGCTCTCGATGCGGTGCACGAGGCCGTTTTCCATCAGGAAGTCGAGCGCGCGATAGACGGTAATCGGTGCCGGTCGTGGCATCGTCTTGGCCAGCTCGTCGATCACCTCATAGGCGCCGAGCGGCCGGTGGCTCGACAGCAGCGCCTGAAGTACGTGGCGCCGGATCGGGGTGAATTTCTGGCCGCGGCGGGCGCAGACCTGCTCGGCATGCGCCATCGCGTCCGCGGCACAGCGGCCGTGGTCGTGATCGGGGGCAGGAAATGTCGGCTTGGCGAGGCTCATTACCCAATATGTAGCATTTTTGCGCTCATTCCCATAGCCCGACGCGGATCTTGAGATCGGCCTTGCAGCCATGTGTGCAATGCGGGGCAGCCCCCCGTTTACCCGGCATGAAGAATTCATAAGCAAGCTTATTATATCCCAAGCTTATGGAGGCAGAATCGATGCGCGGTTCCGTGGACGCGAACTTCATGTTTACGCTGGGCGAGTTGTTCCGGCTGATCCGCGTCTATGCGGACAAGGAAGCCGCGCGCTATGGCATCACCCGGGCACAATGGGCCGTGCTGTCGAAGGTGGAAAGGCAGGAAGGTCTGAAGCAGACCGAACTCGCCGAGCTGCTCGAGGTGCAGCCGATCACGCTGACGCGGCTGATCGACAAGCTCTGCGACAATGGCTGGATCGAACGCCGCAACGACGAGAACGACCGCCGCGTCAACCGCCTCTATCTGAAGAAGGCCGCCCGCCCGCTGCTCGGCAAGCTCGCCGGCCTGCGCTCCGAACTCACCGCGACCGCGCTCGAGGGCATCAGCCCGGCTGATGCGCATCGCCTGCTCACTCAATTGGAATCGATCAAGGAAAACGTTCGCAATGCCATCCAAAGCCCAGCCGGCGAGCCCTCCCGAAAGGAACAGCGCTATGGCTGACCCCGTCCTCAAACTCGCCCCCGAGCAGAAGAGCAATCCGGGCGCCCCTGCGCCGGAGACAACCGGCGAAGCGCCGCGCCGCGGCCTGATGGGCGGCCTGCGGCGCCATCGCCGCACGCTGCTGCTGGTCGTGCTGCCGACCGTGGCTGCGATCGGCGGCATCGTGTTCTATCTCAATGGCGGACGCTATGTCGGCACCGACGACGCCTATGTCGGCGCGCAGAAGGTGCTGATCACGCCGGAAATCTCCGGCAAGATCGACAAGATCGTCGTGAAGGAAGGCCAGCACGTCAAGAAGGGCGACGAGCTGTTCGAGATCGACCCGGTGCCGTTCCGCCTCGCAGTGGCGCAGGCCAAGGCCGCGCTCGACCAGACCAGAACGGCCTATGACAACCTGGTCGACAACATCAAGATCAACACCAAGATGCTGGAATTCGCTCAGCAGAGCATCGAGCTGAAGAAGCGCGACGTCGATCGCAAATCGACCCTCGCCAAACAGAATTTCGGCTCGCAGCTCGATCTCGACAATGCGGCCAACGCGCAAGTCACCGCCGAGAGCCTGGCGCAATACATCAAGCAGCAGATCTCAAAGGACAAGACGCAGCTGCTCGGCGATATCGACCTGCCGATCGAGCAGTTCCCGCCCTACGCCCAGGCCAAGGCCAAGCTCGACGACGCACAGCGCAATCTCGATCACACCGTGCTGCGCGCGCCGATGGACGGCGTCGCAACGCAGGTCGACCAGATCCAGCTCGGCCGCTTCGTCGCAGCGGGCGCGCCGGTATTCTCGGTGATCGATGTCGACCATCCCTGGGTCGACGCCAATCCGAAGGAAAGCGACTTCACCTATGTCGCGGTCGGCCAGCCGGTGTCGCTCGACGTCGACGCGTTCCCGAACCACGAGTTCAAGGGCAGGATCGGCTCGCTGTCGCCCGGCACCGGCGCGCAGTTCGCGATCCTGCCGCCGCAGAACGCCACCGGCAATTTCGTCAAGGTGGTGCAGCGCGTGCCGGTGCGGATCTATTTCGACGAGAACGATCCGTTCGTGAAGAAGCTGAAGGCCGGCATGAGCGTCTATGCGACGATCGACACCAACCATCGCCGCAGCCTGGCCGGCCTGCTCGGACTGGGCTCGGCCGCGGCGCACCCGGATCATCAGGACTGAGATCGAGCAAGATCGAAGCCCAGCGCGCCACCTCTCCCCGTCGGGAAGAGGTGGTCTAAACCACGGCTTACAAGCGGGACTGAACTGAATGAATGCACCGTCACCATCCGCCGTCCCCGGCATGCGCCGGAACATGGTGACGATCTGCGCCATGACCGCGACGATCATGCAGGCGCTCGACACCACGATCGCCAACGTCGCGCTGCCCTATATGCAGGGCTCGCTGTCGGCCTCGCAGGACCAGATCAACTGGGTGTTGACCTCCTACATCGTCGCAGCAGCCATCATGACCGCGCCGGTGGGCTGGATCGCCAACCGCTTCGGCCGCAAGCGCATCCTCATCATCTGTTCGGCCGGCTTCACCGTCGCCTCGGTATTGTGCGGCCTGGCGCAGGACATCAACCAGATGGTGCTGTTCCGCCTGCTGCAAGGCGTGTTCGGCGCGGCGCTGGTGCCGCTGTCACAGGCCGTGATGCTCGACTCCTACGCGCTGCATGAGCGCGCCAAGGCAATGTCGATCTGGGGCATGGGCGTGATGATGGGCCCGATCATGGGGCCGTCGCTGGGCGCCTGGCTGACCGAGACCTATTCCTGGCACTGGGTGTTCTTCGTCAATTTGCCGTTCGGCTTCTTCACGGTGCTGGGCCTGATCATCTTCATGGACGAGACCAAGCAGGACCTCAATTTGCGTTTCGACTGGTTCGGCTTCGGTGCGCTCGCCATTGCGATCGGCGCACTGCAACTCGCGCTCGACCGCGGCGAGCAGCTCGGCTGGCTGGAATCCAACGAGATCATGATCGAGTTCATCGTCTCGGCGATCGGCTTCTATTATTTCTTCGCCCATTCGTTGACGACCAGCCGGCCGTTCATCCAGTTCGCGCTGTTCAAGGACAAGAATTTCCTCGGCGGCTGCGTGTTCATGACCGTGATGGGCCTCGTGCTGTATTCGACCATGGCGCTGTCCTCGCCTTACCTCCAGAACGTGGTCGGCTATCCGATCATCACCGCGGGCCTGCTGCTCGCAAGCCGCGGTTTCGGCACCTTCGTCGCGATGATGCTGGTCGGCCGGCTGATGCGCTATATCGAGGCGCGGACGCTGATCATCTCCGGCCTGGCACTGACCGCGGCGTCGCTGTTCCAGATGACCGGCTGGACCGACATGACGCAGGCGACCGAAATCATCGTCGTCAGCGTGATCCAGGGCTTCGGCTTCGGCCTGGTGTTCGTGCCGCTGTCGACGGTGGCGTTCCTGACGCTGCCGGGCCATCTGCGCACCGACGGCACCTCGATGCTGACGCTGCTGCGCAACGTCGCGAGCTCGGTCGGCATCTCGATCGTGATCGCGCAGCTGACGGAAGGCTCGCGGCGAATCTACGCCAAGCTGTCGGAGCAGATCACCCCGTTCAACCACGCGCTGCAGATGCCCGACGTGTCGGGCATGATCAACCTCAACACCGACGCCGGTCGCGCGATGGCCGACCGCATGGTCGCCGCGCAGTCGCAGATCATCGCGTTCTCGCACGACTACCAGCTGGTGATGATCTTCATCCTGGTCTCGATCTCGCTCGCCATCATGATCGGCTCCACCAAGGCCGCGCTGCGCAAGCAGACGGCCCCGTCGGACCATGCCGCAGTGATGGAGTAGGTACTTTTCGTCATTCCGGGGCGTGCGAAGCACGAGCCCGGAATCCATCGGGCCACAGACGTCGAGGATGAATGGATTCCGGGCTCTCGCTTCGCGAGCCCCGGAATGACGAACGGAGAGAGGCTGCCTCAACCCCCTCCCAAAGCGCAAGGCGCCGCACCGGCAATCGCGTTGACTTTCCCCGGTCGCCTCCCAATACTCCGCAAAAAATGCCCGTCGCAAATGACGGCTTCAGGGGAGGACGCGATGCCGACTTCACGCAGGACGCTGCTGAAGACTTCTGCGGCTGCCGCCGCTGCTTTCAGTTTCGATTGGACACGGGCACAGGCGCAGGCCGAAGCGGTCCGCATCGGCGTGATCTACGACCTGACCGGCCCGTTCGCCGCCGGCGGCTCGGTCGCCTCCTCGATCGGCACCCAGATCGCGATCGATCTCGTCAACGAGAAGGGCGGCGTCGGCGGCAAATACAAGATCGCGCCGGTCAATGTCGATTCCCAGAGCAAGCCTGATGTCGCGATCAACGAGGCCAACCGGCTGATCGACCAGGGGAAGGTCGACATCCTCAACGGCGTGTTCGCGAGCTCGCACGCGGTGCCGCTCGCCGCCAAGGTCGAGCAGCAGAAGCGCATCCTCTGGATCACGACCGCGGTCTCGACCGCCGTGTTCAAGGACAAGAACCTGCACTATGTGTTCCGTGCGCAGATCCATTCCGACCAGTACGGCCAGGCCTTTGGCGGCTTCCTCGCGGAGCACGCCAAGGCCAGGCTCGGCATGGAGCCAAAGGACGTCAAGGTCGCGCTCATCCATGAGGACGGTCCCTACGGCGTCGGCGTTGCCGCCGCCGACGAGATGTTCGCCAAGGAAGCCGGACTACAGGTCGTGCTCAAGGAAGGCTATTCGGCCTCCGCCCCCGATCTCTCGGTGCTGGTGACCAAGCTGAAGCGCGCCAAGGCCGACATCATCTCGCATGCCGGCTACAACCCCGACATCACGCTGTTCTTGCGCCAGGCGCGCGAGAGCGGGCTGAAGTTCAAGATGCTGTTCGGCGCCGGCGCCGGCTACAGCCAGCTCGACAAGCTGCGCACGACGTTCGGCGCCGACATCGACAATTTCTGCAACATCGACCCGGTGCCGGCGCAGTTGCTCGATCCCGCCAAGCTGGCGCCCGGGGTCGGCGACCTCACCAAGGTGATGGTTACGCGCTATCGCGAGAAGACCAGCGCCACCGAAGTGCCGCCGCACTGCTCGATGGGCTTCAACCAGACCTGGATCCTGCTCAACAATGTACTGCCGGTCGCCAAGGAGAAATATGGCGGCTTCGATCCCGAGGCGATCCGCAAGGCGGCGCTCGACGTCGACATCCCGCCCGGCGGCACCATCCAGGGCTATGGCGTGAAATTCTATCCGCCGGATACGCCGATGTCGGGCCAGAACGAGCGCTCGACGCCAGTCGTGATGCAGAACGCCGGCGAGCGCATCACCGTGGTGTGGCCGACCAATATTCGCACGCAAGACCCGGTGTTTCCGCTGCCGAAGGGTTCGGTGTACGGGGCTTAGGGTTACGGATTGCAGCGGCGGAGCACACCCTCTCCCCTTGTGGGTGAGGGTGGCTTCGATGCTCTGCATCGAAGCCGGGTGAGGGGTTCTCTCCGCGAATGACGTCTCGCGGTTGAGTATGCGGTGACAATCCCTCATCCGGCGCGCTGCGCACGCCACCTTCTCCCACAAGGGGAGAAGGGAGAACGGCACGCCGCTAGACTGGCGGGTGATCCTTGTCCTGGCTGGTTGGCAATCATCCCCGTCATCCTGAGGAGCCCGCACTTGCGGGCGTCTCGAAGGATCGACGGCCACCGGCCGGGCCGTTCATCCTTCGAGACGCGCTACGCGCTCTCAGGATGACGGGTCTGGCGTGGCACACGCGAGAAAGTCGTCTCGCTGCTGTCCGTGACCTACAACACCACCCGCCTGCCCTCGTCGGCCGCCCAATAGCCGGCGTAGTTCACTTTCGTCGTCTCATACGCCAGCGCGAGATCGGCGAGCGGCTGCCGGCCGGTCGCCACGCATTCCATGAAGTCCTGGATCTCCTGCAGATAGCCGCGGGTCCATTCCTCCTCGAGGCAGACATATTGCCAGCCGGTTTTGCGGTCGACCTTCTCGGTGATGTAGACCGACGCGAGCTTTTCCTCTGATGTCTGGTAGCTCGTCAGATGCGTGTTCGGCGTGATGTTGGCGAACAGCGAGCCGCCGCTCGTATAGGTCTCGATCAGATTACGCACGCCGCCCATGATCATGTCGCCGGAGAACACCGTGGCCTTGGTGCTGTCGGAGAACGTCGCGGTCAGCGTGCCCCAATCCTCGACGTCGACCGGGTTGGCCTTGATGTAGACGCGCTCCGCCGGCTTGAGGGCGGCGGTGACATTGCCGACATCGCAGGTGACGCTGGCAACATTGATGGTCTCGCCGCGGGCCTTGGCCTCGACCTGCTTGAGATGGAGCACCGCTGACAGCGGATGGCAGCCCATCCGGATCAAGGAGCCGCCGCCCGTCATCGCCCATTGCGCGGCATGCGCCGCATGCGAGCCGGAATGGCTCTCCTCGCCCTTCATGAACAGGATCTTGTCTTTGGTGGCGCGGACGATCTCCGCGGTCTTGGTGATCGCCGGCGCGTAGATCCAGTCCTCGGCATACATGAAGAGCTGCCCGGTCCGCTCGATCGCGGCGCGGGTCACCTCCATCTCCTCCATCACGCGCTGATACATCAGCGCCTTCGGCACATGCCTGCCGATCGGCACCTTGTCGCCGGGCTGTCCGAAATAGCCGCTGAACGGCTTTTCGCAGATCACGTGCTTGCCGCGTTGCATGGCCTCGACGATCATCGCAGCATGCAGGTTGGGCGGCGTACAGATGTCGATGACGTCGATATCGGCGTCGGCAACCAGTTCGGCAAAGCTGCGACAGGCGTTGGGGATCTGGTGCTTGCGCGCGAACTCATCGACGTGATCGCCGCGTGCCGCGACCGCCCTCACCTCGACATCGACGCCATAGACGCGCCGGTAAGCATACATGTGCAGCTCCGAGACGAAGCCGCAGCCGGCCAGACCGATCCTGATTTTTTTCATTGACTGTCTCCGCCCTTCACGGCGCAGCGTAGCGCGCAGCCATCACCGCGTCGAACGCATTTGCCATCACGTCATGCGGCGGCGCCATCCCCGTGAACAGCCTGAACGCATCGGCGGATGCGTTGATCGCAAGCACGCGTCCGGTCAGGACGCTTGCGCCCCTGACCTTGGCGGCGGTCAGCAGCGGCGTCCAGAGCGGCGTATAGACCGCGTCGGCGACCCACATTGACGGATGCAACAGCGCCTCCGGCACCGGCGTAGCGCGGCTCGGCAGCATGCCGACCGGCGTCGCATTGATGAGACCTACGGCCCCTTGCACCGCCGCCTCGACGCTGGCAGCGCGGACCGCATGACGATCGCGCAATTGGGTCGCGAGCTGTGCGGCCTTTGTCGCATCGGCATCGAAGATCCGGAGCTCGGCGGCGCCGAGGCCGGCAAGTGCGAAGGCGATCGCCTTGCCGACGCCACCGGCACCGATCAGCGCGATCGGGCCATGCGGCGTGGCGGCGAGCAGCGGTCCGATCGCACGGGCAAAGCCCGTGGCATCGGTGTTGTGCCCGACCAGACGCGCGCCATTGACGACGATGGTGTTGACCGCGCCGATCGCGCGCGCATCCGGCGTGAGGTCATCGGCGAGGTCGACGACCGCTTCCTTGTAGGGAAAGGTGACGTTGACGCCGGCAAAGCCGAGCCGCCTGATGCCGTCCAGCATTGCGCGCAGATCGTCGCGCCCAGCGCCCTTCACCTCGATGAGATGGTAGTGGCAATGGACGCCGAGCGCGGCGGCGGCCCGCTCGTGCATCGCAGGCGCCGCCGAATGCGCGATCGGATAGCCAATCAGGCCGGTCAGCAAGCGGTCGCGCATTGTCCCTCACAGGGCCGTGCCCGGCTCATGCGGTCGAGCCGAGCATAGCTACCTTCTGAGACACAAATCAAACGTCGAAGAACACCGTTTCGTTGTCGCCCTGGAGATGGACGTCGAACCTGTAGACGTTGCCGGCAGCGGCCTTCTTGGCGATCAAGGTGGCGCGGCGATCGGCCGGCACCAGCGCCAGCACGGAATCGCCGGCGTTGGCCGCCTCGTCGTCGAAATAGATCCGCGTGTAGAGATGCAGCAGCATGCCGCGCGCGAACACCGCCAGCACGATGTGCGGCGCCTGCGGCTTGCCGTCGGCATCCGGCACCACGCCCGGCTTGATGGTGTCGAAGGCATAGCCCCCGCTCTCGTCGGTGCCGACGCGGCCGAATCCCTTGAAGCTCGAATTGGGCAGCGCGCGCTTGTCCTGCGGATCGCAGAAGCGGCCCTGGCTGTCGGCCTGCCAGATCTCCAGCATGCAGTCGGGGATCACGGCGCCGTCGCCGTCATAGACCTTGCCCTCGACGCGGATGCGCTCGCCGGATGTATCAGGCGTCAGCAGATTGTTGGTGAAGGCGTCGTTCCATTCGTATTCGCCGTTCGGCGTCAGGCCGTATTTGAAATAGGGGCCGACGGTCTGCGAGGGCGTGATTCCATCAGGACGCTGGTTCGACACTTACTTGGTCTCCATCGGCGTGGCGTTGCGCCCGCGCAGCACGATATCGAAGCGGTAGCACAGCGCCCATTCCGGCTTGGTGTTGTCGAGATCGAACGACGAGATCATCCGCGCCCGCGCTTTCTCGTCGGTCACCGAATTGAAGATCGGGTCGAACGGAAACAGGGGATCGCCGGGGAAATACATCTGCGTCACCAGACGCGAGACGAAGGAGTGTCCGAACACCGAGAAGTGGATGTGCGCGGGTCGCCACGCATTGTGGTGATTGCCCCACGGATAGGCGCCGGGCTTGATGGTGATGAACTTGTAATAGCCCTTGTCGTCGCTCTGCGTCCGGCCGGCACCGGTGAAGTTCGGATCGAGCGGCGCTGGATGCTGATCGACGACATGGACGTAGCGGCCGCAGGCATTGGCCTGCCACAGCTCGACCAGCGCGTTCGGCACGCCGCGGCCATCCTCGTCGAGTACATGGCCGTGCACGATGATGCGCTCGCCGAGCGGCTCGCCCTTGGCCTGGATGGTGAGGTCGTTGTCGTGCTCGCGCACCGTCTCATGACCGTAGACCGGTCCGGTCAGTTCCGAGAGCGTGTGCCGCATCGGGATCAACGGCTTCGAGGGCGCGCGCTTCACGGTGGAGCGATAGTCCGGCGACAGCCGCGCCGGATGAGCCGCAAGCGATTGCAGCGGATACAACAGGGTCATGGCGAAGTCCTCCGCGGCCCACGCGCCCGGTGAGCTCACTTCAGATCATTATAGTGCATAACCAAATTGGGGAAGGGCTGTTTTCAGCCCTTCCAAGCTATTGGATTAATTCAACTTTTCGATCGCGACCGCGACGCCCTGGCCGACCCCGACGCACATAGTTGCCAAGGCAAGCTTCCCGCCCCGCTTCTCCATGCCGTGCACGGCGGTCAGGACCAGCCGCGCGCCGCTCATGCCGAGCGGATGGCCGAGCGCGATCGCGCCGCCATGCGGATTGACGAAATCGGCGTCTTCCTTGACCCCGAGCTGACGCAGGCAGGCGATGCCCTGCGAAGCGAAGGCCTCGTTGAGCTCGATCAGGTCGAAGTCCGACACCTTGATACCGAGCCGCTCGACCAGCTTCTTGGTCGCCGGCACCGGGCCGATGCCCATGATGCGCGGCGGCACCGCGGCCGATGCGAGGCCGAGGATCTTTGCACGCGGGGTCAGGCCGTGCCGCTTCACCGCCGCCTCCGAAGCCAGGATCATCGCAGCCGCGCCATCATTGACGCCGGACGCATTGCCCGCAGTCACCGTGCCCGGATTGCGCACGATCGGCTTCAGTTTTGCCAGTCCTTCGAGCGTGGTCTCGGGACGCGGATGCTCGTCCTTGTCGACGGTGATCGGGCCGGCCTTGCCGCCGGGCACCTGGACCGGGACGATCTCCTCGGCGAAATAGCCCGACGCGATCGCCGCGCCGGCGCGCTGCTGCGAGCGGATCGCCATCGCGTCCTGATCGGCGCGCGACACCTGGAATTCCTCGGCGACGTTCTCGCCGGTCTCCGGCATCGCATCGACGCCGTACTGCGCCTTCATCAGCGGATTGATGAAGCGCCAGCCGATCGTGGTGTCATAGATATCGGACGAGCGCGAGAAGGCTTCCGCGGCCTTGCCCATCACGAACGGTGCGCGCGTCATCGATTCGACGCCGCCCGCGATCGCGAAATCGATCTCGCCGGCGCGGATGGCGCGGCCAGCGGCGCCGACCGCATCGAGGCCCGAGGCGCAGAGCCGGTTCAGGGTCTGGCCGGGAACCGACTCCGGCATACCGGCGAGCAGCAGCGCCATGCGCGCGACGTTGCGGTTGTCTTCACCGGCCTGGTTGGCGCAGCCAAAATAGACCTCGTCGACCTCGTTCCAGTTGAGCGTCGGGTGCTTGGCCATCAGCGCCTTGATCGGGGCCGCCGCCAGATCGTCGGCACGCACCTTCGCGAGCGAACCGCCGAAACGGCCGATCGGGGTCCGGACGGCATCGCAAATGAACACATCACGCATTGAATCTCTCCCTGAATGCCGCGACTTAGGCGTTGGATCGGCTGGAACTTGAAGGGAGTTTTAGGAGCGTGCCCGCGGCAGGTCAATTGACCCGGCCGCGCGGCCCGCACGCATTACCGTGAGGACTGTCATAAAGGCACCGTGGACAGGGTGGAAAACCTCGTCTCCTCGGATATGACCGCGCGGCGAAATTCTGTAGTTTCCGCCTCCTCATGACGATCCAACAGCCCATCCCCGCTCCGCCCGAATCCGCTCCTGCCGCCGAGGCGCCGTCGCGCGTCACGCCGATGATGGAACAGTATCTGGAGATCAAGGCCGCGCATCCTGGCCTGCTGCTGTTCTACCGGATGGGCGATTTCTACGAGCTGTTCTTCGAGGATGCCGAGATCGCCTCCAAGACGCTCGGCATCGTGCTGACCAAGCGCGGCAAGCATCAGGGCATGGACATCCCGATGTGCGGCGTGCCGGTCGAGCGCTCGGAAGACTACCTGCATCGCTTGATCGGCGCCGGACATCGTGTCGCGGTGTGCGAGCAGACCGAAAATCCTGCCGAGGCCAAGGCCCGCGGCAACAAGAGCGTGGTCCGCCGCGGCGTGGTGCGGCTGGTGACGCCGGGAACGCTGACCGAAGACACGCTGCTCGACGCCCGCACCAACAACTATTTGATCGCGATCGCGCGCGCCCGCGGCTCGGCCGGTGCCGACCGGCTCGGGCTCGCCTGGATCGACATCTCGACCTCCGAATTCATGGTGACGGAATGCGCGACCGCGGAGCTTGCCGCGACCTTGGCGCGCATCAATCCGAACGAGGCGATCGTCACCGACGCGCTTTACAGCGACAATGAGCTGGCACCGACCCTGCGCGAGCTGCCATCGGTGACGCCGCTGACCCGCGACGTGTTCGACAGCGCCACCGCCGAGCGGCGGCTGTGCGACTACTTTGCCGTCGCGACGATGGATGGCCTATCGGCGATGTCGCGGCTGGAAGCGACGGCCGCAGCCGCCGCGGTCACCTATATCGATCGCACCCAGGTCGGGAAGCGCCCGCCGCTGTCACCGCCGGCGCGCGAGGCCGCCGGCACCACGATGGCGATCGATCCGGCGACCCGCGCCAACCTGGAACTGACGCGCACGCTCGCCGGCGAGCGCCGCGGCTCGCTGCTCGATGCGATCGACTGCACCGTGACCGCGGCCGGCTCGCGTCTGTTGGCGCAGCGGCTTGCCGCGCCGCTCACCGATGTTGCCGTGATCACGCGCCGGCTCGATGCCGTCTCTGCCTTCGTCGCAGATTCGGCGGCGCGCGAGGACGTCAGGACGGTGCTGCGCGCGGCGCCGGACATGTCGCGCGCGCTGGCGCGGCTCTCGGTCGGCCGCGGCGGCCCACGCGATCTCGCGAGCCTGCGCGACGGCATCCTTGCCGCCGATCAGGCGCTGGAGCTGCTGGCGCTGCTTGCCGATCCGCCAGCCGAGGTTTCGACCGTGATGGCGGCCTTGCGGCGCCCTTCGCGCGACCTGGCGCAGGAATTCTCCCGCGCGCTGTCCGAGCAATTGCCGCTGATCAAGCGCGACGGCGGCTTCGTCCGCGAGGGCTATGAGGCCGCGCTCGACGAAAGCCGCAATCTGCGCGATGCCTCGCGCCTCGTCGTCGCCGCGATGCAGGCGCGCTATGCCGAAGACACCGGCATCAAGACGCTGAAGATCCGGCACAACAATGTGCTGGGTTATTTCGTCGAGGTCACCGCGCAACACGGCGACAAGCTGTTTGCGCCGCCGCTGAACGCGACCTTCATCCACCGCCAGACGCTGGCGGGACAGGTGCGTTTCACCACCGCCGAGCTCGGCGAGACCGAAGCCAAGATCGCCAATGCCGGCGAGCGTGCGCTCAATCTCGAGCTCGAGATCTTCGAGCGGCTGAGCGCGATGGCGCTCGCGGCCAGCGACGATCTGCGCAACGCCGCGCATGCCTTTGCGATGCTCGACGTCGCGACCTCGCTGGCGAAGCTCGCGATCGACGACAATTACGTGCGGCCGGACGTCGACGGCTCGCTCGGCTTTGCGATCGAGGGCGGCCGCCATCCGGTGGTCGAACAGGCGTTGAAGCGCGACGGCCAGCCGTTCATCGCCAATGCCTGCGATCTCTCCCCGGCACCGGCACAAAAATCCGGCCAGCTCTGGCTGATCACCGGTCCGAACATGGCCGGTAAATCGACCTTCCTGCGCCAGAACGCGCTGATCGCGCTGCTTGCTCAAATCGGCAGCTATGTGCCGGCGTCGCGGGCGCGGCTCGGCATCGTCGACCGGCTGTTCTCGCGCGTCGGCGCCGCCGACGATCTGGCGCGGGGACGTTCGACCTTCATGGTCGAAATGGTCGAGACCGCCGTGATCCTCAACCAGGCCAGCGAGCGGTCGCTCGTCATTCTCGACGAGATCGGCCGCGGCACTGCGACCTTCGACGGCCTCTCGATCGCCTGGGCCGCGATCGAGCATCTGCACGAGAGCAACCGCTGCCGCACGCTGTTTGCCACCCACTATCACGAACTGACCGCGCTCTCGGCCAAACTGCCGCGGATGTTCAACGCCACGGTGCGGGTCAAGGAATGGCAGGGCGACGTCGTGTTCCTGCACGAGGTGCTGCCCGGCTCCGCCGACCGCTCCTACGGCATCCAGGTCGCGAAGCTCGCCGGCCTGCCGCCCGCGGTGATCACCCGCGCCAAATCGGTGCTGGCAAAACTCGAAGCCCAGGACCGCGGCCAGACCGCGCGCGCACTCGCCGACGATTTGCCGCTGTTCGCCGTCCCCTCCCGCGCCGCCGCCGAAGACAAGCCGCCGAGCGAGGCCGAGTTGCTGGTGGAAGCCGTGAAGGCGCTGCACCCCGACGAAATGTCGCCGCGCGAAGCGCTGGATGCGCTGTATGCGCTGAGGGCGAAGCTGCCGAAACAATAAAGGTGCCGTAGGGTGGGTTAGCGAAGCGTAACCCACCGCTTCTTGCGCGAGACGTGGTGGGTTACGCCTTCGGCTAACCCACCCTACGATTCTACGCCTTCGCCTTCCTCCGGCCGAGCTGCCACAGCGCCAGATTCCACGCGATGCAGGTGGCGAGCGCGCAGCAGAGACCGATCGCTGAGCCGAATTGCAGCACCGCGACATGCAGCACGGCGATGCCGAGGCCAAAGCCGAGCAGGCCCCAGGCGCTGTTGGCGAGCACGGCGGCGGTGGCGGGGCCGCCGATGCGCGGATGCAGGATCAGCATCATCGGGGAGAACACGATCGGAAACAGCGCGATCACACCGGTGACCCGCGGGCCGACCCAGGTGGACGCGGTGACCACGGTGCCGACCAGGCTCGCGACCAGCGCGGCGCGCAGCGGAATGTCGTACCAGCGCCGCGCGATCAGCGGCATCTTGGCGACGTGGCGGTAGGGCTTGAGCAAGGGAATGCAGATTGCGAACGCAATGGCATTGAGGATCAGCCCGCCAGTCAGCGTCCACGCGAACTGGCGGATGATGGTGCCGAGTACGAGCCACAACGCGATCGCGCTTCCCGCGCTGATCCACATGCTGCGGCGCTGCGCCAGCACGGCGTAGGTGAGCCCCATGAAGATCGTCGCCGCATTGACCGGCAGGCTCGAGAGCGCGCCCTCGGCGATGAAGGCGGCGTCATGGTCGAGCGCGAGGAAGGTGTAGGATGGCCCCGCCGAGATCGGCAACGTCGCGATCAGCGCGCCGATCACCGGTCCCGAACGTTCCGTGATGATGGACGCACTGACCACGAACGCGGCCGCAACCGCCATGCGCAGGACGAGGAGCAGGATGAAGTGGAGGTCGGGGGACATTCGATTCGTCGTCCCGGGCAAGCGAAGCGCGACCCGGGACCCATAACCACGACTGTTCGTTGAGAGCGAAAGCCGTTGAACAGCGGAGCTTGAAACGATGGGATACGGCGTATGGGCCCCGGCCTTCGCCGGGGCGACACGCTACACCCGCTGCATCGAGACCGAAACCTTCGGGCCGTTCTTGATGGTCTGATAGACCACGCAATAGCGCTCGGTGAGCTTCAGCAAGAGATCGAGCTTGTCCTGCGGCGCGTCGGTACCGACGTCGAAGCGCAGGCGGATCTCGCGGAAGCCGACCGGCGCCTCCTTGTCGACGCCCAGCGTGCCGCGGAAATCGAGATCGCCCTCGGCGAACACGTTGCCGACCTTCAGTGGCACCTCGACCGCGGTCGCGACCGATTTCAGCGTGACGCCGGCGCAGGCGACCAGCGCCTCCAGCAGCATGTCGCCGGAGCAGAGTTCGAGCCCGGAGCCGCCGGTGGCGGGATGCAGGCCGGCGACCGCGAGCGCGCGGCCGGTCTCGACCTTGCAGGACAGGCTTTCATTGTCGATCGTGCCCTTGGCCTTCAACGTGATCACGGCGGCCTGGGGGTCGGTCTTGTAGCGCTCCTTGATCGGAGCCTGCATTGCGCGGAGTTCGGCGGAGTCCATGGTCTTGTCTCCCGGCTGTTTTTCTTTATGCCGGTGTAAGGCCTTGGCGCGCCGATGTCACCACCACATCGCCTCGCCGGCGCTGGATTTGTCCGTGACGTCACGCACCGAACGGTCCAGCGAGCGGTCGAGCGCGGTCAGCACGCGGCGCTTGAAGCTGTCGAACAGTTCCGATTTGCGGTCGCGCGGCCGCGCCAGGTTGATGGTGATCTCTTCGAACAGCCGGCCCGGCCGCGGCCGCATCACCAGCACGCGGTCGGCCAGCACCACGGCCTCGTCGACGTCATGGGTGACCAGGATCAAGGTGGGACGGGTGTCGGCCCAGAGATCGAGCAGGTGATCCTGCAAATCGCGCCGCGTGAAGGCATCGAGCGCCGAGAACGGCTCGTCGAGCAGCAGCACTTCGGGCTGCGGCACCAGCGCGCGGGCGATCGCGACCCGCTGCGCCTGTCCGCCAGAGAGTTCGCGCGGCCAGGCTGTCGCCTTGTCGGAAAGACCGACGCGGGCCAGCGCCGCGGCAATCCGTTGGCGCCTGATGTCGGCCGGCAGATCGGCAAGGCCGAAGCCGATATTATCGGCGACGCTGAGCCAGGGCAGCAGCCGCGGCTCCTGGAAGATGATGCCAATCTTGGCGTGCGGCGAGGTGATGACCGCATTGTCGAGCGAGACCGAGCCCGTGGTCGCGCGATCGAGGCCGGCGATGGCGCGCAGCAAGGTCGACTTGCCGCAACCGGAACCGCCGATGATGGCGATGATCTCGCCGGGCGCAATCTCGGCCGAGACGCGTTCCAGCGCGTGGACACCGTTCGGATAGGTCTTGCCGACTTCTCTCAACGCCAGCATCAGGCCCCTCCCCGCGCGCCGAACGCATCCTGCCAGCGCAGCAGCGGCGCGGCGGCGACCTCGATCAGCCAGTCGGTGAGCTTGCCGAGGATCGCGAAGATCACGATCGCGGCGAGGATCTGCGCCGGCTTGCCGAGCTGTTGGCCGTCGAGCAGCAGATAGCCGAGGCCTTCGGAGGCGCCGATCAGTTCGGCCGCGACCACGAACATCCAGCCCAGGCCGAGCCCGACCCGCAGCGCCACCACATAGGCCGGCAGCACGGCCGGCAACAGGATGCGGCGGATCATGGCAGGCCCGGACAGCCGGAACACGCGGCCGACCTCGACGATCTTGCGATCGACCGAGAGGATCGCGCCCATCACGCCGAGGTAGATCGGAAAGAACACCCCGACCGCAATCAGCGCGACCTTCGAGGTCTCGAAGATGCCGAGCCAGAGCACGAACAGCGGCACCCAGGCGAGCGACGGGATCGCGCGCAGCGCCTGTACAGTCGGGTCAAGCAGCCGCTTGGCGAAATCCCAATAGCCGGAGACCGCACCCATGATGGTGCCGGCGACCACGCCGAGCGCAAAGCCCGCGCCGACCCGCCACAAGGTCGCGAGGATATGGCGCGACAGTTCGCCGCTCCTGGCGAGATCGACGATGGTCTGGAACACCTTCGACGGCGGCGGCACCAGGCGGCCGTTGGAATAGCCGAGATCGACGATCAATTCCCAGCCGAGCGCGAGCACGACCGGCACCAAAAGACCGAGCACCGGGCGCGCAAGACGCGTCCATCTGGCCGACGCCGGACGCGGCGCGGCCGTCTGTTCCAGCGCGGGCAGGTCAACGGTCATGGCCATAGCAAGAACTATTCTTCCGGCGGGATTGCAAGGTGGGGACGCCCGGCTCTATCCCCCGTCGTCCCGGCGAAGGCCGGGACCCATAACCACAGGACGTGGGGACGGAGCGAGCTGGGGCCACAGCCTTGTTCAACAACAGAGCCTTGTGGTTATAGGTCCCGGATCGCGCTTCACTTGTCCGGGACGACAGCGGTCAGTTGGTCGGCAGCGGGACCTGATCGTCGATCAACGAATCGACCGCTGCCTTCACGTCGGTCTTGGCGTCGATCACGCCCGCCTGCTGCAAGGCGAGGCCGGCGGCCAAAATCGACTCGCGTTGGGCGCTACCGATGCGGCTGTGGGTCAGCTCGGTGCGTTCCTTGAGCTGCTTGTCGACCACGGCGTCCGGCAGCTTGGTCACCGCGATGAAGGTCTCCTTCAGCTCGTCATAGTTTGCCAGCGAGTATTTCCGCGCCTCCTCATAGGTAGCGAGCACCCGGCGGACGATGTCCGGGTGGTCCTTCAGGAACTGCTCGCGGACATTGAGGATGCCCCAGGTGTTGGCGTCGGGGTTGCGATAGAACAGCTTGGCGCCCTCCTCGACCTCGGCTTGCGCCATCATCGGATCGAGGCCGGCCCAGGCGTCGACATCGCCGCGGATCAGCGCGGTCTTGCCGTCGGCATGCTGCAACAGCACCGGCGTGATGTCCTTTTCGGTCAGACCGGCACCGAGCAGCGCGCGGACCAGGAAGATGTGCGGGTCGGTGCCGCGGGTCACCGCGACGCGCTTGCCCTTGAGGTCGGCGACGGACGCGATCCTGGAGTCCTTGGTGGTGACCAGCGCGGTCCATTCGGGACGCGAATAGACATAGATCGATTTGATCGGGTTACCGTTGATCCTGGCGACCAAAGCGGCCGAGCCCGCGGTCGAGCCGAGATCGATCGAACCGGCGTTGAGGAATTCGAGCGCCTTGTTGGAGCCGGCCGACTGCACCCAGACGATGCTGATGCCGTCCTTGGCGAACTCCTTCTCCAGGAGGCCCTTCTGCTTCAGCACCATCGACACCGGATTGTAGGTCGCCCAGTCGATCCGGATCTCCTTCAGCGCATCGGCGGCGAACGCCGCGCCGGGCAACAATGTCGAGACCGCGAGCAGCGCAGCGAAGGCGCGCCGGGAAAATTTGTGCATTCGTCGATCTCCTCGATCAGATTAAGAAACAGTCTTTTCATTCAATGAGTTAGACTTGCGGTCAACGAGAAAATCTCTACCTTTTGTCGAGCGGTGCGAGAACCATCTTGCTCGAAGCGCAGGCGAAACAGCATGGAGCTGCTGTCGTTATACTTTGGTCAGTGACAGCAACAGCTCCGTCCGATATCGGATGAGCGTATGGACAGCGTCGTAGCCGAGACCCGCCCTGAAGCGGACGATCGTTTCGAGACCGCGCGGATCACCGCGGCGGTCAATGCACTCGCCGAGCAACATGCCGGCCGCGAGGACCAGTTCCGCGCCGCGATGGCGCAGCTGCTCAAGGCCGAACTGATCGCGGCGCGCGCCAAGGCGCAGGCACTGCTGCTGAAGGACCGTCACGGCCGCCGCTGCGCCGAACGGCTGTGCTTCGTGCAGGATGAGATCATCCGCATCCTGTATGCGGCAGCGACCCGGCATCTCTACCACTCGCCGATCCCCTCGGGCGCCGAGCGCATGGCCGTGGTCGCGACCGGCGGCTATGGCCGCGGACTGATGGCGCCGGAGTCCGACATCGATCTGTTGTTCATCCTGCCCTACAAGCAGACCGCCTGGGGCGAGCAGGTCGCCGAAGCCATTCTCTATTGCCTCTGGGACATGGGGCTGAAGGTCGGCCACGCCACCCGCTCGGTCGATGAGTCGATCCGCCAGGCGCGCGGCGACATGACGATCCGCACCGCGATCCTGGAGACCCGGTTCCTGACCGGCGACCAGCCGCTGTATGACGAGCTGGTCGAGCGCTTCGACAAGGAGGTGGTGCAGGGCACCGCGGCGGAATTCGTCACCGCCAAGCTCGCCGAGCGCGAGGAGCGGCATCGCCGCGCCGGCCAGTCGCGCTATCTGGTCGAGCCCAACGTCAAGGACGGCAAGGGCGGGCTGCGCGACCTGCACACGCTGTTCTGGATCGCCAAATACGTCTACCGCGTGCGCGAGACCGACGAGCTGTTGGAACGCGGCGTGTTCGACGCGCAGGAGTACCGCACCTTCCGCCGCTGCGCCGACTTCCTGTGGTCGGTGCGCTGCAACCTGCACTTCTTCGCCGGCCGCGCCGAGGAGCGGCTGTCGTTCGACATGCAGCGCGAGATCGCGGTCCGGCTCGGCTACACCTCGCATCCCGGCATGCAGGACGTCGAGCGCTTCATGAAGCACTACTTCCTGATCGCAAAGGACGTCGGCGACCTTACCGCGATCCTGTGTGCCAAGCTCGAGGAAGAGCACAACAAGCCGGCGCCGGTGCTGAGCCGGATGGTGGCGCGGCTGCGGCCCGGCACCAAGCGGCGGCGGGTTAACGGTAGCGACGACTTCATCGTCGACAACAACCGCATCAACCTCGCCGCGCCCGACGTGTTCAAGCACGATCCGGTCAATCTGATCCGGATCTTCCGCCTCGCGCAGCAGAACAACCTCGCCTTCCATCCCGACGCGATGCGCACGGTGACGCGCTCGCTCAAGCTGATCAACACCCAGCTCCGCGAGAACGACGAAGCCAACCGCCTGTTCATGGAGATCCTGACCTCCGACAATGCGGAGACCGTGCTGCGGCGGATGAACGAGACCGGCGTGCTCGGCCACTTCATCCGCGCCTTCGGCAAGATCGTGTCGATGATGCAGTTCAACATGTACCACCACTACACGGTGGACGAGCATCTGATCCGCTGCATCGGCTTCCTCCAGGATATCGAACGCGGCGGCAACGAGGAGTTCGTGGTCGCCAGCGACCTGTTCCGCAAGATCCGTCCCGAGCATCGCCCGGTGATCTACATTGCGACGCTGTTGCACGACATCGCCAAGGGCCGCCCCGAGGACCATTCGATCGCCGGCGCCAAGGTGGCGCGACGGCTGTGCCCGCGGCTCGGCTTCTCCGCCGCCGACACCGAACTGGTGGCGTGGCTGATCGAGGAGCATCTGACGATGTCGACGGTAGCGCAATCGCGCGATCTGTCGGATCGCAAGACCATCGAGAATTTCGCCGCTGTGGTGCAATCGGTCGAGCAGATGAAGCTGCTGACGATCCTGACCACCGCCGATATCCGCGGCGTCGGCCCCGGCGTCTGGAACGGCTGGAAGGCGCAGCTGTTGCGCACGCTGTATTACGAGACCGAGCCGGTGCTGACCGGCGGCTTCTCGGAAGTCAACCGGGCCCAGCGCATCGCGGTGGCACAGGCCGAATTTCGCCGCGCCTTCACCGAATGGCCCGAGGTCGAGCTCAACGCCTATATCGGCCGGCACTACCCGGCCTACTGGCTCAAGGTCGAACTGCCGCGCAAGATCCGCCAGGCGCGCTTCATCCGCGCCAGCGAGCAGGCCGGGCACAAGCTTGCGATCAATGTCGGCTTCGACGAGATCCGCGCGGTCACCGAGCTGACGATCCTGGCGACCGACCATCCCTGGCTGCTGTCGATCATCGCGGGCGCCTGCGCGTCGGCCGGCGCCAACATCGTCGACGCCCAGATCTACACCACGACCGATGGCCGCGCGCTCGACACCATCTCGATCTCGCGCGAATACGACCGCGACGACGACGAGGGCCGCCGTGCCACCCGGATCGGCGAGATGATCGAGCAGGTGCTGGAAGGCAAGCTCAGGCTGCCCGAGGCGGTGGCGAAGCGCGCGGTGCGCAGCAAGGCGCGGCCGTTCATCGTCGAGCCCGAGGTGACCATCAACAACCAGTGGTCCGACCGCTACACCGTGATCGAGGTCTCCGGCCTCGACCGTCCCGGCCTGCTGTACCAGCTCACGACCGCGATCTCGAAGCTCAACCTCAACATCGCCTCCGCCCATGTCGCGACGTTCGGCGAACGCGCCCGCGACGTGTTCTATGTCACCGATTTGCTCGGCGCCCAGATCACCGCGCCGACCCGGCAGTCGGCGATCAAGAGCTCGCTGCTGCATTTGCTGGCGAGCGAGGACCAGGCCGCGAAGCCGGCGGCGTGAGAGCCAAACTCTCTCCACGCGTCATTCCGGGGCGCGCGTAGCGCGAGCTCGGAATCCATCGGGCCGCGCGATTTGTGGTGCAATGGATTCCGGGCTCTCGCTTCGCGAGCCCCGGAATGACGAGGGGGGCTAAACCTCCACCCCCTCGTGCCTTAGCAGCCAGCGCTTCCTCTCCAGCCCGCCGCCATATTTGACCAGCGAGCCATTGGCGCCGATCAGGCGGTGACACGGCACGACGACGCTGATCGGGTTCGAGCCGTTGGCATGGCCGACCGCGCGCATCGCGTTCGGCACTTTCAGCCTCACAGCCAGTGCGCCGTAGCTCATGGTGGTACCGGGAACAATCTTCGGCAACGCGTGCCAGACCTTCTGCTGGAATGCGGTGCCGGCGACGCGCCACTCGACATCCGTGAGCCGATCGAGGTCGCCCTTGAAGTAATCGCCAAGCGCCTTGCGCATCGCGGCCGGCGCGCGGCCGTCCCGCAAGGTCACCACGCCATAATGCAGCCGCAGCAGATCGAGCATCCGCCCCTCATAATCGTCCCAGTCGAGCGCGCGCAGCACGCCGTCATCATCGGTCACCAGCAATGCGGCGCCGATCGGGGTCTTGAGCCGATCGAGGTTGAAGGTCTGTGCGGTCTTGCGGTCGGCCATGGTCGTCGCTCTGGAGTGGGTCGCTCGGCATACAATTGACCGTCCGCATGCTAGCGTCCACCCGAATTCCGTTGGGCGCAGTTGCGAGCGAAATGGACATCGGCTCGCGTGAACACAACGCATCATTACGAGAAATTGAGCTGGGGGCCGAACGATGCTTTTGCTTGCGAATATCCTGGTCGCGGTGGTCGCCGCGCTGCACATTTATTTCCTGGTGCTCGAGATGTTTCTGTGGACCAGGCCGCTCGGACTGAAGACCTTTCGCAACTCGCTCGAGAAGGCAACCGACTCGGCGGTGCTGGCTGCCAATCAGGGGCTCTATAACGGCTTCCTCGCCGCCGGGCTGATCTGGGGCCTGGTGCACGGCAATCCCGGCTTCGCATTCCAGATCAAGACATTCTTCCTGCTCTGCGTGATCGTCGCCGGTGCCTATGGCGCCGCCACCGTAAGCCGGCGCATCCTCTATGTGCAGGCCGCACCCGCGGCGTTGACGCTGATGCTGCTGTGGCTGGTGTGACGCGACATCGCGCGCAGGGTGCATCGCCTTGCAATGCAAGCGCCCTTCCTCCATCATCCCTGGCAACGGTGACATCCGCTGGCCCACCGCTTGCGGACAAGATCATCGGCAACATGGGAGGTCACGGACATGAGGAGCGTGCAATTGCTCGCTGCGACAGCGCTTGCCATCGCGTTGTCGGTTACATCGGCCGCCGCACAGAAGAAATACGACATCGGCGCAACCGACACCGAGATCAAGATCGGCCAGACCGTGCCGTTCTCGGGCCCCGCCTCTGCCTATGCCGGCATCGGCAAGACCCAGGCGGCCTATATGAAGATGATCAACGATCAGGGCGGCATCAACGGCCGCAAGCTGAACCTGATCCAGTATGACGACGCCTATTCGCCGCCAAAGGCGGTCGAGCAGGTGCGCAAGCTGGTCGAGGGCGACGAGGTACTGTTCACCTTCCAGATCATCGGCACGCCGTCGAATGCCGCCGTGCAAAAGTATCTGAATGCCAAGAAGGTGCCGCAGCTGCTCGCCTCGACCGGCGCGTCCCGCTTCTCCGATCCACAGAACGCGCCGTGGACGATTGCGTTCAACCCGAACTACCAGTCCGAAGGGCGTATCTACGCCAAATACATCCTCGCCAATCACCCCAACGCCAAGATCGGCATCTTCTACCAGAACGACGATCTCGGCCGCGACTACATCACCGGCCTGAAGAGCGGGCTCGGCGACAAGGCCGCCAGCATGATCGTCGCCGAGGTCTCCTATGAGCTGACCGACCCGACCGTCGATTCCCAGATCGTCAAGCTGAAGGCCGCGGGCGTCGACCTGCTCTACGACGCGTCGACGCCGAAATTCGCGGCGCAGGCGATCCGCAAGGTCGCTGACCTCGACTGGCACCCGGTGCACATCCTCGACATCAACGCGAGCCCGGTGTCGGCGACCTTGAAGCCGGCCGGCCTCGACATCTCCAAGGGCATCATCTCGACCAATTACGGCAAGGATCCCGCCGACCCGCAATGGAAGGACGATCCCGGCGTGAAGGCCTATTTCGCCTTCATGGACAAATATTACCCGGAGGGCGACAAGCTCAACACCGTCAACACCTATGGCTACTCGACGGCCGAGCTGTTGATCCAGGTGCTCAAGCAGTGCGGCGACAACCTCACCCGCGAGAACCTGATGAAGCAGGTGACCAGCCTGAACAAGTTCGTCCCGAGCCTGGCGCTGCCCGGCATGTCGATCACGACGGGTCCGAACGACTATCGCATCAACAAGCAGATGCAGATGATGAAGTTCAACGGCGAGCGCTGGGAGCTGTTCGGCCCGATCATCGAGGACACCGGGCCGGCGGGCTAGGTCGGGCCGCTGCGCAGACGGCCTTCCGGTTCAACCCGTCGAACACCTTGTCCGGTGTCATCACCCGCGCACTCTCGTCCCGGCGAAAGCCGGGACGACAGTGAAGTGCTGGTCCAGCTTCGACCTTCCTTTTTTGCGTCGCCCCCTACTTTCGTTGACTGAAAACGCTCGCCTTTTCGGCATTGCTCGTCTTGCGTCGCAGCAAGCGTTCCGCCAGTATCCCGGCCCAGCGATGGCGACCGCGGGACCTTGAACCCGCGGGAAAGATCATCGGCCAAACCATCAATCACGTGAGGAAAGCAGCATTATGAGGAATGGGATTTTCCACCTGGTCACGGGAACGGCGCTCGCGATTGCGCTGTCTGCAACGTCGGCCTTCGCGCAGAAGAAATACGATCCCGGCGCGAGCGATACTGAAATCAAGATCGGCCAGACCGTCCCCTTCTCCGGACCGGCCTCCGCCTACGCCACCATCGGCAAGAGCCAGGCCGCCTATTTCAAGATGATCAACGATCAGGGCGGCGTGAGCGGCCGCAAGATCAATCTGATCCAGTATGACGACGCCTATTCGCCGCCCAAGGCCGTCGAGCAGGTGCGCAAGCTGGTCGAGAGCGACGAGGTGCTGCTGACCTTCCAGATCGTCGGAACGCCCTCGAACGCCGCCGTGCAGAAGTATCTCAACGCCAAGAAGGTGCCGCAGCTGTTCGCCGCCACCGGCGCCTCGAAGTTCACCGACCCGAAGGACTTCCCCTGGACGATGGGCTTCAACCCGAACTACTTCGTCGAAGGGCGAATCTACGGCCAGTACATCCTCAAGGAATATCCGAACGCCAAGGTCGGCGTGCTCTATCAGAATGACGACCTCGGCAAGGACTATCTGAACGGCCTCAAGGCCGGCCTCGGCGCCAAGGCGGCCTCGATGATCGTGTCGGAGGCGTCCTACGAAGTGTCCGATCCGACCATCGATTCGCAGGTCATCAAGATCAAGGATGCCGGCGCGGACCTGTTCTTCTCGGCCACGACACCGAAGCAGGCGGCCCAGGCGATCAAGAAAATCTACGAGATGGGCTGGAAGCCGGTTCAGATCGTCGACATCAACGCCACCTCGGTCGGCGCAGTCATGAAGCCCGCCGGGCTCGAAGCGGCCAAGGGCGTGATCAGCGTCAACTACGGCAAGGACCCGCTCGATCCAACCTGGAAGGACGATGCCGGCCTGAAGCGCTATTTCGACTTCATGGCGAAGTACTATCCGGACGGCGACAAGGATTCGAACTTCAACACCTATGGCTACGCGACCGCGCAGATGCTGGTCACCGTGCTCAAGGCATGCGGCGACAATCTGACCCGCGAGAACGTCATGAAGCAGGCCGCATCGATGAAGGACGTGACGACCGACATCGCGCTGCCGGGCATCAAGGCCAACACCTCGGCGACCGACTATCGCGTCAACAAGCAGTTGCAGATGATGAAGTTCAACGGCGAACGCTGGGAGCTGTTCGGCCCGATCCTCGAGGACACCGGCGCGGCGGGCTAGCGTTCGCGCAGATTTGAGATGCAATCGGCGGCCTCCGGGCCGCCGATTTGTTTTTGGAGTTCGTGCACTCCCTCACCGTCCCCTGAGGAGCGCGCCCTTGCGCGTCTCGAAGGGTCGACGGCCACCAGCAGGGCCGTGCATCCTTCGAGACGCCGCTTCGCGGCTCCTCAGGATGACGGGACCAGTATATCGCGTCGCGCCTACTTCGGTATCTCGCCGAAATTCTTGCCGACCGGCAGCACGGCATGGCGGATCAGCCGCGAGTCCTCCACGCCGGCCTGGCGGTGCTTCACCGCCTCGCGATAGACGGGATCGCGGATCATCTCGACGAAAGCGCCAACGCTTGGATACTCCGCGATGAAGCAGTGATCCCAGCGCTCCTCCTGCGGGCCGATCAGCATCAGCTCGAAGCGGCCCTGCCAGACGATGCGGCCGCCGAGGCGCTCGAACACCGGCCCGCTCTCGCGGCCATAGGCCGCATAGGCCTCGGCGCCGGTCGCCTTGCGGCCATCGGGATAGGCGGCCCATTCGCGCAAGCGCACCAGGTTGAGCATGTGGATCGGGCCCGGCCGGTTGTTGTCCCGGAACTGCGCGAAGACGTCCTTGGTCGGATCGATATGGCTCATGTTGAGCTCCTTTTCATTGGTTCCGCTCATATCTAGCACGCACCGCCCCACCTCCTAATCCCCCGTTAAGCTTTGCGTAACCGCCCCTTAAACCGGGAACGCTAGCGTCCGCGCGTGAAGGGTGTGAGCGTTGCGGATGGCGTGGGGACGTAAAAAAGGCGGTGGGCGCAAGGAGCCGCTGTTCGGGCTTCCGGCCGCGCTTGCCGACCTCAGACTGTCGCCCTCCGATCGCATTCCCGGCGGCGGCGACGACAAGCCCGCCAAATCGAAAAACAAGAGCGCCGACAAGAGCAGCGATTCCGGCAGCGAGCGGCCACGCCCGTCGCGCAGCGGCAGCAAGCGGCGCAGCAAGTCGCGCGGCTTTGGCATCGGCCGGCTGTTCTATTGGACCGCGGTGCTCGGCCTGTGGGCCGGCATCGCGGTGATCGGTGTCGTGGTGTGGGTCGGCGCGCATCTGCCGCCGATCCAGTCGCTGGAAATCCCGAAGCGTCCGCCAACCATCCAGATCGTCGGCATGGATGGTTCAGTGCTGGCACAGCGCGGCGAAATGGCTGGCGCCAACATCGCCTTGAAGGACCTGCCGCCCTATCTGCCGAAGGCGTTCATCGCAATCGAAGACCGCCGCTTCTATTCGCATTTCGGCGTCGACCCGGTCGGCATTTTACGCGCAGCCATCACCAACGTCCTGCATCGCGGCGTCTCGCAGGGCGGCTCGACCTTGACTCAGCAGCTCGCCAAGAACCTGTTCCTGACCCAGGAGCGCACCATGCAGCGCAAGCTGCAAGAGGCCGAGCTCGCGCTGTGGCTGGAACGCAAGCACACCAAGGACGAGATCCTCGAGCTCTATCTCAACCGGGTCTATTTCGGTTCCGGCGCCTATGGCGTCGAGGCCGCGGCGCAGCGCTATTTCGGCAAGTCGGCGAAAAACGTCACGCTGCCGGAAGCCGCGATGCTCGCCGGCCTCGTCAAGTCGCCGTCGCGGCTGGCGCCAAACCGCAACCCCGAGGGCGCCGAGCAGCGCGCGCAAATTGTGCTCGCGGCAATGGCCGACGCCAAGTTCATCACCGACGCGCAGGCAAAGGCCTCGATCGGCCAGCCGTCGATCGCGGTGAAGCCGGCCGGCGCCGGCACCGTCAACTATGTCGCCGACTGGATCGGCGAAGTGCTCGACGATCTGGTCGGCCAGATCGACCAGGACATCGTGGTGCAGACCACGATCGATCCGAAGCTGCAAAGCGTCGCCGAAGTCGCCGTGATCGACGAGCTGGCCGCCAAGAGCGTCAAGTTCAATGTCAGCCAGGGTGCGCTGGTGGCGATGACGCCCGATGGCGCAGTCCGCGCCATGGTCGGCGGCCGGAACTATTCCGAGAGCCAATACAACCGGGCGGTGACCGCGAAGCGGCAGCCGGGCTCGGCGTTCAAGCCATTCGTCTATCTCACCGCGGTCGAGTCCGGGCTGACGCCGGACACCATCCGCACCGACGCGCCGCTCGACATCAAGGGCTGGAAGCCGGAGAACTACACCCACGAATATTTCGGCTCGGTGACGTTGACCCAGGCGCTGGCGATGTCGCTCAACACCGTGGCGGTGCGGCTCGGCGTCGAGGTCGGCGCCAAGAACGTGGTGCGCACCGCGCACCGGCTCGGCATCTCCTCCAAGCTCGAGCCCAACGTCTCGATCGCGCTCGGTACCTCGGAAGTGTCCGTGCTCGAACTGGTCGGCGCCTATGCGCCGTTCGCCAATGGCGGCTACGCGGTGTCGCCGCATGTGGTGACCAGGATCAAGACCAGTTCCGGCAAGCTGCTCTACGATCGTCCGGCCGATCCGCCGAACCAGGTGATCGAACCGCGCTATGACGCGATGATGAACAGCATGATGCGCGAGACGCTGATCTCGGGCACCGCGCGCAAGGCGGAGATCCCCGGCTGGACCGCGGCCGGCAAGACCGGCACCAGCCAGGATTATCGCGACGCATGGTTCATCGGTTACACCGCCAAGCTCGTCACCGGCGTCTGGCTCGGCAATGACGACAATTCGCCGACCAAGAAGGCAACCGGCGGCGGCCTTCCCGTGGAAGTGTGGAGCCGCTTCATGAAGGCAGCGCATCAGGGTGTGCCGGTCGCGGCGATCCCCAACTCGCAGGGCAATTGGGGAGCGGCGAACCTGATGCAGATCACTTCGCAGATCACAGCGCCATCGGTACCGTCCGCACCGATGCAGATCCAACCGCAGATGCAGGCGCCACAGCCGGTGCCGGTCCCCTCCGCCGGCTACTACCGGCAGCCACCACCGACGCCGACGCGCGCATCACCGCCACCCAATCCCAACGCGCGGCCGGAGGCGGCAGCCGGGCTCGATGGCTGGTTGGCCGATCGGTTGTTCCGGTAAGCGTGAGACGGCAAGTCGCGCCGCAACGTCAACTGTCATCCCCCGCGAAAGCGGGGGATCCAGTACGCCGCGGCCTCTCGATTGAAAACAGGCGCCTCTGGAATACTGGATCGCCCGCTTTCGCGGGCGATGACAGCGGAGGTCGGATTGGAGAGGTTGCCTACTCCTGAATCCCGTAGCGATGCAGGTCGTTGCCGTGGGTATCGAGCCAGGTCTTGGCACGCGTGACCGACGCGCAGACCTTGTCGACCACCCGCCAGAACCGCGCCGAATGGTTCATCTCGACGAGATGCGCGACCTCATGCGCGGCGAGGTAGTCGAGCACGAAGGGCGGCGCCAGGATCAGCCGCCACGAGAATGACAGCGAACCCGCCGAAGTGCACGAACCCCAACGGCTGGACTGATCGCGGATCGAGATCCGCCGCACCCGCACGCCGAGTTCCGCGGCGTGCAACTGCGCCGCCTTCTGCAAATCCTTGCGCGCCTCACGCTTGAGGAAGTCGTGCACCCGGCGGTCCATGTGCTCGACGCCGCCGGCGACGCAAAGAATCTTCTCGCCGCTGTCGCGCGTCTCGGTCCAGACCGTGCCGCGCTCACCCGAGCGGTGCACCAGCCGATGCGGCACGCCGCGCAACGGCACCACCGTTCCGGGCTGGAACGGTGCGGCCTTCGGCAAACGGCCGAGACGAGCGGCGATCCAGCCGCCATGGAGATTGGCGAACTCCTTGGCCTCGGCGATCGTGCCGCGCGGCGGCATCGTCAGGATCGCTTCTCGATCGGTTGGATGAATTCTGAGCGTGTAGCGGCGCGCGCGTCGGTGCCGGCGCAACCTGACGGTGAAGAATTGGGAGCCGTGTCTGACCAGAATAGTCGACGGTTCGGCAGGCCGCCGATAGAGGAGCGCGCGAGTAGCCATTTCTGAGAGTCCGGGGAGCAGGAGTTCGCCCGAAGTCTGCCATATCCGCCGCCAGGGAAAGCGCTCGGCGCAAAAACAAATCATTTGCCCAATATACAGGGGTCGGCCGTTAATTGACCTCTACCGGCTGGGGTCGGAACCGGTATTTTTCTGATGAATCAAGGTTACGAAAAAGGCCCAAGAGATGAAATTAAATTCATCACTTGGGCTTTGCCCGATTTGAGATTTATTTAGTTAAATCAATGGCTTGCGGGACCGCGATAATCGCGGCCGGGGTGATACCTATTCGGCCGCGGTGACCAGGGAAAGCCGCGTATTGGCCGCCGAAACCATGAAATCGGAGATCCGCGGCACGATTTCGGAGCGGAACCGGGAGCCGTTGAACACGCCGTAGTGCCCGACGCCCTTCTGCACATAGTGCACGCGGCGATGGTTCGGAATCGCGGTACAGAGCGCATGCGTCGCCTCGGTCTGACCGAGACCCGAGATGTCGTCCTTCTCTCCTTCCACCGTCATCAGCGCGACACGGCGGATTTTCGACGGATCGACCGGCTTGCCGCGATGGGTCATCTCGCCCTTCGGCAGTGCGTGCTTGACGAACACGAGATCGACGGTCTGCAAGTAATACTCGGCGGTGAGGTCCATCACCGCGAGATATTCGTCATAGAACTCACGATGCTTGTCGACGAGATCGCCGTCACCCTTCACCAAATTGGCGAACAGCGCCTTGTGTGCGTCCATGTGCCGATCCAGGTTCATGCTGATGAAGCCGTTGAGCTGCAGGAACCCGGGATAGACGTCGCGCATCACGCCCGGATGCGGGAACGGCACCTTGGTGATGACATTGTTGCGGAACCAGTCGATGCCGCGCTCCTCCGCGAGGTTGTTGACCGCGGTCGGATTGCGCCTGGTGTCGATCGGGCCGCCCATCAACGTCATCGACAACGGCACGAACGGGTCGTTGTTGGCCTCCATCACCGAAACGGCCGCAACCACCGGCACCGATGGCTGGCACACCGCCACGATGTGGATGTTGCCGCCGAGCGCGTGCAGCATCTCGATCAGGTAATCGACGTAATCCTCGAGATCGAACCGGCCGGCCGCGAGCGGCACCATGCGCGCATCGGCCCAGTCGGTGATGTAGACCTCATGCGTCGGCAGGAAGGCCTCGACCGTGCCGCGCAGCAGCGTCGCATAGTGGCCCGACATCGGCGCCACTATCAGCACGCGCGGCTGCGGCGAGCGCAACGGCCGCGTCAGCTTGCGATCGAAATGCAGCAGGCGACAGAACGGCTTCTCCCAGACAGAGCGGACCTCGACCGCCGTGCGGACGCCGTTGACCTCGGTCGTCGGCAGGTTCCAGTCCGGCTTGCCGTAGCGGCGCGTGGTGCGCTCGAACAGCTCGCAGGCAGCGGCGACCGACTTGCCGAATTCGGTGTGCGTCCACGGATTGAGCGGATTCTGAAACAGGATCTTGGTGGCGTCGGTCACCGCGCGTACCGGGTTGAGCGACGCATGCGCCATCTCATACATCCAGTACAACGGCGTCGTGAGTGCCGGACTGCCTTCCGCCGCCAGTGGCGGGGCACCGCCAAATTCACCGATGGGCATAGTATTTTCAGACCCCTGTTTGCGCCGCAGCATACTGACCAATGCGTAACAATGCGTCAATGCGCCGCGAGCCGAATATGGAGCCGATATCGGGCTAAAACCCCGAAAATCCACGTGAAAGTGACATTTATTCACCACCCCCGAGCAACGAACCGTTGCGCTTGGCGCTCTGCAAAAGGGCAAGGAAGACCGCAAAAGAGGCAGCAAACAGGATGGCGTTGATGACCAGCGCCCACACCATCAGGTCGGCGCGGAAGGCGTGATCGATCAGGAGCGAGCGCATGCCTTCGAACACGTAGGTCGGCGGCAACGCCCAGGCGACAACTTGCAGCCAGGCCGGCAGCACCTCGACCGGATAGTAGATGCAGGCCAGCGGCATCACCGCGAACATCAACGTCCAGACGATGCTCTCGGCACCGAGCCCGTTGCGCAGCACGAGGCCGGAGGCGAACACGCCGACCGACCAGCTGGTGAAGATCAGATTGCAGAAGAAGGCGATCAGCGGCAGCCCGATGGCGTAGAAGTTGAAGCCGAAGAAGAACAGCGCCAGCAGCGTCATCGGGATCACCCCGATCGCGAGCCGGATCAGGCTCATGATCATCAGCGAAAGCAGGAATTCGATCGGCTTCAGCGGGCTCATCATCAGGTTGCCGAGATTGCGCGCCCACATCTCTTCCAGGAACGAGATCGAGAAGCCGAGCTGACCGCGGAACAGGATGTCCCACAGGATCACGGCACCGATCAGCGTGCCGCCGGCCTTGGCGAAGAAGCCCGAGCTCTGCGAGATGTAATTCTGCAGGAATCCCCAGGTGATGATCTGCAAGGCCGGCCAGTAGATCAGCTCCAGCAGCCGCGGCCATGACGACATCAGGAGATACCAATAGCGCAGCACCATCGCGTTGATGCGCTGCAATGAAATCCCGCGCGGCTGATGGCTGACGAGTTCGCTCATGGTGCGCCCTCCCGCGCCCGGCCGCGCGCAACGTCGAGGAACACCTCCTCCAGGGTGTCGCGGTTGTAGCGCGCCATGATCCGCTCGGGGCTGTCGTCGTCCTGGATCTTGCCGCGCTTCATGATGATGACGCGGTCGCAGAGGCGCTCGACCTCCAGCATGTTGTGCGATGCCAACAGGATGGTCGCATTGTGGGTCTTGCGGTAGGTCTCCAGATGCTGCCGCACCCAATCGGCGGTGTCGGGGTCGAGCGAGGCGGTCGGCTCGTCGAGCAGCAGCAGGTCCGGTTCGTTGATCAAGGCCTTCGCAAGCGCGACGCGGGTCTTCTGCCCGGCCGAGAGCTTGCCGTTGGAACGGTCCAAGAATTCCGTGAGATCGAGATCGGCAGCAAGCTGGCCGATCCGCTCGCGCAGATGTTTCACGGCATAGAGGCGGCCGAAAATGGTCAGGTTCTGCCGCACCGTGAGCCGCATCGGCATGTCGACATAGGGGCTCTCGAAATTCATCCGGCCGAGCACGTCATAGCGCTGCTCGGGGATTTTTGCGCCGAGCACGCTGACACTGCCCGAGGTCGGCAGCACCAGTCCCATGATCATCGCGATGGTCGTGGTCTTGCCGGCGCCGTTGCCGCCGAGCAGCCCGGTGATGCTGCCGCGCGCGATGCGAAACGAGATATCGTCGACCGCGCGGGTGGTCTTGTAGACCTTGACCAGCTGGGCAACGTCGATCGCGGCCGATCCGCCCCAATCGGCCACCGACGGCTGATTGGGCGCTTGTCCGTGACCCGTCCCGCTCTGTTGCATACGGCCGTCATTGAGCCATTGCGACAATAAGCGCAAGGCTTGCCCGGCATCCTTGCGCTAAGTCGCGAATTTGTGCGCCGCCCGCGGCACAGCTAAAGTCCCGAGATGATGACCGACGTCGCTTCCGATTTCCGCCAACCCCGCCGCTACGTCCGCCTGGATACGATCCTGCGGCTGCGCTGGCTTGCCGCGCTCGGCCAGCTGGTTGCGATCTTCATTGTGGCGCAGGGACTCGAGTTCGACGTTCCGATCGTCCCCTGCGTCATCATCGTGACGTTCTCGGCGCTGCTCAATCTGGCGCTACAGATCGCCTTCAACCCGATGCAGCGGCTGGAGCCGGCCTACGCGGCGGCGCTGCTCGCGTTCAACATCGTCGAGCTCGGTGGGCTGTTGTACTTCACCGGAGGGTTGCAGAACCCGTTCTCGTTCCTGTTCCTGGTCCCGGTGCTGATCTCGGCCACCGTGTTGCCGATCCGGCTGACGATCGCGCTCGGCTGCCTCGCGGTCGCCTGCGCCTCGGCGCTCTTCTTCTACCATCTGCCGCTGCCATGGGATGGCGGCGACGATCCGCTGGTGCTGCCGCCGATCTATCTGATCGGCGTCTGGCTTTCGATCCTGCTCGCCATCGGCGTCACCAGTCTTTACGCATTCCAGGTGACCGAGGAGGCGCGCCAGCTCTCCGATGCGCTGGCCGCGACCGAACTGGTGCTGACGCGCGAACAGCATCTGACCCAGCTCGACGGCCTCGCCGCCGCTGCCGCGCATGAGCTCGGCACCCCGCTGTCGACGATCTTCCTGATCTCCCGCGAGCTCGAGAAGACGGCGCATGACCCGGCGATCGCCGGCGACCTGAAGACCGTGCGCGAACAGGCGCAGCGCTGCCGCGACATCCTGAGCAAGATCGCGCAATTGTCATCGAGCGGCGCGCCGTTCGACAACATGAAGCTGTCGACCCTGATCGAGGAGGCGGTGGCGCCGCATCGCGATTTCGGCATCAATATCAAGGTGCGGCTTGCTGTCGCAGCAACCCCCGAACCGGTCGCCGCGCGCAATCCGGCGATCCTCTATGGCGTCGGAAACATTCTGGAAAATGCGGTCGATTTCGCGCATCAGACCGTCGAGGTGAACGCCTGGTGGAATGCGGAAACCATCGAAATCGTGGTTTCCGACGACGGCCCGGGCATCGCGCCCGACATGCTGAAACGGATCGGCGAGCCGTATCTGTCGCGCCGCCGGGGCGCGGATGAGGCCCAAAATGCGCGTGGGGGCTTGGGCTTGGGGGTTTTCATCGCAAGGACATTGCTGGAACGCACCGGAGCCAAGGTGTCGTTTACCAATCGCACTTTCCCCGATCACGGCGCCGTGGTGCAGATCGTCTGGCCGCGCGATCGCTTCGAGGAAGCGGCGGGAGACACAGGCACGACATCTTAAGAACGGTTCTCAATCGCACCTCTGGCATACCGGATGCATCGTTCTTTCCGGACTTGCACGCGACTTTCGGCTGCCTTGGCAGCGCCCCAGTGCAACCCCATATTATGCATGTCTGCCACAGGGAAAAATGGATCGTGAACGCAATCACTGAACTGAATGACCATGCTGACAAATCGCTCCTCATCGTCGAGGATGACAAGCCGTTCCTGGAACGGTTGTCGCGCGCGATGGAGACGCGCGGCTTCTCAGTGAAGTCATGCGATACGGTGTCCGACGGCATCGCCGAGATCGGCCGCGCCGCGCCGGCTTTTGCGGTCGTCGACCTCCGGCTCGGTGACGGCAACGGCCTCGACGTCGTCTCGGCGTTGAAGCGCAAGCGTCCCGAAGCACGCGCGATCGTGCTCACCGGCTACGGCAATATCGCCACCGCCGTGACCGCGGTGAAGATGGGCGCCGTCGACTATCTGTCGAAGCCCGCCGATGCCGATGACGTCGTCGCCGCGCTGCTCGCGACCGGTACCGAGAAATCCGAGCTGCCGGCCAATCCGATGTCGGCGGACCGCGTGCGCTGGGAGCACATCCAGCGCATCTACGAGATGTGCAACCGCAACGTCTCGGAGACCGCGCGCCGCCTCAACATGCATCGCCGCACGCTACAGCGCATCCTCGCCAAGCGCGCGCCGCGCTAAGCGATCGCTTCATCTGTTTTCGCGATGGCCGGGCTCGCCCCGGCCATTTGCTTTTGTAGGATGGGTTTCGCTTCGCTCTACCCATCCTACCGAATCGCGCTTCTAAAATTCATGCCCCTGCGGATCGACCAGGCGGTTGATCCGCTGCGCCGCCGCCATCGCAAAGCGCACCGTCATGGCCTTGCGGGTGGCGGCCGGCAGGCGATGCTCCGGCGCCTCGCAATGCAGATGCGCGCCATAGGCGTCGGCGATGATCAGGCCGGTGTCGATCGGAAAAATCTCGCACGGCAGATCCTGCGTGAACGCGAAGAACAACCGGTCGCAATGTAGCCGGTAGTCCTGCCATTTCTGATCGGCACGCAGATCCTCGACCGACGACTTGATCTCGACGATCCAGATCTCCCCGCGCTCATTCAACGCCACCAGATCAGCCCTTCGGCCGGACGGCAGCGGCAATTCGCTGATGCAGGAAAATCCCAGCGATCGCAGAAGCCGCGCGGTGCCGCGCGCGATCGCAAGCGCGGTTTCCGACTGACGTCGGTCGGGCGCGGGCACGAGCGCGATCTGGCGGGCAGGCGATTCCATCCTCCCAGACTAGCCGATTCCATCGAGCATGATCCGGAAAAGTGGAATCCGGTTTTTCGTCAAGGCAATGCTCGCGCGCATGAAGGCCAACGGCAGCGCCGGAATCGGCCGCAAATTCGCGAGGAAGGCGCCTTGGTTTCGGCCTCAAGCCACCGCGAAGCCGGTGGAACCTGGATACCGAGGGACGAAACACTGAAGGAGAGACCCATGCGGTCACGCATCACACTTCGCTCACTCGTCTTCGCTCTCGCAGCCCTGCCGCTATCCGCCGGACTGTCGTCGGCCATGGCCAAGCCCGTGGTCGAAGTCGCGTTCGTGCTCGACACCACCGGCTCGATGGGCGGATTGATCGAGGGCGCCAAGCGCAAGATCTGGTCGATCGCGTCAGCGATCGTCGATTCCAATCCCGACGCCGACATCAGGATGGGCCTGATCGCCTACCGTGACATCGGCGACGACTATGTAACCAAAAAGGTCGAACTGACCCGCGACATCCAGGATCTCTATGCCAACCTGCTGGAATTGAAGGCGCGCGGCGGCGGCGACTGGCCGGAGAGCGTCAACGAGGCGCTCGACGTCGCCGTCAACAAGATGCAGTGGACGCAGGGGCCCGACAACACGCGCATCGTGTTCCTCGTCGGCGACGCCCCGCCGCATATGGATTATGCACAGGACACCAAATATCCGATTACGCTCGCAGTCGCCAAGCAACGCGGCATCATCGTCAACGCCGTACTCGCCGGCCATGCGCAGGATACCGAACGGGTATGGCGTGATATCGCCCAGAACGGCAATGGCGAGTTCATCCCGATCCCGCAGGATGGCGGCCAGATCGTCACCATCGAGACGCCGTTCGACGACGACATCATCATCCTGCAACGCGAGATCAACGGCACGGTGATCCCCTACGGCCCCCGCGCGCTGCAAAAGCGAACGGAGTCCAAGACCCAGCAGCTGGCCAGCGTCGCCGCGGCTTCGCCGGCGCGCGCCTCGGAGATGGCGAGCTTCATCAACAAGCGGGCGAAGGCGACGTCGGAAGCGGTCACCGGCGATGGCGACCTCGTCGCCGACGTCGCGGCCGGCCGCAACGAGATCGCCAAGGTCAAGGACGAGGACCTGCCCGACAACCTCCGCGCCATGAAGCCCGAGGCACGCGCCGCGGAGATCGACAGGCAGATCGCGCAACGCAAGGCGTTGAACGAGAAGCTCGCGGCCCTGGTCGCCAAGCGCGACAAATACGTCGCCGAGCACCGCAAGAGCGCGCCGAAGGCATCGTCGTTCGATCGCGTGGTCGAGGACACGCTGAAAGCACAGATCAAGCGGTAGAGATCAGCCGAATTTTATCACTTCCCGCCCCCGCTTGCGGGGGCGGGGGCCTGACCGACATGCTCACCTCACTCGGTCGCGACATCCAGCGGTGGCCCCAGGATCACGCCTTCATTGGCGCGCAAATCGAGGATGCCTTCGACCTTCTCGCCCCGCCGGTCCATGAAGGTCGACAGCAGCACCTCATTGCTGAAGCCGATCGCGCTGGAGGAGACCGATGCGGGCGCTGCGCCGAAGTTCAGCGCGACCACGGCAACGCCTTCAGCGGCGCGGCGCCGGAACAGCAGCACATCGCCATGCGCAGCCACCGGCTCGTAGCTGCCATGGACGAGCTGCGGCAGCTTCCGTCGTAACGCGATCAACGCCTTGTAGAGGCTGAGGATCGACGCCGCATCCGCCTCGAGGCTTGCGACATTGTCGCTCGCAAAATCCGGCGCGAGCGGGAGCCAAGGCCTGGCGGTCGAGAACCCGGCATAGCGCTCGGCGTTCCATTGCATCGGCGTGCGACAGCCATCGCGGCCGACGCCAAGACCAGGCACGTTCCTCTCCCAGGGATCGCGCACCTGATGCGGCGCGATCGCGACCTGGCGCATGCCGATCTCGTCGCCGTAATAGAGCGTCGGCGTGCCGCGCAACGTCAGCAGCAGCATCGCGGCGACCGCCGCCTGCGCGGGCCCGACCCGGCTTGCCACCCGTGGCCGGTCGTGGTTGCCGAGCACCCAGTTCGGCCACGCGCCCGGCGGCAACGCCTTTTCGTAATCGGCGACGATCGCCTCCACCGAGCGCGCACTCCACAAGGTCGAGAGCAGCGCGAAATTGAACGGCATCTGTGCACCGCGCAGATCGTTGCCGTAATAGGCGACCAGCCGGTGCAGCGGCAGATAGATCTCGCCAATCAGCACGCGGTCGCCGAACTCCTCGGTGACCCGGCGCATCTCGGTGATGACGGCGTGCACTTCGAGCTGGTCGGTCGAATACTGCGTCAGCAATCTCTCATGCGGCGGCCGGCCATCGCGATAATGCGGGTTCGGCGGATTGTCGCGAAATTCGACGTCCTTGATCAGGTGCCAGATCACGTCGACACGAAAGCCGTCGACTCCCTTGCGCAGCCAGAAGCGCATGACGTCGTAGATTGCGTCCCTGACCTCGCGGTTGCGCCAGTTGAGGTCGGGCTGCTGCGCCAGGAAGGCGTGATAGTAATATTGACCCGAGGCCTCGTCATAGGTCCAGGCGCTGCCGCCAAACTCCGACAGCCAGTTGTTGGGCACCCCGCCATCCGGCGCCGGATCGCGCCAGATGTACCAGTCACGCTTCGGATTATCGCGCGAGCTCTTGGCCTCGATGAACCAGGGATGCTGGTCGGAGGTGTGGTTCGGCACCAGATCGAGGATCAGCTTGAGGCCGGCATCGTGGGTGGCCGCGACCAGCTCGTCGAAATCCTCCATCGTCCCGAACAGCGGATCGATGCCGGTGTAATCGGAGATGTCGTAACCGAAATCGGCCATCGGCGACGGGAAGACCGGTGACAGCCAGACCGCGTCGACGCCAAGCCGCGTCAGATAGGGCAGATGCGCGATGATCCCCCTGAGATCGCCGACGCCGTCACCGTCGCTATCCCCGAACGAACGCGGGTAGACCTGATAGAAAATGCCGCGCCGCCACCAGTCCCGGTCACCCTGGTCCATCCCGCTCCCCAATCCGTCGTCGCGCCCGTGTCCCCGGGGCGATCCAGCCGTTCAGGGATGACGCACAATTCGGGACGGAAAAATGGCGGTATTCAATGCCGGGCGATGGCGAGCTGATAGATCGTGATCAGCACCTCGAACAGGATCAGGAACACGATGATCAGCTCCAGCCGCAGCGAGCGGCTGGTGTCGATGATGTCGGTCAGCACCTGCGCGGTCTCGGCCACAACAGCGAGCTTGCGGTTGAGCGATTCCGCGCGCTCCTTCAATTCATACTCGTCCTCGAGCCGGGCATAGAGCCGTTCGAGCTGCGGCTTGTCCCAGAGGATGTCGGGCTTCTCCGACACCTCGACCGGCCCAGCCACGCGATGCCGCACCGACAGCGCGTTGCCGATGTGCTTGAGGATCGCGACGCGGCCGCCGAGCACCCGGCCGTCCTTGGCGAGTTCGCGCGCGAACGGCTCGGTCGAATCGAACACGGCGCGCACCTCGCGCTCATGCCGTGCCAGCACGACGCTTTTCGCCAGCGCCTCGCCGACCAGGATCAGCCGCTCCGGCGACAGGCTTTGCAGGTAGATCGGACCACCCGGCGGAATCTGGTCTTCCTTGTCGGCGGCCACCTCGATGATCGCGATCTCCTCCTCGCGCCGCGTGAACAGGCCGGTCATGCGCGACTGCAGGCTGCGCAGGAATTCATCCTCCTCCAGCGCGTTGAGGCCGATCAGGACGACGACGCCGTAGCGGAACAGGATCGCCACACCATTGTCATTGACGCGAAAGGCCAACGGCGTCGTCGCCAGCACGTCGCCGCGCTCGAGCCCGGACGTGTTGATACGGTCCGCGACGAAGAAGGCGCGGGCCGTGGTTCGGGGTCCGCCGAGCGGCGGTTTGGGAGCCTGGGTCGTCATCGAGTTCGGGACTACGGGGACCTGGTTCATGATCGAGAACGGCCGCGGACCGGCCTGCCCATGTATTTGTTCTGTCGACGCGACCTTATCACGGTCCGTTTTGGGATCACACGCCCGGTGCAGCGGCATTTCCGGTGCATGTTGACGGCATTTTCCGGTGGCCTATGGTGGCTCCATGAACGAGACAACCGAAACCAAACCGAAGGCCGGCGCGATGATCGTGCCGGTGACGCTGTTCGAGCAGAACTGCACCATCATCTGGCACGAGCCGACCAAGAAGGCCGTGGTGATCGACCCCGGCGGGGATGTGCCGAAGATCCAGGCGGCGATCGCGCAGGCCGGCGTGACGGTCGAGAAAATCTGGCTGACCCACGGCCATATCGACCATGTCGGCGGCGCCGCCGATCTGCGCGACGCGTTGCAGGTCAAGATCGAGGGGCCGCATATCGCCGACAAGTACCTGCTCGACAACGTGGTCTCGAGCGGCGAACGCTTCGGCATGACAGGCGTCCGCAATTTCGGCCCCGACCGCTGGCTCGACGAGGGCGATCAGGTCTCGATCGGCGACCTCACCTTCGACATCCTGCACTGCCCCGGCCACTCGCCGGGCAGCGTGGTGTTCTTCAACAAGGAGCTGCGCTTCGCCCATGTCGGCGACGTACTGTTCGCCGGCTCGGTCGGACGCACCGACCTGCCTGGCGGCAGCCACCCGACCCTGATCCAGTCGATCAAGGAGAAGCTGCTGCCGCTCGGCGACGACGTCGGCTTCATCTGCGGCCACGGCGCCGGATCGAGCATCGGGCAGGAGCGGATGACCAACCCGTTCCTGACCGGCGAGATGTAGCGCCTCGTTCGCGCATCGCCTTACGGCTGCTTCATCAGCCCCGCGGCGGTCAATGCCCGCGTGATGACACCACTGACATTGACGCCGTTGCTGCGCTGCTTGCCCGGCTGCCTGGCTTGCTTCTTCGTCGGCCGACCGCTGCTGCGACCGGCTGCCGGCTCGGGCTGATCGGCAGGCACCGGTATCGTCATCGAGATCGTGTCCGCACGCTCGCGCGGCACGCCGGTCGGCGCGATCTGCGGCTGACGGACCTGATCGGTCAGACCGAAAAACTCGGCGATGTGATACGACGAGGAGATTCCGGCCTCGATCAGGAACGCACCCTCGACGCCATAACGCTCATCATTGCCGGCGAGGCCGAGCGGCGTGCCATGCGCCATGTCGGTGATCGAGTAGGATTCGACCAGCGTCTGGCCGTCGGCGTTCCACCACACCTCGCGTGGATGGCCGTCGACATCAGACTTTGACATCGCCTTCAGCGGCAGGCCGTGAAGATTGAGCCATTGCCGGACGATGGCATCGCCATTGCCCGGATGCACGGTGCGGTCGGCGCTGCCATGCCACACCGAGATCCGCGGCCAATCGCCCTTATGGGGCGACGCGTTGCGCACGAGGTCGCCGAGTTGCGGCGCCGACAATGCGCTTCCCTGCATCATCGCGCCGAGGGCCTCACGCAGATTGCCGGCGACGCCGAACGGCAGGCCGGCGATGACGGCGCCGGCCGCGAACACGTCGGGATAGGTCGCGAGCATGACGGCCGCCATCGCGCCGCCGGCGGAAAGTCCGGTGACGAAGATCCGGCGCGGATCGATCTTGTGCGTGCCGGCGATGTGACCGACCATCTCCCTGATCGATGCGGCCTCGCCCTGGCCGCGCGCGATGTCTTCCGGATCGAACCAGTTGAAGCAGGTGTTGGCGTTGTTGACGGACTGCTGCTCGGGCATCAGCAGCGCGAAGCCGTAATGCTTCGCCAAGGTCGACCAGCCGGCGCCGAGATCGTACGACGCTGCGGTCTGGCCGCAGCCATGCAGCACCACGACGAGCGCGGGCGATCGCGCCAGCTGCTCGGGCACGTAGCAGAACATCTTCAGCGCGCCTGGGTTGACGCCGAATTCGGTCGTCTCGACGAGCGGCGTCGGTACGGCCGGCGCGAGCGCGCCGAGGCCGCCGAACCCGCTCATCTTCGGCAGATGACGCAAGAATTCGACGTTGTTGACCAGAGACAACAGCAACTCCTGAGGTGATTTATTCTTCCGTGTCACCCGATCAGATAATTGCTGCACTGCAAAATGAAAAGGCCGTGTGCTGTCTTTCGCTGCGGAATTGTGAGAATCGGCGTTAACGCGTGATCGGAACTCCGTGCGAGGCAGATTGCTTGAATTAGTTGCCTTAGCACCTTGTTTGGGCATGAACTTTCCAGAAAAGGCGCGCCATGGTCGGTGGATTCATGAGGTGGCGCGCCGCATCCATGACAGAAATGCGGCCGAAATCGATATCGACAGCACAAACAATGCGCATGCCGCAAACAGCGCCAGATACGCAGATGTCGCGCTCTCCACGGCAAAGAAGACCGCACCGATCGCGGCGACGCCGGCCGCATTGCCGATCTGGGTCGTGGTGCCGTACATGCCGGCACCGGCACCGGCGCTTGCGGGCTTCACACCCGACAGTACTGCGCTCGACAGCGGCGCCATCACAAGGCCCTGACCGTAACCGAACATCATCAGCACCAGTGCGAGCAACAGCGCCGATGGCGCGGCGACCGTGTGAACCGTCGCGACCAGCACCGCAAGCCCCGCGATCTGCACGGCACAGCCCTCGATGATCACCAGCGTGCCGCGATGTTTGGCGCGCGCGCCGCTGTGCCGCGAGGCGATCACGAAGGTCAGCGCCAGTGGCACGAACACCAGCCCGGCTTCCAACGGCGGAATCTTCAAACCCTTCTGCATGAACATGGTCATGACCAGATAGAACGACAGATTGGCGAAGAAAAAGAAGAACACTGCGACCAGCCCACGCATGAAGGCAGCATCCGACAGCAGCGACAGATCGATCAGCGGCATGCCGCCGCGGCGAGCGACGCTGCGTTCGAGCCGCACGAAGGCCGCGATGACGGCGACGCCCATCGCCATCACCAGCCAGACCCACGCCGCCCAGCCGAGATCGTGACCGAACAGCAACGGGCCGATCAGGCACAGCAGCCCGACGAACAACACGATCGCGCCGGGAACGTCGATCCGCGTGCCGGCGCGGCGCGGCACTGTCGGCATCATCTTCAGCGCGGCGGCGATGATGATGATGCCGATCGGCACGTTGACGAAGAACACCGCGCGCCAGCCAAGGCCGGCGAGATCGAGCGTCACCAGCACGCCACCAAGCGTGAAGCCGGCAGCGCCGGCAAGCCCCAGCACGATGCCGTAGATGCCGAAAGCCCGCGCCCGGGCGGCATCGGAGAACAACAGATGCAGCGTCGCCAGCACCTGGGGCACCATCAGCGCCGCGGTCGCGCCCTGCGCGAGCCGCGCAATGATCAGCTCCGGCCCGGATTGCGCGAGCCCGCACCACAGCGAGGTCACCGAGAACCCCGCGACGCCGGCGACGAACACGTTCCTGGTGCCATAGATGTCGCCGAGCCGGCCGCCGGTGATCACCAGCGTGGCATAGGCGATCAGATAGATCGCGACCACGGCCTCGATCTGCGCCGGCGTTGCGTGCAGCTCCGTCGCAATCGTCGGGATCGCGACGTTGACGATGAAGGCATCGACGCCGAACATGAACTGGGCGGCGACGACGATCGCCAGCACCCACCAGCGGCGGGATGTCTCCGCGCGCGTCGCAACGATCTGGTGCATGCCCTGTCCTGCCCACATGACGTTGCAGCCGACATCAGCAGATTCCCGTCATCTCTTCGATTACCTCGGACGTAAGCGCTGGTTCACGGGCACGTCATCCATGGCCACCCCCACCGGCCTGCGGTCGCCGCGCAATTTGCGTTGATGCGCTGGGAAACATTCCGGAGGGCGGCAATCGCCGCTGATTTGCGCAACAACCATGCGGGTGCCGCGGCCTCGGAGCATTGCCTTGCTTTCGCCCACCCCGTAGGTTGGCGCAAAGCCCCCGATAACAATAGTCCGGAGAGAACGACCTATGGCGCGCCTCAAGTTCGGAGCCTTCCTCGCCCCGCATCACCCGATCGGCGAGCATCCGATGCTGCAATTCCGCCGCGACCTCGATTTCGTCGAGCAGCTCGACAACCTCGGCTACGACGAATTCTGGTGCGGCGAGCACCATTCCTCGGGCTGGGAGACCATCGCTTCGCCGGAAATGTTCCTGGCTGCCGCCGGCGAGCGCACCAAGCGCATCAAGCTCGGCACCGGCGTGATCTCGCTGCCCTATCATCATCCCTTCAACGTCGCGCAGCGCATGGTGCAGCTCGACCACATGACCGGCGGCCGCGCCATCTTCGGCTCCGGTCCGGGTGCACTCGCCTCCGACGCGCATACGCTCGGCATCGACCCGATGACCCAGCGCGACCGCCAGGACGAGGCGATCGCGGTAATCCGCCGCCTGTTCAATGGCGAGCGCGTCACCGCCAAGACCGACTGGTTCGAGATGCACGATGCCGCGTTGCAGATCCTGCCGCTACAGGAGGACATGCCGTTCGTGGTGGCCTCGCAGATCTCGCCGTCGGGCATGACGCTGGCCGGCAAATACGGCATCGGCATCATCTCGCTGGGCTCGATGTCGACCCAGGGCCTGATGGCGTTGCCGCAGCAATGGCAATTCGCCGAGGATGCCGCGACGAAGGCCGGCACCACGGTGAGCCGCGCCAACTGGCGCGTGCTGCTGTCCTGGCATATCGCCGAGACCCGCGAGCAGGCGCGGCGCGAGGCCGGCGCCGGCCTGATGCGCTGGCACAACGAATATAACGTCGGCACCCTGATGCGACCGGGCCTGACCGCGTTCGGCTCGCCCGATGAGGCCGTCGACAAGACCGCCTTCATCGAAGGTGCGGCGTCGACTATCGGCACGCCGGATGATCTCGTGAAGATGATCAAGAACCTGATCGACGTCTCCGGCGGCGTCGGTTCGATCATCGGCTTCGCGCATGACTGGGCCAACATCGAAAACACCCGTCGCAGCTGGGACCTGGTGGCGCGCTATGTCGTGCCCGAGATCAACGGCTATATCGACGGCCTGCGCAAGTCGCGCCAGTTCCTGATCGACAACCGCGCCGTGTTCGAGCGCGCGGGACAAGCCGTGATGGCCAAGATCATGCAGAACGACAAGGCCGCCGCCGCGCTTCAGCAAACTGGCACAGGCCGCGTCGCGATCCCGGCCGTGAACGCGCCCGACCTCGCCAAGGAAGCGGCGAAGCAGAAGGCGTGAGAGCACAGGCGCCTTGCAGGAAGGCCAGCTCGCGCCATGTCCACAGCTGTCGTCCTGGCGAAAGCCAGGACCCATAACCACAGAGTTGAGTTGGTGAGGAAAGCTGTAGCCCCGGCGTCGCGCAACAATTGAGATCTGGGGTAATGGGTCCCGGCCTTCGCCGGGACGACGCTAAATTGTTGCGCTGGCTGTCGCAGCTCTACGCCGCCGCGCCGATTCCCACCACATCGATGCCATCGACGCGGCCGCGGATCGGAAGCGTGCCGAGATCATTCACCGGAAATGGCGGCGGCGCGGCGAAACGCGACATCGCCGCGCGCGACGCGAGAAAGCCGCCATCGACCTTGCGGCTCAGCTCCTCCAGCCGCGCGGCGGTGTTCATGACGTCGCCATTGAACACGATGGCCGGCTTGACGTCACCGATCTCGCCGACGATCACGGGGCCGAAATGCAGGCTGCCACGGATCTGCGGCACCGCGCCGAACTCGCGCTCGAACTGCGGCGCCGCCTTTTGCAGCGCGGCGCGCATCGCCACAAAGCAGCGCAGCGGCCGGCAATCGACCGCGCCAAGCCCTTCCGGCCAGGTGACAATAATTTCGTCGCCGATATAGTTGAGCACCTCGCCGCGATAGTCGACCACTGACTCCGTCAGCAGACGGAAGGTACGATCGAGAAAACGATGGATCCCGATGCCGCCGAGCCGCTCGGCGAGCCCGGTCGAGCCCGCGATGTCGACGAACAGCACAAAGCGGTTCTCCTCGACCGGCGAGTGATAGCGGCCAGAGACGAAATTCATGAAGACGCGCGGGCCGATCAGGTTGGCGATGCTGAAGCCGAGGTTGAGGATCACGGAAATCACCCCCGAATAGGCGATGCTGCGCCAAAAATCCTCGGGCGAGGTTTGCAACTCAAACCCGGCAACGCGTTCACCGACCTGAAGCAGCTGGATGACGATGATGAGGACGGCGTAGATTGCGCTGCGTACGGCGAGAAGAGCGACAAAGGACAGCCGGCGGAGCGGCTCAGACAGCGGGCCTTGCAGCACGAACAGTTCGAGGCCGCCGATCACGACGCAACTGACGATGGTGTAGGAAATTGCCGCGACGAGCTGCGGCCAGGCGGCACGGCCTTGCGCGATATTGACCGCCACGCTCGCCAGAACGCCGGCGACGATGATGGCAGCGAGAAAGCGCAGTTGCCGCTCAAGTTTCGCGTTCATGGGAGACGTCCACAATCTCAAGCCAACAAAGCCAAACTCCCTCTATCGTCATTCCGGGGCACGCGAAGTGCGAACCGCAGATGCGCAATTGCGCAGCGGGGAATCTCAGGATTCCGGTTTCGCTGCTCTGCATCGCCCCGTGATGACCGGGCCCATTACTCCGCCCCCTGATCGAACGCCTTGCGCAGCGCGACGTAGCCGGCCTGCTGCTGGCTCCAGTTGCGGCCGCCGGTGATGGCCCCGTCGACGACGAGGTCATGGCCGTTGATGAAGCTCGATTCGTCGCTCGCCAGGAATACCGCGGCATGTGCGATGTCGTCGGGCAGGCCGGCACGCGGGATCGGCTGCGCCGCCTTGTAGACCTCGCGCATCACGGCCGGGGTCTTCTCGGCAGCTTCCGTCGACAACCCCAGTGCCTTGCCGAAAATGCCGGTGGCGATCGCGCCGGGCGAGATCGAGTTGACCCGGATGCCGGATTCGCCGAGCTCCATCGCCACGCATTTGGTGAAGTGAATCACGGCGGCCTTCGCCGCGCCATAGACCATCGACGAGGAGAAGCCGGCGAGCCGTCCGGCGATGCTGCCATTGTTGATGATGCTGCCGGAGCCCTGTTTGCGCATGTACGGCGCGGCATGCTTCATGCCGAGCATGACGCTGCGTACCAGGGTCGCCATCGCGGCGTCGAACCGCTCGACGTCGAGACCCTCGATGCCGCCGGTCTGCGCCGGCCCGCCGGCATTGTTGAACAGGCAGTCGATCCGGCCGAATTTCTCCACCGCGAGCGCGATCAGCGCCTGCATCTGCTCCTCGACCGTGACGTCGGTCTGCCGAAACACGCAATTGCCGCCGAGCTGTTGCGCCAGTGCCTCGCCCTCCGGCGCGCGACGCCCGGCAATCACGATGCGCGCGCCTTCCGCGACAAAGACCTCCGCCGTGCGCAGCCCGATGCCGCTGGTCGCCCCTGTGATCACCGCGACCTTGCCGTCCAGCCGTCCCATGCCAGTCCCCAAGCTGCCCTTTGATATCGCGGATATTCACTGGCTGTTTCCGGCAACGCAAGGCATGGACGCGGTTAACGGCTAGCAAGGTCCGCCTGTGGCCAGAAGGCCACAACTGCGCTTTTTCGGTCGCAGCGGCCTTATTTTGGGTCGCCTGTTCACGTGAACTGGAACGACCGATGGCGAAGTGGATCGACGATTTCAGGGAAGGTTGGCGGGGCGATTCCCAGCCTTCGCTGTCGCTTGCAGCGGCGTTCGCGGTGCTCTGTCTCGTTTTGGCCACGGCCGCGCGCTTCGGGCTCGCCCAGATCCGGCCCGACGTGTTCTTCACGCCCTATTTCCCGGCGGTGTTCTTCGCGACCGCGTTCGGCGGCTACAGGGTCGGGATCGCGACCGCGCTGGCGAGCGGACTGCTCGGCGTCATCATCAATTTCAGCAGCGCGACCGTCGATCCGGCGCGCTTTGCCTTGCTGATGATCTTCTGGGTGGTGTGCGGCATCGCGATCTGGGGGGTAGAACATTATCGTTCCCTGGTCGCGCAGCAGCGCGAAGTCTCCAGGCGGCTGATCGAGGAGGAGCAGTACCGCAAGATCGTGGTCGACGAATTGCAGCACCGGTTGAAGAACAAGTCCTCGACCATTCACGCCGTGCTGCATCAGGCGCTCCAGGACCGGCCCGAGGTCTGGCAGCGCATCGACCATCGCATCCGCGCGCTCTCCGCGACCGATGACCTGATCGCGCGGGTCGACGGCTATGGCTGCGATATCAAGGATTTGCTGCGCTCGGAGCTTGGGCCTTACGGCCACGTGCGGTTCAATCTCAATGGCGAGCAGCTGTTCCTGCCCGCCAAGCTCGCGGTTTCGCTGGCGCTGATCTTCCATGAACTCGCGACCAACGCCGGAAAATACGGCGCCTTCTCCTCGCCACGCGGGCTGCTGCAGGTGTCGTGGACGGTCGACGACGGGCGTCTCAACGTGATCTGGGACGAGACCGAAGGACCGGTGGTCGAAGCTGTTGGCGAAGCCGGCTTCGGCACCAAGCTGCTGAAGTCGGCGCTGCGGCCGTTCGACGGCAAGACCGAGATCAGCTACCTGAGGACCGGTGTTCACTGCACGATGCAGTGCAAGCTTCCGAGCTGTTGATAAGTCGGGTTTTCGGTACACGCATATTGTTTGCGCATGCCGATGCAACCGCGCGCTCCGCAATCGCTTTCGCCGGCGACCGGGCCCGCCATTGATACTCTGTTAATGACGATTGCCGCGGCGGCTTGCGAAAGCAGCCCGGGTCTCATTCTGTCACGGCATTTCGCAGGTCCGCTTAACCAAAACTACAACGGACTTTGCCAAGGTCGACGCATGCATAATCTCACCAAGAACGATTTTCAGACGGGCGCGACAGCGCCAAGTCACGATGACATTTCCGGAAACGAATTGCGCATCCTGCGCGACCTGCTCCAGCTGCTGCCGGCGGGCGTTACCGTGCAGGACGAGCAAGGCCAGTTCATCCTGGTGAATGAAGCGGCCGCGACCCAGTTGCAGCTCGCGGCGACCGCGAGCCAGCCGTCTGCCGCCGACGATCGCCATGCCGCGAGCCTGGACCTGCTGCGCAGCGGCCGTCCGGTGGTGCTCGAGGAAGTGCTGTCCTGCGGCGCGGCGAGGCACGTGTTCCTCACCTCGCACCGGCCGGTCCAGATCGCCGGCCGCAATCTCCTGATCTCGGCCTCGACCGACATCAGCGAGCAGAAGGCATTCGAGGACCAGCTGTTCCGCTCCGCCTATTACGACGAGCTCACCGGCCTGCCGACCCGCCGCGTGATCGAGCATCGCGTCAACAGCCTGATCCGCGACGCCTCGCAGAGCCATTTTGCGCTGGCGTTCCTCGATGTCGACAATTTCAAGCACATCAACGACTATTACGGCCACGCGATCGGCGACGCGCTGCTGATCGAACTGTCGAAGCGGCTCGGCCACGCGCTGCGCGACACCGACGTGCTGTCGCGCATCTCCGGCGACGAATTCCTGCTGCTGCTGAATCCGATCAGCGGCAATGACGAGGTCGCCGAATTCATCCACCTCATGCAGGAGCGGCTGAAGGCGCCGTTCTTCATCGAGGAATCCGAGATCTTCGCCTCGACCTCGATCGGCGTCAGCCTCTACCCCATGCACGGCAGGGGCTACGAGGCGCTGCGCCAGAATGCCGACATCGCGATGTACCGGGTCAAGAACAACGGCAAAGGCTCTACCGCGTTCTTCGACAACAGCATGGAGCGCGAGGCGCTGGCGCGGATGAAGATCGAGCAGTCGCTGCGGCTGGCGATCCTGGAAAAGCGCTTCTGCTGCGCATTCCAGGCCAAGGTCGATATCCGCACCCAGGAGGTCAAAGGCATCGAGGCTTTGGTGCGGCTGCGCGACGACGAGGGCGTGATCCAGGCGCCCGGCACCTTCATCAACCTCGCCGTGGAGCTCGGCCTGATCGACGAACTGACGTTCCTGGTGCTGGCAGAAATCGTCAAGTCGATCGACCTGATCAACGACACGTTTGGGCCGGCGGCGACGATCAGCATCAATGTCGCGGCCAAGCAGGCCGGCAATCTCGAGTTCATGCGCCGCTTCGCACGCGCGATCGAGGAGACCGGCTTCCCGAAGCGATTCATGATCGAGGTGACCGAAGACGCGTTCGTGACCCGAACGCATTTCCAGGACGAGATCCTGCCGATCCTGCGTGGCATCGGCGTCGGCATCTCGATCGACGATTTCGGCATCGGCTACTCGTCGCTGTCGGCGCTGGCCGACATCACCGCCGACGAGATCAAGATCGACCGCTCCTTCATCACCGACATCCATAAGCGGCCGCGCAGCCAGGGCATCCTGCGCGCGATCGAATCGCTGAGCGAGGCGCTCGGCATGACCGTGATCGCCGAGGGCATCGAATCCTACGAGGAACTCGCCTACCTGCAGGCGGCGACCAAGATCCGCTACGCCCAGGGCTATTACTTCGCCAAGCCGATCTTCCTCGAGGATCTGAAGCCCGCGACCCCTGTCGCCAGCGAGGCCCGCGCCAGCATGGCGGCGCGCCCGGCCCAGGAGGGCCGCCAGAGCTATTCCCGCGCCAGCGGCTTCAGGCGATAGGCAAGCGCCGATCGCGCAATCGTTCGAACTGCTGGCTCCTGCTTGACCTCGCCCCCGCTAGCGGGGCGGGGGATAAAGTAGCGCTACTTCTCCAGCACCGGCAATCGCGGCACGCTGTCATTGGCCGAGCCGGCCTGCATCGTGATCAGCGTCATCGAGACCAGGTCGTAGTAGCCCATGATGCCGATGATATCCATGATGCCGCGCTCGCCGAACTTCTCCAGCGCGGCCTTGTAGACGGCGTCGCTGACCTTGCGGTCGCGATAGAGCGCGACGCCGAGATCGTAGAGCGCGGCCTCGTCGTCCTTCATGCCCTCGGGCCGCGTACCCTTGGCGATGGCGTCGGCAACCTTCGGATCGAGCCCACCCTTCATCGCCAACGGATAATGCGCCGACCATTCATATTGCGCGGTCCAGTGCCGCGCCGTGATCAGGATCGCCATCTCGCTGAGCCGCGCCGGCAGCGAGGTGTTCCAGCGCAGATACTCCGACAAGCTCGACAGCTTCGGCGCCAGGTCGGGATTACGGATATAGGCGCGGTAGGGCGGCGCGGTGAATTTGGCGTTGCGTGGCGGCGCGCTGATCATGTCGGCCCAGGCCTTTTGCGGCGGCGACAACTCCTCGGCCTTGAGCGGCGCGAAGCGCACGGCATCCTCGCCGCGTGCAGCCGGCACCGACAATGCCAGCACCACCGAAATCGCCGCTCCTGGTCCTGTCATCCCAAATGTTTTTCTCATTGTCGCTCTCCCGTTCCGATGCCGCCGTCGCGCGATCGGTGCCGCACCCTACCGGAGTGCCGGCTGCCAGCCTATATTGGGGCTGGTATTACGCGGCGCGAAGGGTTCAGCCATGCAGCCAGTCTCTATCCTCCTGAATATCCTCTGGATCCTGATCGGTGGCGCGTGGATGGCGTTTGGCTGGCTGATCGCCGCCGTGATCATGGCGATCACCATCATCGGGCTGCCCTGGGCGCGCGCCGCCTTCAACATCGCGGTCTACACGCTGCTGCCGTTCGGCTCGCGCGCAGTCCGCCGCGACGAGGTCACGGGCATGTCCGATATCGGAACCGGGCCGCTCGGGCTGATCGGCAATCTGATCTGGTTCATCCTGGCCGGCTGGTGGCTCGCCATCGGCCATCTGATCACCGCGATCCTGCTCGCGGTGACGATCATCGGCATTCCGTTCGCATGGGCACATCTCAAGCTTGCCGGCATCGCGCTGTGGCCGATCGGCAAGGTGATCGTGCCGGCGTAACCGGCCAATCGCGTCGGCTGCTCGGCTGTGATCAGTTCGCCAGCGCGTCGACCTGCGCTTCGAGCGCTTCGATCACCATCGTCAGCGAGGCCGCCTGCCCCATCGTCCGCGAGATGATCGGCGCGCCGGACTGAAAGCCGGTCAGGCCCGCGATCATCAGCACGGCGCGGACACGCGCCTGCGCGATCGTCAATTGCGCGCGTGAGGCAGCGATGATCAGCAGGGCGACGAGCTCTATCCCGGGCCGCCACAGCCCGGCGTAGAGAACCTCGAATGCCCGGCCAGGGTCGGCCAGCTCGCGTTGAACGAACAGCCGGTTCTGGGCGCTCGCCGATGTCAGCAGAAACCGCGCCAGCGCCGCGAGCAGCAGTTTGAGCTGCGCGCGGGCGCCGCTCGGATCGGGTGGCGCCTGCAACGAGGCCGCGGCGGTCTGGCTTATCGTTTCCATGGCCTCGCGATAGCGCGCCACGATCTCATGCGCGCAGGCGAGGTACAGGCCTTCCTTGTTGCCGAAATAATAGGTGAGCGCGGGCAGGTTGATGCCCGCCTCCTCGGCGATCTGCCGGGTCGTCACGCGGGCGAAGCCGCTGTTGCCGAACGCTGCGAGCGCGGCGTTGAGGATGCGGGTCCGGGTCTCGTCACCCTTCTTGTAACCGGTGGTCGCCGACCGCGTCGGCGGCGGAAGGGGACTGTTTTTCGTGCTCATCGCCAAATCATATCACACGACATTATTTATTTGCATTTGCTATCGCTTGATATAAATTATGAGCAAGCAATGAATTCGAGGGAGGCGGACGGATGCAGACCGAAACGCTGGACAGGCTGCGCAGCAGGGTTGCGGCACAAAGGGAGAAAATCCCCGAGATCTACGGCAGGGTCGATTTCTCGATCGTCCCTGAGCGGTTTGCCGGCGACGTCGGCGCCACCAGCGTCCTGCCCGGCAAATTCGCCGCCGCCCGCGCGGCGCTGCTGGCGGATGCCGACCGCGTGGCATTCATCCGCAACTACAGCATGATGGGCGATCCCGCGGCCGACGCCTATGCGGCGCTGATGCGCGAACACGGCTTCCGCCGGCTGGTCGGCATGCTGGTGCAAGCCTGCGACGCCGGAGTCGAGACGGTCGCGGATGCGCCGCGCGAGCTCGTCGCCCTGATCCGCGACATGGAGCGGACGCCGGCCTGGCTCGACATGAAGCTGGTCGAGCAAGGCGCCCAGATCGACCGCAATGGAGCCGCCAATCTCAGCCCGTTCCTGATCCGCGGCGCGTTTCTCGCGACCTTCATGAACAAATACGCGGCGCTGCCGATGGCGATCACCAACGCGCTGTCGAGCAACTCGTCGGCGCGGCGCGTCAAGGAAACCGCGACGTTCTTCGCCACGTCGGTGCTTCCGGGCGCGCTCGGCCGTTTCGGCCCGGGCTTCAAGGCGGCCGCGATGGTGCGGTTGATGCACGCGATGGTGCGCGCCAATGTGATGCGCCGCGCCGACAATTGGGACATCGCGGTCTATGGCATCCCGATTCCGCAGGTCGACCAGATGCCCGCCGGACTGATCCCGATCTTCCTGCTGGCGCAGAAGGTGCTGTCCGAAGGGCGCACGCAGTTCACGGCGGAGGAGCGGGCCCGCGTCGAGCTCGCGCGCTACCGCTGCTTCCTACTCGGCCTGCCGGAGGACCTGCTCTCCGATACGCCGCAGGGCATCGTCGATCTCATGGTGCTGCGATCCGCGACCTTGCGCGCGGGCTACGACGACAAGACCTGCGGCGAGCTGGTACGGGCAACGATGGCCGCGACCTTGCGGCCGGACGAGTCGCTCCGCAGCCGCCTGTTCGAGACCTTCGAACGCAGCTTCGCCAAGCTGTTCTTCGTCAATAGCTTCCTGAACGGCGACAGAGCGAGGGCCGCATCGATCGGCGTGCCGATCACAGCCGGGGATCGCGCTCTGACGGCGCTGGTCGGAGCCTTTCTGTTCAGCCGGGTTGCGCTCTACCGGCTGGCCTCCCGCATTCCCGGCCTACGCGGGATTGCCGACCGGCGGCTGGTCAGGCGAATCCAGAACCTGCTGAAGGACTATGGCCACGCCGAGTTTACGACCGACGCCTCGGCCTATCGGCCGGCGCAGCCTTCGGTCGCGAAATCCACCTAGCGCGCGATGAGATCAGGTTGAATCCTCATCGCGCTCCAGCTTCTTGTTTACGCATGGTCCTTTCGGAAACCCGCTTCGCACTTTTCCGGATCATGCGCTAGCGCGCGGCCTCGCAGCCGGGAATGTCGAACACGGCGGTCAGGCCGCACGGCGAGTTGAGCATCTTGCCGCCCTCGTGGCCGACGCCGGGCACGTCCCACAGGCTGTGGTTCGGCGTGCCGTGGTCGCGGGCCTGCATCGCGGCGACATAGGCGTGACCGCGCGCGTAACGATACGGCCCTTCGGCCTCCGCCATGCAGGATTTGTCGAGCGCGGGATGGTTGGGGTTGGTGTCGAGCGTGCCGAGCAGATAGATCACGCGGCGCCCGACATAGGCCTGCTCGAGCGCGGCCGGCGTCGGCGCGGCGAGATAGGGCGGACGGTCGTCCATGCCGAACTTCCAGCTGTTATAGCCTTCGCATGTCGCCGCGATCGCGGGATCCGGCCGGTCCTTGCTGAAATACGCATAGGAGGACGGATTGGCGACCACATAGCGCACGCCGATGCCCTCGCGCAGCAGCACCTGATCGCCCTTCACCGCGATCGCATAGCGCTGCACCACCTGGCCGCCGCCGGAATGGCCGAATACGACCACCTGCTTCAAATTGGGAAACAGCTTGCGGTCGGCGAGCTTGGCCAGGATGGCATCCAGCGCCTCGAACGAGCTCGCCGGATTGGGCGCGAGCGCGGGCTCGCCGCCCTGCCAGCCATAGAGACTCCAGCGTAGCGTGTCTTCCGGCAGCTTGAACGCCTCGACATCCGGCTCGATCAGGAATTGCGGCGCGATCATCAGCGCGCTCTTGCCGACATCGCCGGCCGCGGCCTGCGCGCTCAGCGCCGCGCTGAAATAATCATCGGCATTGCGCAGCACGCCATGCAACACCAGCACCGCGCGGGTGACGTCGGGCAGCGGATTGGACCAGTCCGCCGAGAGATAGACCGGAAAGCTCGCATTGCCGACCGCGATCCGCCCGCTCGCGATCGCCTTGACCGGCTTCTTGTCGCGCTCGATCTGCGCTTGCGTCGCCGACGCGATCGGTGCGTGAACGGCCGTCACAACGAACAGCGCCAGGGCCGCAAGCCAGGCTCGATGATGCATGGTTCAACTCCGTTGCTACCAGTCTCGTGTGACGCGATGCGAGCGACCTGGATCATGGCGCGTTACGCGGCGGTTGAGGCATGAAATCTCGGAAAGGTTCGCCCTCGCGGGCGGACCGAGCTCAGGCGGCAAGCCGCCCGCGATTGTTCGCAGCGAGGATCGGGCGGACCAGGCGGCCGAACCGCTCGGCTTCCTCGTCGTGCAGATAGCCGGACAGGCAGAATGAGTGGCAACCGGCATCGATGAACTGCTGCAAGGTCGCGGCGCATTGTTCGGGATTGCCTACCACGGCGATGCCGGCGCCGGGCCGCACCTTGGTGATCCCGGTCCACAGATGCGGCATCAGCAGGTCGCCATAGTCGCGCGCGAGTTGCTGCACGCGCTGGTTGGCCTCCGACCTGACGTAGAGCGTCTTCATCTCCTGCCTCTGCCGCTCGGTGGCGTGACGCACCAATTGATCGGCGGCCTCCCAGGCATCGGCCTCGTTTTCCCGGCAGATCACCTGGAGCCGCATGCCGAAGCCGATCGCATCCTCGCGGTCATGCGCCCGCGCCATCCGCCGGATCTCGGCGATGTTGTCGGCGATGCGCTCCGGCAGATCGCCCCAGAACAGATGGATGTCGGAATGCCTGGCCGAGACCTCCCAGGCCTGCCGCGAGCCGCCGCCGAGATAGAATTTCGGAAACGGCTGCTGCAACGGGCGCGGCCTGATATGGGCGCCGGAGATGGTGTGAAACTTGCCCTGGAAATTCACCGGCCCGCGCGTCGTCCACAGCGCCTTCAGGATCGAGACCTCCTCCTCCATCAGCGCGTAGCGCTCCTCCTTGGCGTAGCGCACGCCTTCGGCCTCGACCTCGCTCTCGTTCTGGCCGGCGATCAGGTTGATGCAGATCCGTCCGCCCGACATCTGGTCGAAGGTCGAGATCATCTTGGCCATCAGCACCGGGTTGATGTAGCCGGGCCGCGCTGCGATCAGCGGCTTGATCCGCGCCGAGCGCGCCGCCATGAAGGCGCCCGTGATCCAGGCCTCCCAGCACACCGAGCCGACCGGAATCAGCAGATATTCGAAACCGGCCGCTTCCGCAGCCGCGACCACACGCTCGCAGAGTTCCGGCGAGCCGGCGACCTGCGCCTCCATCAGCCCATAGGCCGTGGTGTCGCCATGCGTGGGCAGATACCAGCCAAACTCCAACGGACGCATGGGCAAACTCCCTCGAAACACGGCCTTTTTGGGTCGGCCTGTCATATTAACGCAGGCAGTTTACAGCCTGGCCCTGGCCCGCCAAGGCCGTTGCCGACACCGGGCCAATCAGCTAAATGAACCCCTGCACGCACCCGTAGCTCAGCTGGATAGAGCGTTGCCCTCCGAAGGCAAATGCAAGCTCTTTCTGATGGTCGAGGGTGTCGTAAAAAACGAGTGAAACCAAGCGATTGGCGAAACTCGAAGGAAGCACGAAAATCGCATTCGAGGTCGCGGAAGCACCACGGAAGCAAACCGAAAGGAGGTTGTGGAGTACGAATGGCGATGATCGGCGAGGCTTTAGCCCGCGTCGTTTGAGCCATGTCGATTCTAGAATTCGCGATTGACCGTGGTCGATCTCGGACACTATCTGAATATCGATGCGCCCGTAGCTCAGCTGGATAGAGCGCCACCCTCCGAAGGTGGAGGCCACACGTTCGAATCGTGTCGGGCGCGCCAACTTAATATTAGGTTGATATCTTGCATATTTGCGGAGCGCCGTTGCAGAGCAATTCGCCGTATTGACCTCCAGATATTTCAGAGGTCATTCAAGTTGGCAGCGCCGCAGAGCGCGATGTTCAATTCTTGCAGGACGATTTCTTCCGGATAGCGGCTCCTCGTTGCCCTCCCGTGACCGAGTCCGGATCCATCCCGTCCCGTCGATTGCCGCTGCTAGTACATCAAACACCGCTGATGTCTTCATGCTACCAGACTGAGGCTTAGTCCGGGAGTCTTGGATCTGTCCCTGTCGGATGGCACGCACGGCGCTCGCTTGGTAATCTCTATAGCACTCGACGGGTGTACTCTCGTTCGGGAAGCGACCAGATCGGATGTCTCAAACGTCGATTGTCAGGGAAAATTCAGACAGGATTGTTAGAGAACAAACTGGGAATAATATAATGCACGTACTTGAGGCTACTCTTTGCTCATTTGCATTACGCCGCTGTATACGAGAACACGAACTGCATCGATCCTAGCGCGAACCACCCGCTGGAAGCGTTGTGCTCTTACGTTATTGAGCACAACGATATTTATTGCGTACTTTGCAATTAACTCGTCGCCCACATCAGCTTTGAGCGACGAGGATTGGGACTCGTGCGTGCATGCGGCCGAAATCGTACCCGATCGCTCGATCCGGGGATGCACAGCGGTTATCCAGGCAGGCGAGCGGATGATCACCCAGTTGGCGGCGGCTTATAACAATCGCGGTGTCGCGCTGCGGTCGAGTGGAGATATCGACCGTGCCATGGAGGATTACGATCGAGCACTTCGTTTGTCCCCCGACTACTATGTCGCGCTCAACAACCGAGGCGTTGCTTTAATGAGCAAGGGAGAGCTTGATCGCGCGATTTCTGATTTCGATCGCGCCGTACAACTGAGGACTGACTACCTCGGTGCCTATTATAATCGCGGGAAGGCACTCGGGCGTAAAGGACTCTTTGATCGTGCCATCGCGGATTATGATCTGGTCATCAAGGCTGATCCGAAGAATCCGACCTTCTTGTTCGAACGCGGAACGATGAAAGCGAACGCTGGAGATCAGAGCGGCGCGGATGCTGATTTCGAGCGCGCCGAATCGCTCAGGTCGAATGGTGCGCGGACGACGCGGCCACGATGAAACTCGCCCAACCTAGACGCCGTTGAACTTGTCAGGCTGATGGGAGCCGCAACTCCGCGTGAAGGCCTCCATTTCTGCCATTGGATAGTTCGACAGAGCCGCCGTGCAGTGTGGCGAGATCGCGGACGATTGCGAGTCCGAGCCCGCTTCCCGGTTTGGCCTCGTCGAGCCGCTCGCCTGGGGCGAACGCGCGGTTTAGTGCATCAGCCGGGATGCCTGGCCCGTCATCAACGATCGTAATAAGGAGCTGCCCCGTCGGGGTATCGCGCGTAGCCTTGATCGAGACAACACCACGAGCCCACTTGCAGGCATTATCGACCAGGTTGGCGACCATCTCGTCAAGGTCGTTGGGATCGACGGCGGCAAGCAATTCCGTCTCGGCTGTATGGACGATCGTCAGCTCACGATGAGCATAGAGCCGCCGCATCGCCGCGGCTATTGATGCGAAGGCAGGTTCGACCTGCGTGATGACGCCAGGCAGGCCGGCGTTGGCTGCGGCACGGGCTCGGGCAAGCTGGAAATCAATCTGGCGCTGCATCCGCCCTGTTTGCTGAGTCAGGACCGCGGCGCCCTCGGTATCACCTCTCGCGAGCAGCCGGCGCGCTTCGTCCGTCAGCACGGCCAATGGTGTCTTCAGGCCATGCGCGAGATTGCCCGCCTGCGTGCGGGCGCGGCGAACCATCTGGGTATTGGCGTCGATCAGAGCGTTGAGATCATCGACCAGCGGCCGAACTTCGGACGGGAAGTCACCAGGCAGGGTTTCTGCTTTGCCCGCGCGAATGTCGCCCAGCGCGTCGCGCAGACGGCGCATGGGACGCAGACCAAACCAGGCCTGCAACGTGCCGGCCCCAATTAGGGCTATTGCCAGTGTGCCGAGTGACAGGGCCAGCGCCTGATTAAAATGTCTCAGTACATCATCGACGATCCGCTGGTCGGCGCCAATTTGAAGCACGTAACCGTTTTCAGCGGTCTGCCACGGTCGCTCATATGCGATCATCGGCTCACCAGCCGGGCCAGCTTCGACTGAGCGAGTAAGCTGCCGATCCGCCCCCCGCGCGGGTGGCGGAAAACGCCGTTGCGGTTCGAGGGAGGCTGATTGTAGGACGATGCCGTTGCGATCGCTCACCTGCCAGTAATAGCCAGTCCCGGGCTGCGCGAAGCGCGGATCACTGAGCCTTTGTGCCAGAGCGACATGTCCGTCGGCCGTGCGGGCCAACAGACCTTCGAGCTCGTCGAGATGACCGATCAGCTCGGCATTGACAAGCTCCGTGACGTGCGCCCGGAACAGCGCGGAAATCGAAACGCCAGCGACAGCGATACCTGTCACGGTCGTGAGAATAACGCCAACCAGCAGCCGGGCGCGCAGACTTCTGACCATCAGCCGAACCTGTAGCCCAGACCGCGCAGGGTCCTGATGGTATCGCGGCCGATTTTGCGTCGCAGCCGACCGACATAGACCTCGATCGTATTCGAGCTGCGTTCCTCATTCAGGCCGTAGAGATGGTCGAGCAACTCGGCTTGCGTCACGACGCGGCCGACGCGATGCAGGAAGAGGTGGAGCAGGCGAAATTCCTGTGCCGTCAATTCGATCGGCTGGCCCGCAACATTGGCGGTGCCGGCAACGGGGTCAAGCACGATATCTCCGTGGCGCAATTCGGAGGTGGCTTGGCCCGCGACGCGCCGCATCAGCGCGCGCAGGCGAGCTGCGACTTCGTCGACGTGAAACGGCTTCGCCACATAGTCATCAGCCCCTGCATTGAGACCTTCCACCTTCTCAGTCCAGCTGCTGCGCGCCGTCAGGATCAGGACCGGTGTGGCGGCCCCGGTACGTCGCAACCTCCGTAAGACCTCGATGCCTGACAGGCCGGGTAAACCGAGATCGAGAACGATCGCGTCGAATTCTTCTTGCAGCGCGAAGGAAAGGGCGTGCTCACCATCTTCCACATGCTCAACGACAAAGCCAAAGCTGGCCAACCCTTCCTTCAGGCGGGCGCCAATGTCCTGATCGTCTTCGACAAGAAGAATGCGAATGGTCATGTCTCCTGATTGCTGCAGTCCGATACTGGATCAACCTGCATTTACGCTGACAGCTTGTGTTCAGACTAGCGTGGCAATCAGGCGTCTAGAAGTCAGTGTTGAGACTCGTGCCAATGTTAAAATTGCTCCTGATAATCGTTCGCATATCAACAATTATCTTGGTGACCCCAGCCTTCGCTCAGCAGGCCGCCGTGCTGTCGATTGATGCACTTGCCAATTCCGTCGTGGCAAGTAACCCCGAACGACGCTTTTATTTCCAGCAGATCGGGCTTGCAGGTGTTGAGCGCGACGCGGCTGATCGCCTGCCGGACCCTGAAGCTGCATTCGAGTTAGGCGAACGCCGGATGGCCGACGGCCTGACAGGTGCACCGAAAGGCGCCGGGCCGACATATGGCTTGTCGATTATGCAGCCGCTCGACTTTGCCGGACGCGGGGCGCTCCGTCGCGCCATCGCCGAGCATCAGATCGCGCTGGCGCGGCTCGGTCTTGCGCAATTCGACGCAACGCTCGCAAGCCGGGCACGCTCTTTGGGATATGCCTTGTTCGCGGCCGAGCGGAAAGCCGCCGCGGCACGCGACGTTGCCGCGCGGATGCGCGAGCTTGCACGCGTTGTGGAGCAGCGGGATCCGGCGGGCATCGCCACCACGCTGGACACGGCCATTCTGGATGCGGGTGCCATCACGGCGGAGCGAAATGCCGCGATGGCTGATTCCGAGACCAGCACGATCGTCTACGAACTGAATCAACTTCGCGGCGCGCCGCTCAAAGCGCGGCTCCGCATTGCTCCGCCCGATATCACGCTGCCCGGCCTTCCGTCGGTCGAGCGCATGGCGCAACAAGCTGGCATCAACAATTTCGAGATTCAGTCGCTGCGCGCGCAATTGCAGCAGCAAGGGTTGCGCGTTGACCTCGCACAAGCAGCGCGTGTGCCGAACGTCTCAGTCGGTCCCTACTTCAATCGCGCGAAGTCAGACAGCCGCGAGACCAATTTCGGCATACGGCTGACGACGACGTTGCCGCTTTGGAATAGCCAGGCTGCTGGCCTCGCACAGGAGTTGAGCCGTCAATCCCAGGGCGATGCGGCCCTGCTCGCCGCCAACCGACGGATCGCGAGGCAGGTTTACGAACAGGCAGCCTACTACGAGGCGAAGCGTCGAGCCCTTGCGGGCTGGCCAGCCGGGGCCACCGAGAAATTTGCGGCCGCAGCTACCGCCGCCGCCGATAGTTATCGCCAGGGAGCGATCCCGATCGCAACTTACGTCGAGATGCAGCGCCAGTATCTGGACGCGCTGTCGGCTCTGCTCGACACGCGACGTGAGGCTATGGAAGCGATGCTTCAACTTCGGGCGCTCAATGGCGGCCGCAGCTTCGACGGCGTGTCCCGATGACGCGGCGGATTCTGGAATGGACAACCGGTCGACCAGCCACGGTGATGATCATCGCTTTGCTGATCGCTGGTCTTGGAATCTGGTCTTTCGTGAATCTGCAAATCGATGTCATTCCCGACATCACAGGCGTGCAGGTGCAGATCAACACGACTGTTCCTGCCCTGGCGCCAGAGGAAATCGAGCGTCTTGTGACGCTGCCCATCGAGCGCAGCATGGGTGGTCAGCCGGGCCTGCGGGAAATGCGATCGCTCACCAAGACCGGACTGTCACAGGTCACGCTCATCTATCAGGACGGCACGGACCAGCTTCGCGCACGCCAATTCGTCAACGAGCGGCTTTCCGCAGTGCGCGACATGCTGCCAGCCGGATCATCGCCGCGCCTCGCTCCGATCACCACCGGGCTTGGCGAAATCTGGTACTACACACTCGAATGGGCGCAACCGCCGTCCGATTTGGACGAGCGGCAACAACTGATGGAGTTGTTCGAGGCTCAGGAATATATCGTGCGCCCGATGCTGCGCGCGATCGAGGGGGTCGCCGACGTCAATTCCAACGGCGGCCTCGAACGTCAGTTTGTCATCGAGCCTGATCTGAAGAAGCTCACGACAGCGGGCATCACGCCGAGCGAGCTTGCCCAGGCTGTTGGCGCCAACGTCGCCAATGCCGGCGGCGGGACCATCACCAAGAACGGCCAACGCTTCACCGTCCGAACCGAAGCGCGTGTCACGACGGCGGAGATGATCCGCGCATTACCCGTGAAATTCGCAGGTGGCGTGCGGCCGCTGACTGTAGCGGATCTGGCGACCGTGACCATCGGCCATGCTCCACGCGATGGCGCCGCGACCACCAACGGCAAGGAAACCGTGCTCGGCACAGTGATGATGCTGGTCGGGCAGAACAGCCGGGACGTTGCCCGGCGCGTCGATGCGCAATTGCCGAACCTGCGCGCCGCGCTGCCCAAAGGCATGATCCTTCAGGTTCAGTACGATCGTTCAGAATTGGTGGATCGCACCATCGCGACGGTCGAGCGCAACCTTGGCGAGGGAGCGTTGCTGGTCGCCGTCGTATTGCTGATCGTGGTCGGCAACTGGCGCGCGGCATTTATCGTCGCGTCGGTCATCCCGCTGGCCTTTCTCATGATGATCTCGGGCATGCATGCGCTCGGTATATCGGGCAATCTGATGAGCCTCGGCGCGCTCGACTTCGGCCTGGTCGTAGATGGCGCGATCGTCGTCGTGGAAAACACATTGCGTCTGATGGGCGAGGCACAGCGCCTCAAGGGGCGCGAGCTGACGGCCGATGAACGCCGTCGCATCGTCATCAACGCTGCGGGGGGCGTGGCGCGGCCCGTGTTCTTCGGCATGGCCATCATCGCGCTGGTTTATGTGCCGGTACTCAGCCTGGGCGGCGTCGAGGGGAAGCTGTTTCAGCCGATGGCGCAAGCCGTGATGCTGGCGCTGGCAGCGGCGCTGATCGTTACCTTTACGCTAGTGCCGGCGCTGTGCGCCCGGCTGCTACGAGGCGAGAAGGTGCGTCAGCCGAGCGTCAGTGAAAAGGAAGATTCTCTCCCGGAGATAACCGCCGACAACCACATCACGCATAACGGTGGCTTCGCCGGCCTCGTGATCCGGGGCTACCGTCCCGTCCTGGACTTCGCCCTCCGTCATCCCGCTGCCCTTCTCGTTCCATCGGCAGTCCTGTTGGCCGTGGCATTGAGGATATTCCTGACCCTTGGCTCGCAGTTTACGCCACGCCTCGATGAGGGCTCCATCACGGCGATGGTCTACAAGCCCGTGGGGATGTCGCTCGACCGTAGCCTTGAGATCGAGCAGCAAACCGAGCGTGAAATTTTGCGTCGCTTTCCGCAAGTGACCCGAACCTTCTCCCGCATCGGCACCAGCGCGGTTGCGACCGACCCGATGCCGCCGAATGAGAACGACCTCTACATCTTCTACAAGCCGCTCGACCAATGGCCGCAAGGTCCGGACATGCCGCGCAACAAGAGCGAGCTGGTTGCGGCGATCGAAAAGGCTGCCACTGCGCTGGCGCCGGAGCAGTCATTCCTTTTCGCGCAGCCTATCGAGATGCGCTTCAACGAAATGTTGGAGGGCACGCGGGCGGATCTGTCGGTCAAGATATTCGGAGACGACTACGACGTGCTTGAGCGGCTCGCCGCGCAGGCGCGAGAGGAATTGCAAGGCGTGCCCGGCACCGCCAATGCCGCATTCGAAGCGGCCAGCCGCACCCACAGTGTGGTGGTCGAGATCAATCACGACGCGATGGTGCGGTTGGGGCTGGGAACCGCCGAGGTCAACCGTGCCATTGCGTCAGCGATCGGTGGGGACGAGGTCGGCTTCATCGCGGACGGAGAGCATCGACACGCGATCGTCGTTCGTATGCCCGAGTCCTTACGCGCGGACACAAAATCGATCCTCTCCCTTCCATTGCGCGTCGGCGCGTCCGGCCTTGTGCCGCTGGACCGCGTTGCAAGTCTGCGCGAGATGAGAACGGTCGAACCGATCCTGCACGACAATGGTAAGCGCCGCGCCGCCTTGATGGTCAATCTCAACACCAGCGACATCGAAGGTTATGTGACCGCAGCGCGTGCACGCCTCGACGGCAAGCTTGCGCTGCCTGAATCCTATCGCATCGAGTTCGGAGGCCAGTTCCGTCAGCTAGAAGCGGCCCGAGCCCGTCTGATGATCGTCGTGCCGGCGGCGCTGCTGATGATCTTCTTGCTCGTTTATTCGGCGTTGGGGAGCGTCCGTCATGCCGCCGTCGTCTATACCGGTATTCCGTTTGCGATCACCGGTGGCGTGCTGGCACTCTGGCTACGTGACATGCCATTCTCGATCACCGCCGCGATCGGCTTTATCGCGGTCTCCGGCATCGCGATGCTGAATGGTCTCGTTCTGATCGATCATATCAATGCGTTGCGGCGGAAGCTGCCTGTTATCGAGGCAGTCCGGCAAGCCGCCACGGATCGGCTCCGTCCGGTATTGTCGACCGCCATGGTCGCGGGAATCGGCTTCGTACCGATGGCGATTTCACAGGGCGCGGGAGCGGAGGTGCAACGACCGCTCGCCACTGTCGTCATCGGCGGCGTCCTGTCGTCCACCGTTCTGACGCTGCTGCTGTTGCCGGCGATCTACCGATGGATGGAGCGCCGCTCCGCAGCCGTCGTCGAACGAGAGAAACAGCCGTTGGAAGTGGAGGTTTCAGCATGAAAAGATCGAATCGGCTCCGTGACGTGGCAATCTTAGCCGCTATGACGTCACTTTTCTTTGTCTCGCCGGCCCTCTCGCTCGCAAGTTCTCCTGTCCATGACAATCAACCCAGTCCTTTCTACGTGCAAAACCTGCCGGCGGAAGTGCGGGCAGGCCTTCAAAAATACAGGAAGGTATGTGGCGATGAATTGACAACAACGCGTGGCTTCAGCCGCTTCATTGACGTTGGGAACGTTCGTCTCATCGCTCTTCATCTTCATGAACTCAGATGTGGCGACCGCCTTACGTTTTGTAGCAGCGGAAAATGCCTCCATCAGGTCTACATGTCGCACCACGGACGATATCATCTGGTGATGAGTGTCAGGGCAAATGAAGTCACGTTGAGAGGCCTGGACAACACTCCGGCGATTGAAGTTGAATGCGGCTTTGGACTACAGCGTATGTGGCGATGGAACGGTAGGCGTTTCATCGGAAGATAGCATCATTGATCAGCCTGACCGGCCAAGTTTCCAGATCGATCTCGAAGGCAAGGCGCCTTTTCCTATGTGCTCAGCGCCGCGTTACAAAGCCTTAGAAATGTAATTCAGGACCATGTTCCATGCGAGCCCTTCATAAAGAGAACCATCTGATCGAACGAATAGGTTGGCTTCGCGCAGCGGTGCTAGGCGCCAATGACGGGCTGATTTCAACATCGAGTCTGATCGTCGGTGTTGCCGCCGCGACCGCCGCTTCCCACGAAATTCTGGTTGCTGGCGTAGCGGGGCTCGTCGCCGGAGCAATGTCGATGGCTGCAGGCGAATATGTGTCGGTCAGTTCCCAGGCCGATACGGAAGAAGCCGACATGGCGCGTGAGCGCCGCGAACTTGCCACGCAACCTGAAGCGGAGCTGGCCGAACTCGCCGCGATCTACGAGCAGCGTGGTGTAACGCCCGAACTGGCGCGACAGGTCGCCGAGCAGATGATGGCAAAGGACGCCTTCGGGGCCCATGCGAGGGATGAACTCGGACTGACCAGTCATGTGATGGCGAAGCCAGTTCAAGCGGCTTTCACTTCGGCGGTCACCTTCGCATCTGGCGCGACTTTGCCGCTGGCCGTCGCTCTCCTGTCGCCGGCCTGGACCGCCACCTGGACCGTCTCCATTGCCTGCCTCATCGGACTTGGCGTTCTCGGAGCGATCGGCGCTCGCGCTGGCGGCGCCAGCATATGGAAACCCACTCTTCGGGTCGTGTTTTGGGGAGCAGTCGCCATGGCCTCAACTGCGACCATTGGTGCCCTCATCGGTCGAGCCGTCTAGTTCGCGGAGCTCTCTATTTTTTAATCGATTTTGCACTCGATATTTGCATCGCTGCAGAATGGGATTTTCTGCGATGTATTCCAGCGGTACCCAATCACACATGCCGCGGACTTCAGGACTAGGAGAGAGCCACTGCGTACGCGGCCCAGATTTGGAAAGAGCTAGTCATTTCCTCATAGACCCGGGAGAAGCAAAATACCGGATACCTTGTACTTGGTCCGATATCAGCTCCGCGTTCGGTTCGGCGCACCCGTTTGGGTGGGGCTATTGGCGGCAGCCGGCGAACGCTGAAAGATGAGAGGATCACGATGCCCCAAAATAAATTAATCGCAGATTCAATCACATATGCGTTCGCACTTTTATCCAGTACGGCGCGCCATTCTCCTTGTGAGATTGGCTCTTTCCCCCACACATTGTCCTTGTTATTTCTGTAGCCTGCCGTCCGGCCATATCAGCCGTCACGCCTGCAGCGCCGTGCGCGCGGCCAGTATCTCGGGCCAGCGCCTTTACACTCGCCCTTGAAAGTGAAGGCGCGTTCTAGCTTTGTGTCAATCGAACGCCACGCCGATGCGCGTAGCGCTCCGCCAGACTATTCGACACTGTGAGCAAGCGCCGCCAGGTTCTATTTTCAGCTCGAAGGCATCCGGAATGTTCAGGGCAGCAGGAACTTCGAGGCAGGCGCCTGTGTCCGACAAGTTTCGGACGACGCAACTTATCACGGACGATCGCTGATTGAGAATGATCTTCCCCGTCAACAGCGTGCGGCGACGGCGAGTGGTGCGACGCTCCGTCATAACCAATACCAAACGACGCCGCAGGCGGTTGTCGCTGCCCCGCGTCTCGCCTCGACGGCCACCTTCGCGATTCCCGTATCGCGTGGCAGGTTATTGGCGAGTATTTTGAAGACGAGAGCCCCCGGCATAGCGCACTCGCAATACTTCAACGTAGAAACACCATCCGCGCGGTTTGGCCGAGCAGGACAAAGGCCAAAGATTCGTCCCAGTAGCTCAAGACTCCCAATCTGAATCGTTGGTGGTTCATGAGGGCCAAGGCACAGCTGATAGCCGCGCTCATAAACAGCATCATCGTAAGCGCTTTCCCGAATCCCCAGGGCAGCGGGCTTTGAGCACCGGCAAAGATCAGCACGATCAAAAGTTTGAGAGAAAGGCGACGGAGCACAAAGCGCGAGTCCGACGTCATTTTCGGCTCGGCTGCATAACGACGTCGTATCCGCGAAGAGGCAGTACGAAAGAGACACTGCGATAAACGCAATGTCGGTCGGGCAAAGGCATCCAAGCCCGTGCGGCGAAACCGAAACGCCGCTTTCAGAAAGGTTAAGGACAACGAATAAAGCAATCGCCGAAGACGAGGGCTTCGCGCGACGATGCGCTCGACAAGAACCATATCGATACCCACACTAGACCTCGGATCGAAATAAATCAGAGCGATCACATCGCTAGTGAAGTCGACGCGCCCGTGTCCGGTGAGTCTAAGCGGCTTGATATTGCGCAGGTAGTTATCGCCGAAGACCTTACAATATACGATGGTATATCCCGGATATTGTTTTGTATATCGGATCAACCCCGCAAGACACTGTCACTCAAGGAATGACGGTGATATCCAGCCAATGTCATCTAGCGGCTCCAACCCGCTGCCGACGCATGAGGATCAACGAGCAATGCCAAGCGACAGTAGTCGAGCAAGCGTGCCGCTCAGGTCGTTCTCGCGAGTCTGAATCATCAGTCTCGCCTGTGACGGCCGAGCGGCTCGTCACGGAGGTGAGACATGACTCTCCAATTTTTTACTCTGCCGGCTTCGCTCCGCGTTTCGCGGATCGCCTCGCCGAAACGCAATCCCGCATTCGCCGACCCGCGATGCGAGCGTGACCGTCCTTTCACGAAGTCTCCCCGCACGAACCGGACTCGACTGGTCGCGGCGTGGCGTGTCAATGGCGAGACCGGTCGGCTCGAATGCATCTGGATGCTTGACGCCGAACCAGACACGGGCGGCGGGTTGCGCCGATTGATCGAGCGCGCCGGACTCCTTCTTGCAGTTTACCAGCATGGTCGCTTTGCGGCGTGAGGCGTGTGATGCATTCCCTCACGCTGCATAAGGCCAGCACGGCGATGGTTCTGGTGTCCGCCGGCCTGGACGGGCTTCACCCCCGCCGGGGCGGCAATCCGTACTCGCGCAGAATCGCACGGTCGCGCGAAGGTGCGGACCCTCCCTGGTGAAGAGCGGCTGCGCTGCTCAAGCGCGGTCCGAATGCCGAGCGTCGTGAAGATGCATCGGTTTCATTATCCCCTCAGCCGACCAAGACCCCAAGCGCCGAAGACCGTGCCGAGAGGCGCATGGTCTCGGCGCTTGCGGCAGGAGATTCATCCAATGAATGCCCCCATCCTCAAGGCGGCTCTCAAGCCGCGCGGAAAAGACGAACGCAAGCTGTCGATGAAGGCGGTCCGTGAAGCCCAGAATGGGTTGGATGACACCTTCGAAAACGTCAAAGGCGACCGCAACGGCCTGATTGCCCGAGATGCGATCGAACGGCTGGCAAAAGACGGCCCCAATGAGGTTGCGCAAGAGCGACGCCTGCCAGCGGTTGTTCAGTTTTTTGGCGCTTTCAAGAATCCGTTCATTGCAGTGCTGCTGATCCTGGCTGGGATCAGCGCTGTAACGGACATCTGGCTTCGGCTTCAACATGGCGAGGATGCGGATCCGACAAAAGTCACCATCATCATCGTGATGGTGCTTGCCAGCGCCTTGATGCGCTTCGTTCAGGAGTACCGATCGAGCGCTGCGGCCGAAGCTCTGAAGGCGATGGTCCGCACGACGGCGACGGTTCTTCGTCGAGGATCGGCAACGTCAAATCCCGAAGCATTCGAAATCCCGATGCGAGAGATCGTCGCCGGCGACATCGTGCGTCTTTCAGCAGGGGATATGATCCCGGCAGACGTGAGGCTGATCGAATCCCGCGATCTGTTTGTGAGCCAGGCAGTGCTCACCGGTGAGGCCATCCCTGTTGAGAAGTATGACACGCTCGGGTCTGTCGCCGAGAAGTCCGCGGCGAGCGTAGCGTCCAGCGAAATGAACGCGCTCGACATGCCCAACGTCTGCTTCATGGGCACCAACGTCGTGAGCGGCACGGCGACCGCGCTTGTCGTTGCCACGGGTGCTCGCACCTATTTCGGATCGTTAGCCAAGGCGATCGTCGGATCGCGCGCTCAAACGGCGTTCGATCGCGGCATCAACAGTGTGAGCTGGCTGCTCATCCGCTTCATGCTCGTCATGGTTCCTGTCGTCTTTGTCATCAACGGCCTGACCAAAGGCGACTGGGTGGAAGCGCTGTTGTTCGGCCTTGCCGTCGCCGTCGGACTTACCCCCGAAATGCTGCCGATGATCGTTTCCTCGAACCTCGCGAAGGGCGCCGTAGCGATGGCGCGGCGCAAAGTCGTCGTGAAGCGACTCAACGCCATTCAGAACTTCGGCGCGATGGATGTTCTCTGCACGGACAAGACCGGCACGCTGACTCAGGACAAGATCATTCTGGAGCACCACGTCGACGTTACCGGGCAACCCAACGCTGACGTTCTCCGGTTGGGCTGGTTGAACAGCTACCACCAGAGCGGCGTGAAGAACCTGATGGATCAGGCCGTCGTGCGATTCGCCGGGGCGGAGCCAGCCATCACGAACACGGCCGCGAGCTACCGAAAAGTCGATGAACTTCCGTTCGACTTCGTGCGCCGCCGACTCTCAGTGGTCGTCGAGGGCGAGGACGGAGATCACTTGCTCATCTGCAAGGGCGCGGTTGAGGAGATGCTGTCGATCTCTACGCACGTCAGAAGAGGCAAAGATCTGATCCGCCTTGGTGACGTTGAGCGCAAGAATCTGGCTGCGATGGCTCGGGCGTACAACGAGGACGGATTCCGTGTGCTGGTCGTCGCCACCCGAGGGTTTGTGGCGTCCGAGGCCAAGACGCATTATGCCATCGCGGACGAAGCCGATCTCACGATTCAGGGGTTCCTTACTTTTCTCGACCCGCCAAAGGAGACGGCTGGACCAGCAATCGCTGCGCTCGCGGAGCATGGCGTCAAGGTCAAGGTTCTTACGGGCGACAATGCGGTCGTGAGTGCCAAGATCTGCCGTGAAGTAGGACTTGAACCGGGCCAAGCCGTACTCGGGCGCGACATAGAAAAATTGGACGACACCGCGCTTCGCGTTTTGGTCGAGGAGCGGACGATCTTCGCGAAGCTCACTCCGCTCCAGAAGTCGCGTGTATTGCAGGCGCTTCAGGCTAACGGTCATACCGTCGGATTTCTCGGTGACGGCATCAATGACGCCCCGGCGCTGCGCGATGCCGATGTCGGCATTTCCGTCGATAGCGGCGCCGATATTGCGAAGGAGTCGGCCGATATCATCCTGCTCGAGAAGAGCCTGATGGTTCTTGAGGAGGGTGTGCTGAAGGGGCGCGAAACCTTCGGCAACATCATGAAATACCTCAACATGACCGCCAGCTCGAACTTCGGAAACGTGTTTTCAGTGCTGGTGGCGAGCGCATTCATTCCGTTCCTGCCGATGCTGTCGATCCATTTGCTCGTGCAAAACCTGATGTACGACATTTCCCAATTGGCGCTGCCTTGGGATCACATGGACAAGGAGTTTCTCAGCAAACCGCGGAAGTGGGATGCCAAGAATATCGGTCGTTTCATGATCTGGATCGGGCCGACGTCCTCGATCTTCGACATCACGACGTTCGCTCTGATGTGGTTCGTCTTTGCCGCCAATAGCCCGGAGCATCAATCGCTCTTTCAGTCGGGCTGGTTCATCGAGGGCCTGCTTTCTCAAACGCTCGTGGTCCATATGCTGCGTACCCAGAAGATTCCCTTCGTCAACAGCACAGCGGCTTTGCCGGTCTTGCTGATGTCGAGCGTCATCTGCGTACTGGGGATCTATTTGCCGTTCTCTCCGCTGGGAGCAGCCATCGGATTGCAGCCCCTGCCTATCGCCTACTTCCCGTGGCTGGCCGGAACGCTGCTCTGCTACTGCCTCGTCGCTCAACTGATGAAGACCGTCTACATCCGCCGGTTCGGACAATGGTTCTGACGGCCAAGCGCATGAGAGGTCCTGATCATGTCCACATCACCGTTGATCCTGAGATTTGCGCCGCCGCAGGCTGGAGACTGCCCGCGACAAGGGCCGCCACCGCCGAGGCGACAAGCGCCGCGTCCGCCCCACAATCGCGAGCCGGGCGATGCCAGGTCGTCGCTTCGGAATCGGTTGGACAGACGTTTGTGTTGGGCTTTGGCGGTTTTGGCGATGTTCGTGACGCATGCGGCCGTTCACCTTGCTCGTCGCCGTCTGCTGGACGGTTTCAAGCTCAGATTCCTGCTGCGTTGCGGCGCACGGTTGAACAGAGCGGCGATATCGCGAATGCGGCGTTGCCGCTGGTGAGCCACACAAGCGCAAAACGATCGCTTGCATGGAACCAAAGCACGAGGCCCGGACCTGAACCGGACTTCGATCAGCAAGGAGCTTCAAATGGACGACCCATCTAGTCGCGGCGCGACCAACAACTCGCGCCGCTTGAATTCACGAGAAAACTAGGAGGGCAGCTCGCGGCTATTGGCGCCGGGCGCTCTCGCAACCCGACGCCAGGAGTAGCCCATGACTTATTTTACGACCCACGGACTTCCCAATTTCACTATCACCACCGGACTGAAGGTTTTCAGGCGTCGTCGGGTTCTTTTTTGCCGACTGATGGTGATCGCTTTCTACTTGCTGGCGCTCGGTCTTGTAGCGGTTCTTCAGGTAACCAAAGCGCACGCGCAAGAACTTCAAACGACTCCCGGCCATCCGGATGCGGCACGGCTCAACACTAGTGGACCGCAACCCATCCTGGCGATGCCAACGAAGGCACCGGGGGCCTCGCGTGACAATAAGGTGGAATCGGGCGGGCCCGACTGGTCGGGCGTCTATTTTGGCGGACACACCGGTTTCGGGGCTGGCAGCCTTGGCCCGGGAACGAACCCCGTCTTGAATCAGTCCGTTGGCCTGCCGCCTACGGTGACAGGAATGATCGGCGGCTTTCAGGGAGGCTACAACTTTCAGGCCAGCGATCGTTGGGTGCTCGGCGCGGAAGCCGATGTCACTTTTGTGAGCCCGCCCGATGAGACGCGACGGATACCGGCTCCCTTCAACACATCCCTGGATGTCGTGGGGACGGTGCGTGGCAGGATCGGCTATGCTTTTGGCCCATTCCTCCCCTATGCAACGGGAGGCCTCGCTTGGACACGAACGAACGTCGACATCAATGGCGATGACGGCAGCGTTTTGTCAAAACTGGGGCGCTGGCACGCTGGGTGGACGGCAGGCGCAGGTGTCGAAATGGCCTTGGGCGGACCATGGACGGCACGCGTCCAGTACGACTACCTCGATCTGGCTTCCTCGACCTATCGACTCGATGGTGCCGGACTGCGCGATGTGTCCGTCCGCCCCCGAACCCAGAGGTTCACGCTTGGCCTGAACTACCGACTGGGCGATGTGGCCTCGACACTCCCAAGACCACCGGCAACTGTCGAAATGTCGCCGGACTGGAATATTCATGGCCAGACCACATTCATCGCCCAAGGCTATCCCGCGATTCGTTCCCCCTACGCTTCCAGCGCCAGCCTGCCCGGTGGTGGGCAAGTTCGTGAGACGTGGACCGCGGACGCATTTCTTGGCGTGAGGCTTTGGGACGGTGGTGCGTTCTATTTCAATCCCGAGCTAGCCCAAGGCTTCGGGCTGAACGGGACGCTCGGACTCGCAGGCTTTCCAAATGGAGAAGCGCAAAAAGGCGGCGCTGAATTTCCGAAATTTCGGCCACAGCGCTACTATCTTCAGCAGACATTCGGTCTTGGTGGCGAGCAGGAGGATGTCGCAGACGGCCCCCTGCAACTGGCGGGGCGACGCGATATCGATCGCGTCACTGTCACGGTTGGTCGTTTCGCGGTTGGCGATTTCTTCGACGCGAATGCCTATGCCAAGGATCCGCGCGCGGATTTCATGAATTGGGCAATCTGGTCGTCGGGGGCCTATGACTTCCCCGCCGACCTTCCCGGCATGACGCGCGGTGCGGTCATCGAGCTGAATCGTAAGGATTGGGCTGTGCGAGCCGGGGCCTTCCAAGTGCCCAGGGAGCCGAACAGTGATGTTTTGGTCTTCAATGGGGGCGGCGGTGGCGCCGTCGAGTTCGAGGAACGGCACAGCCTGTTCGGGCAGCCGGGTAAGGTTCGGATCGGCGCTTTCATCAACCGTGGTTACACCGGCGCGTATCGCGACGCTATCAACCTCGCGCAAGCGAGCCCTCAAACAGATATCAACGATGCGATGACGGCCCTGCGCCGCAATCAGAATAAGTATGGCTTTTATGGAAATATCGAACAGGCTTTGACAGCTGACCTCGGGCTTTTCGCCCGTGCAAGCTGGAACGACGGCCGCACCGAAATCCTCTCCTTCACGGACATCGACCGCAGCATTTCCGGTGGTTTCTCCCTAAAGGGTTCTGCATGGGGACGGCCTGCGGACACGATCGGAGTCGGTGCTGCGGTCAACGGCCTCTCGAGTGCACATCGTAACTTCCTCGCCGCCGGAGGCACGGGGTTGCTGATCGGTGATGGGAGACTGCGCTACGGCCACGAGTCGATCGTCGAGGCGTATTACGCCTTGCGGGTCAACGGCTGGAGCACCGTCACCTTCGACTATCAGTTTGTTGCAAACCCCGCCTACAACGCCGACCGCGGACCAGCCTCGATTCTGTCGCTTCGCGCCCACGCCGAATTCTGACAGCGAGTGGAGTGGCAATTCCAGCAATAGCGCGGGCTTGCGCCTCGGGAGGGCGCGACCGACGCAACGAGATGGGAACACATTCAGATGGATTGGCAAAGCCTTGGCCACACCGCACTCACGCTCGGGGGCGCATTCCTTCTTGGCGGCTTGATCGGCTTCGAACGGCAATGGCGCCAGCGCCTGGCCGGGCTGCGAACCAATACCCTCGTCGCGCTCGGCGCGGCCATCTTCGTCCTCTTTGCCGGGCTGTTCCCCGGCGAGGCGAGCCCGACGCGCGTTGCGGCCCAGATTGTTTCCGGCATCGGCTTTATGGGCGCCGGCATCATCTTCAAGGAAGGGTTGAATGTGCGCGGGCTCAACACCGCCGCGACGCTGTGGTGCTCCGCCGCGATCGGCGCGCTGTGTGGGGCCGGATTTTTCTTTCATGCATTGATTGCGACGACGTTCGTCATCGCCGTCAACGCAGTTCTGCGCCCGCTCGTGCGCCTCGTTGAGCGCCAGTCATTCGCCGCAAGCCCGTTGGACAGCGCATATGCGATCAGCATCATCTGCCATGGAGAGGCTGAGGCGCATGTTCGGGCGCTTCTTCTTCGCGATCTCGCCGGTGCGCTGCACATCCGCGACCTCGAAAGCACGAATATCGAGGACACAAACCGAGTCCAGGTGAGCGCGACAGTGCGAGCCGACACTCGGCAGGATCGCCTTTTGGAACAGATTATCGGTCGTCTCAGTCTGGAGCCGCTGGTAACATCTGCTCGGTGGCGGTTCGAGCCAGGCGAGTGACCGAGAAGCAATAGTTATCTAGGTACACGGCGGAGTAGATTCTCCAGGGAAGAATATTGAAAGTAGGTAAGTTGATCGAGAAGGTGAACAATGCTCAAGATCGCCAATGATATACGTCCCGGATCGGCGCTGACGTTGATCGCGATGGGCGTTGCGATGGCCGGCATTTTTATCGCCGATACGGTCACGGACTACGCCATCGCAGCGGCCGTATTCTACACAGCGGTCATTCTCGTTGCGACACGCATCTTGTCTGGCACGGCTGTAGTGGCCCTCGCTTGCATTTGTGTCGCGCTGACCCTGATCAGTTTTTTCTTGACCCACTCCGGTGCGTATGAGGTCGGCATCGTCAATACCGGGATTAGTATCGTTGCGATCGGCGTTACAACCTATCTCAGTTTAAGGATGGTGGCTGCGAAGGCCGAGGCGCTGGAGGCGCGCGATCGGCTTTTGCGAATTGCGCGGGTCACGACGCTCGGTCAACTGTCGGCGTCGATCGCGCACGAAGTCAACCAGCCCCTGGCTGCCGTCGTCGCCAGCGGCGGCGCGTGCACCCGATGGCTTGCCCAGGAGCCGCCAAATCTCGACAAGGCCCGCCTCGCGCTCGACCGCATCGTCAGCGATGCCAACCGGGCAAGCCAGGTCATCGCGCGCATTCGCGCCCTTTCGAAGGGCGAGGCGCCGCGCCGACAACCATTCGACCTCAGGGAAGCTGTCATGGAAATCGCGACCTTGTCGCGCGGCGAGATCGAGCGTGGCGGCGTCGCCTTGCAACTGGACCTGCATGACGGCCTACCTCGCGTTTTTGCCGATCGGGTCCAGATCCAGCAGGTCATCAGCAATCTCGTCCTCAATGCGACCGAGGCGATGTCGGACCGCGCATTGCCCGAGCGTCGTCTGCGAATTGCCGCCTCGCAGGATGGACGGGATGCGATCGTTCTCGCGGTGGCCGATTCCGGCACCGGTCTGGCGCCGGGAGCTCGTGAGCACCTCTTTGACGCCTTCTGGACGACGAAAGAGGGAGGCATGGGTCTTGGCCTTACCATCAGTCAGACGATCGTTGAAGCGAATGGCGGACAGATTTCCGCGGCTCCAGTCCCTGGAGGCGGGACCGTATTTGAGGTGCGCCTGCCGCGCCACATGGAGGCAGCCTGATGAAAAATGAACCGACGGCGGATTCGCGGCCGCAGCCCATCGTCTATGTCATCGATGACGATCGGTCCGTTCGCGCCGCGCTCGAAGATTTGCTCGCATCCGTTGGGCTACAGGTGCGCTCGTATAGCTCGGTTGCCGAATTTCTGGAAAGCTCCATGCCGGACGCGCCCGGCTGCCTGCTGCTCGATGTGAGAATGCCCGGACAAAGCGGGATCGATTTTCATCGGCAAATGCCTGAATACGGCATTCATCTGCCGACGATATTCATCACGGGACATGGGGACATCACGATGGGCGTGAACGCCATCAAGAATGGCGCCTTCGAGTTCTTGACCAAGCCGTTTCGCGACCAAGACCTGCTGGATGCTATCCAACAAGCGATCGAAAAAGACCGGCGAAGGCGCGAGAGCGAAGCGCGTTCGCTGGATTTGAATGCGCGTTGGGAGACATTGACGCCCGGCGAACGAGACGTTTTCAAGCTCGTTGTAAAGGGTCTTCTTAATAAGCAGATTGCTGCCGAATTGAATGTTAGTGAGATTACGGTGAAGGTTCGCCGGAGCCATCTTATGCAAAAGTTGCAAGCCAAGACGGTTATTGACCTTGTTAGGATTTCAGACAATTTAAGCGTCTGAATCTCGATACCGGCTGAATGACATCTGCCAAATTCGTCGGCACCAAATCAGTGGGATATATCGGCGCCCGACCTATTCAGGGGCCGGTATATTTGATCGATACCTTCGTATATCGAGACTATATAAAATCATCCGTCCGCGCGCGCATGCGACCGTCTATTTGAGGCATGAATCAGGAGGTGCTGCCTTAGTTGCGGTTTGGACGCGGTGGTCGTGGTAGCTTGTGCATATAGATCGATGCATGCGATCAGGTTGCGAAGGTTGTCGATCGGTATCGCGCGTACGTTCTTGAACGGTCGACGCCCACTCAAGGAACATACAAAAGCGCTTCTGGCCGAATACATACAGAAGCAAATGCGACCTTGGGCTGTTACAACGTCAGACCTCATTTCAAATAGGCCGTGGTCGCGAGCGGCCCATGCTTGAACTCCGCCAGATTCGGTACTTCCTTGCTGCGGCCGAGCACGGTAGCTTTCGAAAGGCGGCGTCGGCCTTGGAGATACAGGAATCAGCGATCAGCCGTCGCATCCGCGATCTTGAAGACGAACTTGGTGCCTCGTTGTTTCAGAGGCACAACGGCGGCGTCTGCCTGACGTTGGCGGGGCAGCATTTCGTGCGTCGCGCACGTAAGGGTCTTCAGCAGATCGAGCACGGCGCTAGGGATGTGGCCGCCATAGGCCGCTCTGAGCGGGGGCATATCAAGGTTGGTATCTTTTCGTCGCTCGCGTCCGGATTCCTGTGCGAGTTACTGGGGGCCTATGGCAAGGAACATGCGAGTGTACGGGTCGAATTTTTTGACGGTGATCCTGCGGATCATGTTGCCTCGATCCGGCGACTTCAGCTCGATGTAGCTTTCATTACGGGAACCGCACAGTGGTCGGACTGCCAAACAGAACAGCTTTGGTCCGAGCGAGTATTCGCAGTGCTGCCCAGCGACCACCCTCTTTCCGAGAAACCGGTGCTTAGCTGGAGTGATCTTGCTGGCGAGAGATTTATTGTAAGTGACGGCGCCCCTGGATCGGAGATCCACGACTATTTGGTCCAGCGCCTCGCCGATCTTGGGCGACACCCGGAAATCCACACCCAATACGTGGGGAGAGACAATCTCCTATCGCTCGTTGCGATCGGGCGTGGCCTGACCGTCATGAGTGAGGCCGGAACGGCAGCCCAGTTTCCTGGAACTGTTTATCGGCAGCTTGTGGATGAGGTTCTACCATTTTGTGCGGTCTGGTCACCACGGAATGACAACCCCGCATGGCGCCGCCTCCTGAGTCTCGCACGTTCGATGTCACGGTCAGCAGCTGCGACAATCATCCAGGCGACCGCGGCGATCCTTTTGACCTCCTCGCCGCTACAAATCCCCGATCCGTGGCTATGAACCGCTCCAGCATCGGGATGATTAGGCGAACGGGGTCGGCCGGTGACTGCCCCGCTTCGCGGGCGAGAATCTCGGCATAGGCGACGAGATCGCGGTGAAGGCTCGCTGGCAGCTCCACCGAGACCTTCACCGGCTTGTCGTCGACGATCGGTCCCAATTTCAGCTTGGCCATCTCAGCCTCCGTAGGGTTCGAGCACTAGATCGCGCGTGACGATGACGCGGACGGGGAACCCCGGCCGGATGGTGAGCGTCGGAGCAATGTTGAGCTGACGCTGGACGATCTGCTGACCGGTCTGGCTGACGCTGTTCGAGGCGCTCTGACGAAGAGCGCGGACGATATCGCTGTCCTGACCCGACGAACCGGCCTCGGCGCCGATACTCAGGATCGTTGAGAGCGCAGCGGCCTTGAACAGTTCGCCCCAGTGATAGTCGACACCATCCTCGAGCCCGGCATAGCCCTCCGCGTCTGCACCAGGCTGACGCTCCAGCACGATGGAGCGGCCATTGGGGAAGATCAGCCGATTCCAGACGAGGAGAATGCGCCGCTGACCGAAGCCGACGCCGCTGTCATACTGCCCGACGACGCGCGTGCCCTGGGGCACGAGCAGGATCTTGCCGGTCGGGCTGTCATAGATGTTCTCGGTCACCTGCGCGGTGATCTGACCGGGCAGGTCGGAGCGAATGCCTGTGATGAGCGCGGCGGCGATGACGGCACCGGCCTGAAGCACATTCTTCGACGCCGGCGCCGCAACACGATCCGGCGAGACGGTTCGCTTGTCGGGCGCCTGGTTGAGGAATGCGAGCTGCCGGTCCTGCGCCGAGGGCGTCGCCGGCTGCGGCGCGAGGCCGAGGCTGGAGAGATCGGCGAGAGGCGTGGCGGTCGCGGTCGGTTGCGCCGAGGTCGCGGCACTGGCGGGCCGATTCTCGGTCGAGGCGAACAGCCGTGCGGTCCGCGCAGCCTCCAGCTCCTGGGCCCGGCGTTGTTCCTCTGGGCTTGGTCCCACGGGGCCTGTCGGCCGTGCGCCGATCGGCGGCACGGGGGCGCCATTCTGCGCATTGAGGATCGGACGGCCGAGGTCGCCGGGCAGTGGCGGGCCGAGCTTCGGAACGCCGGAATAATCCTTCGGCAATCCAGCGAGGCCATCCGGTGTCGAGCGGTTGTCCGTCGAGTACAGCTCTTGGCCTTGGCCGCCGTGACGGATCTGAAGCGCGTAGATCAGCGCCCCGCCCACACCGAGGCTTGCGGCGAGCCCCAGACCAGCCAGCACTTTGCGGGACAGGCGGGTCACGCGCGGCGGTTCGGCGCGCAGCCGCATCGTCGCGGCGGGCTCGCCGGTCAGCGGCCGGGTGTCGTCATCGTCGGCCGGCTGAGGCTGGGGCGTCGAACCCAGCGCCCCGCCTTCTTCCTTTTCGGGATCGCGTTCGTCGCTCACGATGCCGGCCTCCCGTCGGTGCGAGAGATGCGGACGCGCTTCTGGCTCTTGCCCGCGCCGAACCGCAATTCGGAGGCGGCGAAGAGGCGATCCACGATCATGTAGTTGCCGCGCACGCGATAGTTCACCAGCTCGGACGTGTCGCCCTCCGGCCCGACCACAAACAGCGGCGGCATCTCGCCTTGGCCGATGCCGCGCGGAAACTCGATGAATACCTGTTTCCCGTCATCGAAGGCGCGCAGCGGCCGCCACGGCGCACGGTCGCCCGTCACCTCGTATCGGAAATTGACGCGCGCGAGATCGATGCCGCTCGATACCGGCTGCGCCGCCTCAGCCTGCTGGTTCTGGCGGCGCAGCGCGATGAGCTGGTCCTGCGGATATTGCCAGGACACCGACGCCATGTAGGTCGAAGGGGTTGCGCGTAATTCCATGTGATAGGTGCGCCTGTCGGTGTTGATGACGAGATTCGTCATCAACTCGGCGCGGGTAGGCTTCACGAGGATATGGATCTGCTTGGCCGCGCCAATGCCGCTCTCGGTATCACCGATGATCCAGCGCACCGTGTCGCCAGCGGCGACGGGACCGGAGCCGACGAGTTGCTCGCCGGGCTGAAGCGCGATGTCAGTGATCTGACCCGGTGACGCGTAGACCTGATAGAGCGCGCCATCGACGAAGGGATAGACCTGCATCGAGTTGATGAAGCCGTTGCGGACGGGTTGGACGCGCGCGGCGGCGTTAGCCTGGTTCACGCGCGCGGCGGGATCGGCCGGTTCCGGCTCGGGTTTGCCGTCCTTGCCGACCGGTTTCAACTGGCCGGGCAGCGGGAGCAGCTTCGGCAACTCCACGACCCGCACGGGTTTCGGCGGATCGGCGGCGATGACAGCGGGTGCGGCATCGTCATAGGAAATCTCGGGCGGCGGCGTGTGTCCGGCACAGCCCGCGAGCGCCGATGTGCAAAGCAGGAGAAGCGGCAAGCCGGATTTACGGAAACCCGGAACGGCACGGTTGAGGAAAGCCGGCCTCCCGGCTTTGCGGAAGGTCGGTGTCATTGTCCAAGCTCCTTCGACCAGTTGATGGCGTTGACGTAGATTCCGAGGGGATTCTTCCGCAGCGTGTCGGCGTCGCGAGGAGGCTGCACGACAACGGTGAGGATGGCGGACCAGCGCTCGGTGGAAGCCAGCGAGCCATCCTGATAGCGGCGCTCGATCCAGGCGATGCGGAAGCTCGATGGCGAAGCGCGGATCACCGACGACACCTCGATCGCGATCTGCTGCTTGCCGACCTTGGTGAAGGGGTCGTTGGCGCGGGCATAGTCGTTGAGCGCGAGCGCGCCGCCCTGTGTCGTGAAGTCGTAGGCGCGCAGCCAGTTCTGCCGCACGATGATCGCGTCGGATGGGATCGAGCGGACCTGCTCGATGAAGCGCGCGAGGTAGAAGGCGATTTGCGGGTCGTTCGGCTGGTAGTCCGCAGTCGCCGGCGCGACCGCCTGCGCCTGACCGAGCCGGTCGACCTGCACCACCCAGGGCACGATCGAGCCGTTGGCCGACTGCCAGACCAGCGCGGCCGAAAGCCCGCATGCGAGCGCCAGCGAGCCGAAGGCCATGTAGCGCCAGTTGCGGGCCTGAACGCGGGCGGAGCCGATACGATCGTCCCAGACCTGAGCGGCGCGCTGATAGGGCGTCTCGGGCTGCGGGGCTTTGCCGTAATGGGTGGATGGTCGTTTGAACATGGTCAGTCGCTTTCGGAAAGGTTGACGGAGGAGCCGCCGCCGTGGCTGTCGCCGCTGCGCACGGCGTGGGCGGCCGCGGAGACGCCGTGTGACATTTGCTGCGAGCGCTTCATGCGCTTCGCCCAGGCCGGCGGGCCGTCGCTGGCAGAGGACGCGGCTCCCGGAGATGCGGCTTCAGCGGCGGTTGTCGTTGCGGCGCCGGATGCGCCCGTGGCGACCTCCGTCGCTGCCTGCCCACCGGCCTGATAGCTCTGTTTGAGGCTGTCGGCGGCGCGCCCAGCTGCGCGTTTCAACGGGGAGACGGCGGCCTTCGCGCCGGTACTGGCAACATTGCTAAGGCCCGACGCGACGCCCGATGCGCCGGATTGGCCGGCCGCGCCGAGGCTGTAGGCGGTGGAGGCTCCGCCGGCGAGGGCCGCACCGCCACGAGCCGCGGCGGCTGCGCCGCCAGCAAGTGCAGCGCCACCGGATACGGCTGCGCCGGCGGCGGCCGCGCCTGCTGCGACAACGCCGCCGGCGGCAAGACCAGTGCCAATGGCTGCGCCGGCGCCGAGCTGCGGGCCACCGGAGATGAGGCCGTTGGCGATGCCGGGGCCGAAGATGCCGAGACCGAGCAGCGACAGCGCGGCGAGCACGATCGCCATGGCGTCGTCGATCGACGGTGTATTGCCGCCAAATCCGGATGTGAACTCAGAGAAGAGGGTCGAGCCGATGCCGATGATGACGGCGAGCACCAGCACCTTGATGCCGGAGGAGATGACGTTGCCGAGCACACGCTCGGCCATGAAGGCGGATTTGCCGAACAGGCCGAAGGGAATGAGGACGAAGCCGGCGAGCGTCGCCAGCTTGAACTCGATCAGGGTGACGAAGAGCTGGATCGCGAGGATGAAGAACGCCAGCAGCACTAGTGCCCAGGCGAAAAACATGCAGGCGATCTGGATGAAGTTCTCGAAAAACGACCAGTAGCCCATCAGGCTGGAGATGGAGTCGAGCAGCGGGCGGCCAGCATCGAGACCGGTCTGCGCCACCTTGCCGGGGCGCATGAGATCGCTGACGGCAAAGCCCGTGCCAGACGCCTTCAGGCCGAGGCCCGCGAAGCTCTCGAAGACGATGCGGGCGAGATTGTTCCAGTTGGAAATCAGGTACGCGAAGACACCGACGAAGAGCGTCTTTTTCACCAGCCTCGCCATGATGTCGTCGTCGGCGCCCCACGACCAGAATAGCGCGGCGAGCGTGACGTCGATAACGATCAAGGTGGTGGCGATGAAACCGACTTCGCCGCCGAGCAGCCCGAATCCGCCGTCGATGTAGCGGGTGAAGACCTCGAGGAAATGGTCGATGACGCCGGTGCCGCCCATGTCAGCGAACCTCCGGCTGAGCGGGGTCGGCCTGCATCGCAGGCCCGGTCATGTCCGCTGGCGCACTGTCTTTGTGGATGGGATCAGCCGACCCGGGCGCGCTTGGAAACAGCGTGGCTGGCGCAACCGGCGACGGTGATGAAACCGGTGCCGGCCGGCCGAGGAAGCGGCGCCGGTTCTCCGCCCACGCCTTCAGGCAACCGGGGTCACGCGTGCCGGCCTCGCCGATCTCGGAACAGCGAAGCAGTTCTGCGGTGAGTGGATCTAAGGCTGTGACTGGACGGCCCCGCGTCGCGAGGACGTCCGTCGAAACGTCCTTGCGGTTCATCTCGATCGCGGTCGCCGTGATGGCGACCGCGACGAAGACGATGGCGCCGACGCGAGCGAGGGTCTTGCCGTCCATCGTGCCAGCCTCAGTTGCCGCTGTTCGGGAACATGCGGGCATTGCCGGGCTGGTAGCCCGAGCCCGGCGTCAGGAAACGCCGGCGCTGCTCGCGGCCCTGTTCGGCGGCGGCGGCCTGCTCGGCCGACTGCAAGGCCTGCGCCCGGCCGTTGGCCGCCACGACGGCGGTGAGATCCGCGAGTTGCTGCGCCTGGAGCGCAAGGAGTTGGTTGCCGGCCTGCGTCGCCTGCAGCGCGCCGGTCGCGCCCTGGCTCTGGCCGATCAGCGCCGACATCTGCGTGCGATTGGTGTCGATGTTGCCGACGACGCCCGCCTGTGTCATTCGGCCTGCAATAT